>CAZBWW010000038.1:0-3993 GCA_964496005.1 uncultured Candidatus Saccharibacteria bacterium | reverse complement strand
TGGCGGGACCAACGGGGCTCGAACCCGCGACCTCTGCCGTGACAGGGCAGCGCTCTAACCAACTGAGCTATGGCCCCACGGTGGGAAAAATCATTAAAATTCCATTAAACCTTGAATCAATGTGAATCTTAGCAAATTGCCTATGTAGCGTCAACGAAATGCTATTATTACAACATGCCTGAAGTATATAAATTTTCCAACAAAGAAGTTGTTTTGTTTTTAAAAGAAATGCTCGCAGCGTTGGAAGTAACGGGTGCGAACACATTTAGGATTCGCGCTTACCAAAATGCGATATCAGCCATCGACAATTCAACTATGAGTGTGCAGGACTTGTGGGAAAATGGCAGGTTAGGGGAGATTCCCGGAGTAGGCCCTAATTTAGAGCAGCATCTTGATGAGCTGTTTCGGACAGGAAAAGTAGTTGAATTTGAACAAGCAAAGGCTATTTTACCTGCAGGTATGTTTAGTTTAATAGGTTTGCGTGGAATTGGCGCTAAAAAAGCATATAAACTTGCGGTGGCATTTAACCTTGATAACAGGGAAAACGCGCTAGAGGGGCTTAGAAAAGCCGCTGAGGGCGGAAAAATACGTGAACTAGACGGTTTTGGTGAAAAATCAGAAAAAGACATTCTTGAGGCTATTACTGAAACGAAAACACACAAACGCGAAAAGGAAAGAATGTTGTTAATAAAGGCAGAAGAAGTGGCATCACGTATTATGGGTTATATGGAGGAGCTTGATTGTGTTGAGAAAATTGTTGCGTTAGGGTCAATGCGGAGAAGAGCGGAAACAGTTGGTGACATTGATCTTGCAGTAGCAACCATGGAGCCGGAACAAACAATAAAGCATTTTATCGCGTTTAATGAAGTGGGTGATGTTTTAAGTGAAGGTGATAAAAAGGCTGCTGTAGTGCTGAAAAATGACGTTCAGGTTGATTTACGGGTTATTGAGCCGCAGCTGTGGGGTTCAATGATTCAGTATTTTACGGGTTCAAAGCAACATAATGTGTTGTTACGGACTTATGCTTTAGATAAAGGGCTTTCATTGTCCGAGTATGGGATAAAAGACAAGAAACAGGATAAAACATTTGCCTTTGAAACAGAAGATGCTTTTTACAAAAAAATAGGTTTGCCGGCTATTCCGCCTGAACTAAGGCACGGCAAGGACGAGATTGAAGCAGCGAAAAACAGCGAATTGCCTAAGTTGGTTGATTTATCGGACATAAAGGGTGATGTGCACGTACATACAAATGCGTCCCCAGATGGTGCAGATACATTAGATGATATTGTTAGTACGGCAATAAGTCTGGGCTATAAATATATAGGGATTTCCGACCACGCCCCGAGCATAAAAAGCAGGGGTAGACTTGAAGTAATAGATATAATAGACAAGCAAAGATTGACTATTGAACACATTAATTCCTCACAGAATAACATAAGAGTACTATTTGGATACGAAGTTGATATTTTAGTTAGTAATGAAATGGCTTTACCCAACGAAATTTTAAAAAAACTTGATTATGTGATTGGGTCAGTGCACTCAGTTTTTGACCAGAACAGGCAGCAAATGACGCAGAGATTGCTAAGCGCGATCGAAAATCCATTGGTAGATATTATTGGGCATCCTTCAGGGCGGTTAATTAATGAAAGAGACGCATGTGACATAGACTGGGAAGCAATTTTTTCAGCGTTACTAAAGCATGAAAAAATTATTGAGATAAATTCTCAACCATCAAGGTTGGATCTGCCTTATGAACTGGTCCGGGAGGCACAAAAAAAAGGTGTAAAAATGATCGTAAATACCGATGCACATGTGAAAGAAGCCCTAAACCTAATGCGCTACGGTGTAGATGTGGCCCGGAGAGGGTGGTGTGAAAAGAAAGATATCGCAAACACTTTACCTTTGTCTGATTTTTTGAGATTATTAGAGGTAGATAATTAATTGGAGGATGTATGCCTATATTTTTGTTAGCTAGTCTAGGTTTACTTGCATTACTGCTATTTTACATAATCGGAGTTTATAACAAGCTGTCAAAGTTTATTGTGAGAATAGACGAAGCCTGGAGTCAGATTGATGTCCAGCTGAAAAGACGAATTGATTTGATTCCAAACCTCGTCGAAACAGTTAAGGGGTATGCGACTCATGAGAAAGAAGTCTTCGAAAACGTAACAAAAGCAAGATCCGCGCTTATGGATGCCGGTAATGCTCACGAGGCAGCCGAGGCGGACAATATGCTGAAGGGTGCATTAAAAAGTTTGTTCGCCGTAGCAGAAGCTTACCCCCAACTTAAAGCACAAGATGGTTTTTTGAATTTACAAAAGGAGTTGTCGGATACCGAAGATAAGGTTTCTTACGCCAGACAGTTTTATAACACGGTGGTACGAGATTACAATCAATTATTAGTTATGTTTCCTACAAATTTTATAGCTAATACGTTTGGGTTTGAAAAGAAAGAGTTTTTTGAGATCGGTGATGCCGAACGCGAGCCTGTAAAAGTGGAATTTAACGATAAAAAAGAATAGCTCTGTTTGCCGCAGTACCCATTTTTAAGTTGAACAATATAATATCCTATAGTATAATGGTGTGGTTCGGTTGTTGTACATTCATATGGAGGAAAAAACAAATGTACAAAATTCTGTTCGTTTTACTGTTCATTGCAATCGTGGGGAGCGCCTCTTCCGCGATTGCCCAGGAACCCACCCAAATCCGCTTGTATGTCAGTGACTGGGATACCCGATCTGGCATCAGTGGGTTGGCGGTCTCCTGGAAGTTTCAGGACGGGACAGTCGTTGAGGAAGTTCTCAACAACGGCTGGACCTCGTGGGTAACGCTGGAAGCTGGAGAGAAGGTGCAGGTCCGGCTTGAATTGAACGGATGGGTAGTTAACCATCTCGGACAGCATTCCGGCAACACGACCTGGCGCTATACCACTGGTTTGGAAGACCTTTACGGTGCCGTGCTCGGTACTGATGGGGGGTATCAGGTCGAGTACATCGACCTAACCCACGTATCCCCTGTCACATATGTGTGGTTTTGCAACTCCGGCGTAGCGTGGAGAGTTCCCGGTGGGGCTGGAAATACAATGACGACCGATCCGCCCTGCATTGGAAATCAGGTATATAGAGTTACCGTCGGCGCGAATTCTCGCGAATTCACCAGCTGGGCGGCTGCTCTGGCCTCGATACCTGTAAACCGCGACTCGCGGATCGAGCACATTTGGCAATAATTCAGAAAAACTGTTGGTTGACTTCAAAAACCTTGCATGCTCACAGTTTCCTCATTGAGGTTACAAAACATGCACCACAAAATGGTAAAATCTTAACAATGGCAAGCATATACACCCACATTGACCGAAACAAACGGGAAACACTTCTTATTCTAATTGCCTTCATTATGTTTATAAGCGTGCTTGGATTTGCGTTAGGCTTTCTTTTTGGCGAAACCTCGTTTGACGCGATTAGCTTTATGGGGTTTGCACTTATTTTTTCCGGGGTAACCGGGTTTATCAGTTATTACAATTCCGACAAAATGGTACTTGCAATTTCTAATGCACATCAGATTTCAGAAACAGATGCTCCTGATTTACATAAATTAGTAGAAAATATGTGCATCGCGTCAGGTTTACCGAAACCCAAAGTATACCTAATAGAAGATACCGCGCTAAATGCGTTTGCAACCGGCAGAGACCCGGAGCATGCGGTTATCGTACTTACCACGGGGCTTGTGCAAAAACTGGAAAAGCGGGAATTGGAGGGCGTAATAGCGCATGAGCTGTCGCATGTCGGTAATTATGATATTAGGTTAATGTCTTTAGTTAGTATTTTGGTAGGGAGTATTACATTACTTGCTGATTGGTTTACTAGGGGTACTTTGTACGGCGGGAAGAGAAAAAGCTCCGACAATATGGGAGGTATTATCTTACTTATTGCGTTAGTGTTACTGGTTATCAGTCCAGTGATAGCGCAGTTAATTAAATTAGCCATGAGCCGAAAT
>CAZBWW010000037.1:0-5032 GCA_964496005.1 uncultured Candidatus Saccharibacteria bacterium | reverse complement strand
GACTTTACGACTTTACGACTTTATAAACTAATTATATGCCTATTTCAAAAACAACATTAAAATATTACGGCATTCCAGCCGCTGTCGCGCTTGTATTGATAATTATAGTGCTCGCAGTTCCCATAAATCCTCGCACACAGCCAACAGAAGCTCCCTCTCCAACTCAACAACCGATACCCACAATAGTGCTTCCCACTAAAGTTTTCACATCACCCACACCCGGACCATCTCCAACTCCATATCCAGTACCTACATTTACCGGGGCAGACTCAAACCAGGAAATACCACAACCACTCTTCGAATTAGGCGCACAAAAAACAACACTCCGACGCCAAACACCCCTAACTCAGCCTTTTGGTGTAATAACCTTTGATTACGAAAATGACAGCTTTATCGTACAGCTGTCTGCCACAGGCACCGAAGAAGACTTCTTTACCTGGCTTCAAAACACCTATCCATCCATACCCGCAGAACAGTTTGCATTTGAGTGAGTATTTTCTATAGAATGAAATATGGTTAAGTTTGTAACAAACTCTCTTGCTTTTGTAAGAAATCTTTTATTGGTACTTTCTGTTTTTGTGGTAGTTATTACGCTATTTGCGTATTTTATAAACAAAAACAAAATACCGGACACAAGCAAACAACTAATAAAAACTCAACGTAATGAACTTTATACTATCATCAACAATAAGGAATTGCAGAAAACGTCGTTTGGACGTTATGCTGTTGCTATCTATCGGCTTACTACTTGTTCTATTGTGGGTGAACTTTGCACCGACACCCCCTCAGATGGTGAATCTTTTTTTAAAACAAGTTTACTTGGACGAACCACTGGTCTTATTAGCTTCCCCTATATCAACCCACCTGCATCAGGTGTATATTGGGCTCTTGACTCTTTCCAAAAAGCAGGTCTTATTCCACAAACATATGCAGCCGAAGGTATTGGATTTGCTTCAATTAAACCGCTCATGAGTCTTTGGAAAATATTTAGAGATGTAGCATATCTTTGTTTGGTGTTAGTGATGATTGTGATTGGATTTATGATAATGTTTCGAATGAAAATCAATCCACAAACGGTTATCTCTGTTGAGAATGCCCTACCAAAGATTGTAATAACACTTATTCTTATTACTTTTTCATTTGCAATTGCTGGACTACTGATTGATATCATGTATATACTAATTGTGCTTTCGATTGGACTTTTAAGTAATAATAATACCTACTATGATACCAACACAATGCAAAGCACGTTCCTTGATTCAGGTTTTGGTACACTCTACCAATTTTTAATGCCAGCAGATCCAAAACAAGTAAACGCATGGCCTTTATCTTACTTTTCGCTTATGCCACTTTTCCCACGAATGACACTTATTGGTGATGCATTTATGAGTTTTTTCCCTGAGTGGATTGACAACCTTGGAAGACTTATTGCTGTGGGTGGCACAATTTGGTTGGTGGGAGCGCGAATGGTTGATCAAAGTAACGCTATCGGAATCCAACGTATATTTAACGGTCTAAACCTATTTGGAAACTCACTTGGAGAACTTCCGCATCCCATACTTGGCGGTATATTATCTTTTTTCTTTTATGTTGCCGCTATAACCATGGCTATTCATGGCTTTGGTTTTATAATTGGCATACTCGTAATGCTTACATTTACTGCAATGTTGTTTCGTGTTTTTTTTATTCTGATTCGTGCATACATACAAATAATCGTAACCATCGTGCTTTCACCAATAATTCTGCTTTTTGAAGCTCTGCCGGGTAAGTCTGTTTTTAGTTTTTGGTTCAAGGGACTAATTGGAGAACTTATAACGTTTCCTACAGTTGTGGTTATATTGCTCGTTGCAAAAATACTAATTAACACATTGGCAAACCCGGGCGAGTTTTGGGCACCTCCGCTTATTATGGGTGCAAAGGGTCTCGAATCAACCGGATTTGGCATTGTGCTTGGAATGGGTCTAGTTTTTATTCTTCCTGATCTTATTAAGTTTGTTAAGGATGGTATTGGCGCTAAACCACTACCATTTAGCATTGGTCCTGGCACGTTCTCCGCCGGTGCGGGTGGCCTTGTTGGTAGTGGTGTAGGGATGCTTGGTCAGTTTAGCTCAATTAATTTAGGCCTAACCGCAATTACTGGTGGTAATTCATCTCTGCTTGATAAATTAAAGGGGCTAGGTAAAGGCACAAGCTACAATAAAGTTAAACCTGAGCCACTTCAAAGTGGTGGAAGTCCACCAAAAGAAATATAATCAGCTCACAAAAGACCATCAGAAGTTATTTCTCACTGAGAAAATCCTGGAATACGCAATATATCAACTCCAATAATCTTTAAGATCAATACCGAAAAGATGATTATCATCACTCCAGTGATACAGTTGGTAAGTAATTCTTGTGCCTTTTTGATTTTTTCTGCGTTGCCGCGAGATGTTTGCATTTGGAATGCGGCGAATATAATACATAGTGTTGATATACCTCCAGCTAAACCCACTCCCAAACCTAATACTTTATTTTGGATAAACTCGCTCACGCTACCCGTAAAACAGCCTAAACTTGTCCACACTCCTCCTGATTGTGAACATGTATTGCAACTATTTTTTTCATTTCTATCAGCCATACGATTGCAGATAATATCAAAGTTATTTGTAGGTGTGGGTGTAGCAGCTGGAATACATATGCACTTTGTGTTGTTCAAATCTCCAGGAGTACTTGGAACACCATTAACACAGGGCTGCAAGCTAATTTGTTTTTGATGTTCAAGTATAGGATTTGCGATTAATGCTATGCGTGTATTGACAAAAGTTTCTATTGCCCCAAAAACTCCCCCTGTCGAAACGGCAGGTGTAGGTGTAATAATGGGGTTGATACAACATTTATTTATACTTGGGTCCGTTGCATCACCACAAGTAGTACCAGGTAATGGTAGCCCTGCTAGAGTAGATTGAGCCCCTACGACACCCACACTTAAATAAAAAAGCGTAATGAGTAGGAAAAAAATTTTGATAGATTTTATACGCATAGTATCACTATACCAATTTTACTTCTTTTTTCCCTCAGAAGCGTCGAGTGCATCTTTAATTTGCTTGAATAATATCAATAACAAAACTATGGGTAGGTATGTATTTATAATGTCAAATGCCATGTCGTACTTTGTACCACCAAAATTTTCTCTCAGCTGTTTCGAATAAAATCCAAAGTTTTTAGCTTGCCTCCTAAAAAGGGGAATATTTTTTATTGTAAAAAGAGTCCTATCAGTAAATGGGATTTTTACTTTACCATCTTTAATACCTATCCAATTCGCTATTTCACCTAGCGGGATTTTTTCGGGTAGTTTAACAGGGTCTTTTGCAAGAGGTAGATTTACATAAACGCTTTCGTACTTTGGGGTTTCAGCAATATTATATGGAGTATTGGGAAGAATTCCTCTTGATTCTAGCGCAACCACAAAACGATCAATTTCAGCACTATCCCACTCCCAGACTCCTGTACCCCTTCCTGCACTTTCTGCCGCCATAGAATTAAGTCTGCCTATTCCAAATAATCCTCCCAATGCTCGCGCTCGGGTATCTTTTTTCATATAGGTAATTGCCATTGCGGCCATTTTGTATACCACCTCATGTGCGTAGTCGGTTGCAATAATACCATCCATTGCCTTGTATGACTTGGTCATAATCTCAATGATAGGCCCAAAGTCCTTCTTGCCATTAATCGCCATATCGCGAAGCGCACTCACAAACTGTGATAACGGCTTAGTTATATTCTCTTCCACAGTATGAATATCGCTTACTGCACGCTTCAACACGCTTTGACCACCACCCCGAAAAGGGATAAAACTCAAGTCGGTTTCGTCAAGTGCAACCGTAAACTTGTACTCTTTATCGCGTGCTCCACCATTTTTGAAGAACTTCACAAAAACTTTGTCTATTACATCGTCTTTAAAGTATCTTTCCTTTGTTTTTTCAAATAACTTTACTGCATCTTCTATTTCGGCGTCTGATATTCTGTTTTTTAATACGGCACGCATTTTGTCTGCCGTCATCCGATACGGAATGTCCCCCATCTCGTCGTCAGGACGTTTAAGTTCTTGATTTTTCCGCATTGCAGTACTTACCTCTTTACGAAGTAACTGCTCTGCAAGAATTACATTCTGCATAATATCATCAAACTCCTTAAACTTCCCTTTCATATCCATATCTTCCATGATCTGTTTCCATCTACTCACTCCTTCAACCGAGTGCCGGTCACGGTCCATACGGAGAATTTTTGAGGGAATACGCTGTAATATTACGCGCGCCAACATGCGGTCTAAAAATACTTTTGAAGTTGCCGCTTCTACATGTTCTTTAATATTAGATGGAGCAATTGATCCTTTACGGATTGCATCCATAGTCTTTTTCATTTCGGCATCCCGTATACCATCAAGATACTTTCCCAAATCTGCCGGATCTTTGTCAAAGTACTTTTGAAAAATATATTCAAATAGTTCTTTTTTCTGACCCACAATTCGTTTATCAACATCGTTCATACCATGCTTGCTGTATATTCCTGCAAATCCTGCGTCAAGTTTGGTTACATAGTCCTGTAGTACTTCATATCCAATATTTTCTAATTTTTTGAACGTGCGTACATGATCAACATATGTTTTTTTCTGACTAATTGATTCGTCATATATATATAAATTTTCGAGTTGCCACGTTGTACGCCAACCCTTTCGTTGCATAGGACCTCCCACAAGTCCGATATTTACCAACATATCGGCAAACGTTTTTTCTCCCATTTCACCTTTTTCATTTGCTCCAAACGCCTTTCTTCCTTTTAAAAATGACTCCTTGTATGCTTTTGCCTTTTCCCACAGTCTGCTGTGATCAGAAAACCCTTGCGTACCCTTAAAGTTGTCTATGGGAAGGAAAAATATGGGGTCTAACATGTTTGGACCTCCATGAAAACGATAAATGGAGTGCATTGGATTAAATGCAACCAATGCTGTTGCGTCCTGGTTGTAGTAGCTGGTAAATGTAGCTCCACCCGTTTC
>CAZBWW010000036.1:0-7338 GCA_964496005.1 uncultured Candidatus Saccharibacteria bacterium | reverse complement strand
AGGCTAGTTTACCCATATACTGTTCCAGCGCAAAAACTTTCTAAAATGAGTGTTGAAGAGCTGACGTCTTTTGTGGGTGAGACTGAACGTGTTCTTAGTCCGGGTGGTCGGGCATTTATTTTTCCGGCCGTGCGGGGTTATGCTACCGGAAACGTATTCGAAATCCAAGACCTGGAGAAAGCTCTTGCTATACATAGCTGGTATAACGGTGGGAAACTAACATCAACAATACATACCACGCGCTTACTCGAAGTTTTAGAAATCACTGAATTGGCTTCCTTAAGGTCAGAAAAAACCGCTGCAGAAATAAGACGTATTTCAAGGGCTGCTATAGGGGATGCTATGGTTATAGCTTATTCTCATGATTATAATGGCGAGCTATACGAATTTCAACATAGACCACTTTATGAAGCAGCTTACCCAAAAATTGATACTGAATCCGACACCACAGCCGCTATTGATTTCTATACATTTCGAACTACGGGTTTACTGTGCGTTCAAAACTGCAAAAGGGTAATAAACTATTTAGCTGCCAATTATGAGCGACATTTTGATCGATTAATACTGCTAAATTCGCAGGCTAATATACAAAAAAATAAGAATACTTTTCGTAATTCTGGGTGGAGTACCCATGCTTATTTTTTAGCAAGGAACTTATCCGGAAGATGGTATGCCGGCTCGCCTGCAAATTATGATGTAGTCAACTATCCACAGCATACCAGAAATAACCCATTAAACACGTTTTTTGAGAGTGATGATCTTGGAGAAGTGTTAGCACAAATTGCACAAGCCGATGGCGGCGTATGGGGCAGCAGCGAATTTATAGAAGGCATTGAATACATACATCCACGAATAAGGAGGGATGCCCGTAGTAGCAATTATCATGCTTTTATTACAACAGTAGTTAAAGTTGACGGCGATGAGCAGTATTGTATTTACGTCTAGATAAATTTTTACTGACAGGAAATGCTGTTGACTGTCCAGATAACATTGCTAAAATAGCATAACACAAAAATTATGCCTGACATGCCCACAAATAAAATACTACTAATACTTTTCGCAGTCGTTTTAGTAATTTCAAGCGTATCTATAATTTCTAATTACCTAAAATCAAAGGAATACGGCGCACCGCCATATACTGATGACGCTACTGACTCAGAAAATGACTATGCCTTTTATTTTGATGAATATACTAATTGGCAGAGACCGGCAGGTCCAATTAGAATAGGGTTGCAAGTAGGACATTGGAAAAATAATGAGCTGCCTGACGAATTAGTAAAAATAAAAGAAAGCGGGGGAGGAACTACAGGTAAAGGCGTTCCGGAGTGGGAAATAGTATTAGCAATTGCGAAAGAAACAAAAAAATTACTTGAAGTGCAAGGTTACGTGGTTGACTTATTACCGGCAACCGTTCCCGAAAGCTACTGGGCTGATGCTTTTGTGTCAATTCATGCGGACGGGAATTTAAACCCTAACGTGAGAGGCTATAAAGTGGCTGCGTACCAAAGAGATCGGACAGGCGTAGCCGACGAATTAGCAGCCGCAATCGAGCAAGCATATGGTGACACGACAGGCTTTATTAAAGACCCAAATATTTCAAGGAATATGACTAGATACTATGCTTTTAATTCCAGAAGATACAAGCATTCAATTCATCCAATGACTCCGGGTGTAATTGTTGAAACCGGTTTTGCTACTAATCACGCAGACGTAACTTTGCTACTAAATAGCCCGGAAATACCTGCAAAGGGAATAGCTGACGGGATAATTGATTTTATTGAAGCACAAAACATTTTACCTTGATTATCGTTTTTTTTAAAACGTACCTGGTTGCAATTTCTAGTTGCTTACTTCGGGATTCTGTATTGTGCCCATAAACAATAATTCCTGAGTTAAATTATCTCTAATTACAAAGAAAAATGGCCGGTTAACTTCCATATAAAAAGTTTTACTCTTTTCTGGTATACTGGTGGACCCTATAATTGCTATACTTGTCACTGCCGCAGCCTCGGTCCCTTCCTCATTTACATCAACGTATGTTTTATGAAGTACATCATTTATAAATAGTTGCTCACCAATACCTGTTAGATCAGCGTTGCCGCCAAATGCAACACCCATACCTAGTTCTTCCAGTACAGGTACTAGCTTTTTTTCATAAGTCATTTTAAATTTTGGCAGTAATATGGTACCTTCCGTTTCTTCGTACTGTGTCATCCACTCATTCCAGTCAGTAATGTTTAAGTCTGCCACAAACTTGTTCAGGTCCTTAGGTAAAAACACATACATATTTAACCGTTCGTTCTCACCATAGGGAAGCACCGCACTTTGAAAATCAGTTGTTTCTAAGTATGGCACATTTCCCTTGTGTTTCATGAGCGGGTGCTTTTTTAAAGAACCATCTCCTACAGTAAAATCCCTATCAGTTGTCAATTGTTTATCAAACTCGGTTGTCCACGTACCCTTAAAATAAACCGCGTTAATAAGATACATAACTAAATCTGCGGGGATTGGCGGACTTACAATTGTCGGTATTTTTCCTCTTGTACTTTCGTCAACCCACGCATTTATTGTATCTGCTACACTCGGGTCAGTAAAATCAAGCGTTTCAAGCTCTGCATTATAGTATTTCTCAACTGTGGACAGAAATTCTTTTTTGAAATCTACGCCTTGTCTTGCCCATACTGAATTTGCCACCGATAATTCTACTTTTGGATCAGGATTTGTTAAACCTGTAATTAGACTTAGGCTTTCTTCATTCACTGCTGTGATATCTAAGCCTTGGAGTTGTAACACTTTTTGCATTGCGTCTTTAGTTTCACCATTTGCGCCGTTATACACCATTGATAATGCCAATGCAATGCTAGAAGGCGAAATGAAAACATTATTTAAACCCTCGTCACGTGCAAGTATTTTTAGGGTATTAATACCAAATGCATTGTGCGCTTGTGAAATATTTTCGGGGACTGGCAAATCTTGTGGGGTAGTAGGTTTTGGTTTTAGCATGTCAATTGTAATAGGTATGGGTAATGACTCGTATTTCTTTAAATAAAGATAACTACCAGATGCTACTACTGCTATAAGAATAACGATGACTAAAAAGATGTGTGCAAAGCCTTTGTGGTTCTCATACTTTTTGTGCACATTAGTATTTTAACATAAACGTAATCTAAGCTACACATTTACCTCATTAACCATATCGAGTTTTTCAGTATCACTTGTACGCTCAGGAGTGTTATAAACACTTGTCATGCCTTCGCCTTGTTGTACTATTGTTGTACTCTGCACTCTTACAACAGGTCCGGTCATACCTAACTTGACCACGCTTTCTGGTGAGGGAGAAAAAGTGGGGGTAAAAGGACTCTCACCGCTCATAATGCCTTGTGCATAGACACCACTAACAGTGTCATTTAGCGATTCAAGGTCGGAATTATCCGGTAAGGTATCTGAGGGGTTACTCAACATGCATAAATAATAACATATAGTGATTTTTCGGGGTACATTTTTAACTTTTGGTGCCCGGGGAGGGACTCGAACCCTCACATCATTAAGATACGAAATTTTAAGTTTCGCGCGTATGCCTATTCCGCCACCCGGGCTTATATAAAAGTGCACACTAAACTCTATACCTAACACACAACCAGCTGAAATTCAGCTTTTGCTTGGCGCCCTCGGAGGGAGTCGAACCCCCGACCTTTTCCTTAGAAGGGAACTGCTCTATCCACTGAGCTACGAGGGCAGATACCTACTGCACCAAAAACTACGTAACTTTAACCTACAGCACAAACCTCTTGTGATTTTACCATTTTACACTGTTTTGTCGCTAAACTACACGGTCAATATAAAAAATTTCAGCTGACGCATAATAAAAACTAGTGTTCGCCAACACAAAAAAATTTTACAGCTTAAAATAAGTTATAATCAAGTGACAATGAAAACTAAAACAACAACAATTTTGGTTACTATGATACTTACACTAGTAGCAACAAGTGCGTTCCTCAACTACAAAGAAGAGAAAGCAGTCGATCGGTCGAAACTGCCAGAAAAAGTTGAGTTAAGCAAGGGGTTTCAAAGATGGATCACAAATCTAAAAAATAAAGATTACGAAATTGATGCTGATGAATTCAGATTAATTGAGGAGAATGAGATTTTTAACACAAAATGGATGACAATTAAAAATCTTGATCAGGAAGGTGTGCAGGCAGAGTATGAAAAAATAATTGCTGACAAGAAAACTGATACTGACAAGGTGGTTTTTTCACCAAGTGAACGTGAGTTTGTAGATTACAAAAACACTACAAGAGATGGGTATAAACCAAATGAGGTGCATTTTTATGGCTTACACGAAGACAAGGTCATAGACGCAAGATTTGTAGACTGTTCGTCAACAGCTAATTGTTATTTTGACCGTGCATATTTTTTGGAAGATAGTAATGATGTTTTTGTAGTTTCGGAGTTTTCGCGGAACGCGCCGGATCCGGAAGCTGAACCTTGTTCTATAGATCAGCTGTGTACGTACACAATTAAAATTCATGTGATTGATATTTTAAATAACTCGCGGTTGGTATATGAATCGGAACCGTTTGAGATAATTCTTGCAAACGAGATACAGAATTTTTGACGAGGTGGGTTAAATCTTATACTACAGAAATTTTATGGCAAAACTATATGTAGGAGTACCTGTCTTTTGTAAATCTTTAAGTTAAATTAATGGTAAAATGTTTTCGCATCTGTACTTTATTAATTCTATTTTAATTAAGTCAAATTTCGGGGTATAGCTCAGTTGGCTAGAGCGCGCGGTTTGGGACCGTGAGGTCGCAGGTTCGAGTCCTGCTACCCCGACCAATGGTTTGAGCAGCAGCCCGAAGGGTTGGTGAACAAACCATTAGTGGGTTACTAGGGATTTGAACCCCGCAGTTTACGGGGACGGTTAGTTCTTTTCGAATGAAACGAGAAAAGGATGTCGAGTACACGAGACACACGTCCTGCTACCCCGACCAATACTTTTTTAAACAATTAAACCCCTATACAAAACTATAAAAAGGAAGAAACTTAGTTATAATTAAGCAATGACCGTCGAAAAACCAGCTTTCGCACAATTTGCAAACTTCAGTGATAGTGAAGCTGTTTTACCAATTAAAGGTGGTAACGCTGTTTTACGTAATGAAGATAAGATTTATCAGGGTTCGTACACAACAACAGTAGAAATAGATGGCGGAGAAAAAGTAATTAAAATAAACAGATTACTAAGATACTCACCGCATAAGGAAAACCCGGTAGAATTTGGAGCATATGAAGACGTTGATTTTTTAGCTAAAAAAAGTTCCGACACTACTAATAATGAAGCTGAATTGGCAGAATTAAATAGAAAACAAGCTGTAGCTAAAATGCTTGCGTTTGCTGAATATAAAAGAACTATCTACGAACAAATTCGAGAATATATGCCAGACCACATACCGGAGCTGCACGGGTTTGCTGTTGTTGACTCACCAAGACTGGAAATTGAAAGGTTATTAAAAAAAGCAAAATTAACTTCGTTAACACCAGAACAAGAAGCACAAATTCCTGTTCATGAGACAGCACTTATGGAAGTGTGGGAGAATGCTACTCCTGAGGCATCTATAGATACGTATAATTACAAAAAACTGGCTGAATTGTACCGAAATGATGACTTTCGAACAGAGTTAAAAGAATTCGCGAATGATGCGCTCACACTAATTAGGAAAACCGGCATAATGCTAGATATATGCGATGCGGGAGGAGTTAGGGCTGTTGAAAGCACCGGAAGATATTTAAACTTAAAATCACCCGAAGATATTGTTAGATTATTAGAGTCTACAGATTCGAGTTTTATTGCATACCCTAGAAATACAGTTTTTAGCGATGGACAAATAAAATTTTACGACTTATATCCGATAAATACCATCTCGGAGTTTACTCAAGACGATGAATTTGTAAAAGCGGTGGTAGAGGTTTTGAAAACGGGTAATCATTACGCGTTAATAAATTTAGCAGGTGATCAAGAAACTCGTAATGGATTTAATCGAAGACAAATAATTCAGTATCTTGGTCTGTTAAAATATATGGGTGCGGAGTTTTGATTTATAAACCGGAACTAAGATACGACTGAATTTAAAAAGTTTACCGGTGTTGACAGCCGGCCCAACAACAAGGCCTTCTTTTACCATGCGTAAGATCAGAGCTAGTCCTTTCGATTCTTCTTTTTCTGGTATCTTCTAGTTTTGCAGACTCCACCCAACATATCCATTCGTTGCGCGCAAGCGGGGTAATATCCTCCCAGGCAATTAAAGCTTTCGGGTTGGAAACAAGCAATTTTTTAAGATCAAGCGGTACATTATGTACTACACCAGAAGAAATCCGTTTTTTAGTCATAGTCCGTCCACTACCTAACTACTTTCCCAAACTAAAAAAATCACTCCATAGCAATTAATAATTACACACCAGCTTTTTCTAAATCTGCAATAATTATTTTCTTCATATTAAGCATAACGGGAGTTGTTTTTTCAGGATTCCGCTCCATTAATTTGTCCATATTGGCGGGAACTACCTGCCAGGAAACACCGAATTTGTCTTTTAGCCACCCACATTGCTCGGCCTCAGGAACAGCAGATAATTTTTCCCAAAAATAATCTATTTCCCGCTTATCTGCGCAATTAATTATTAAAGAAACTGCCTCATTAAATTGAAAGTCATGTTTTTGCGCACTATCCATTGCGGCAAACCACTGCCCGGCGAGTTTGTAATCTGTAAACATAACTGTACCTTCTTTATCGGGTTCCATACCTGCCGTGTATCTTGCAACTGTCCCGCGCTTAGAGTCTTTAAAAACTGAAATGTAAAAAGCTGTAGCTTCTTCAGCTTTACCGGCTAAATTTTTGGTAAACATAAGAGAGGGTATAATTAGCGGTCTTTCATCACCTTCAGGCTCTGTTAGTATTAACTGCCAAGAAACTCCGTACTTATCCTCAACCCACCCGTAACGTGCACTAAATGGGTATTTATCAATTGGCATCAAGGCTTTTCCACCATCCATAAGTTTTTCCCAAACCTCTTCAATTAACTCTTTTGCATTTGGTGTCTGTGATGGATCAAAATTTACCATAAATGAAATTGACGGATTGATTTTGAAATAAGGACCTGCACTCATAGCCATAAGTGAATACCCAAACAATGTAAACGACACGATGTCACAATCACCGGATGGTGTATCGTGTAGCGTTGTAACTTTATTTACTTTGGAATTGGGAAGTAGGGAAGTATAAAAATTTGTGGCTTCTATAGCTTCTTTGTCGTACCACAGGTGTGGGATAATTTTTTGCA
>CAZBWW010000035.1:0-8150 GCA_964496005.1 uncultured Candidatus Saccharibacteria bacterium | reverse complement strand
AGTGATTTATTCGATGTTTGTGTTTCATTTTGAATTGAAATATCTTGTTTCGTTAGACTTGAAATAGGATAGCATATTATTTAAATCAGATTCATAACCCACTCGTTTGGCCATTGGCACGAAATATTTAACAGTTTCTGCATAATATTTTTTGTTCTTTTCTATGTCAGCAGAATAACAGTTATTTGTGAGCACGTTATCAATACGGTCGGCGATCTTAATTTTGCACCCGGCAGGATCTTTATTTTCCATAATCTTTTTGTAAAAAGTTTTAGCGTTCCAATCTCTTGTTTTTGTAATTAACAATACTATGTCTGCAACTCTTTTGGTAAACTGTTTTTTTAAATCTGAGTACTTAACATTATAATCTTCCAATGTGTCATGAAGTAATGCCGCAAGTAAAACTTCATAATCATCTTCACCTTTTATTATAAGGAAGTTATGAACATTCATTAAGTGAGTCCAATAAGGTTGGTTTTCAATTGGTGATACATAACGCATCTCGTCTCCAGAGAGCTGTTTTATAAAGGCATAAGCAGCTGAACGGAATTTTAAGTATGTATCCATGTCCATATCCGGATTATATCAGTTCGTATCGGGAAGTTGTTCAGCTTAGTGCTGATCTGTAAAAAGCAAAATATGTTGCCAAAGGCTTAATTGGGAACTCCGAAATAACTCTTATTGCATTCTCGCTGCAATTAACTGTTATGTATAATTGTTTCAGTACATATTTACTGCCGAAGGTTATAAATGCCAAATTTTCACATGGTTTTGCCTTTTGTCGTAGCCCGTATCGAAAACGAGGATGGTGCTATTCTTATGGGCCAACACCCGGATTTACAACGTATGCCATATCCGTTGCGGTGGGATATGCCCGGTGGAAAAGTGAATAATAACGAGACTCCCGAAGAAGCTCTTAAACGGGAGATTAAAGAAGAAACAGGCTTTGACATACAAGAACTAAAGTTAATAGGTGTGTATCATAATTTTGGGGATGATCCTGAATGTACGAATACCATACCTAGTTTGGGTTTGTGCTACAACGCAAAAATATCAGGGGACTTTCAGCCGACTGAAATGAATGATATGCATTGGGTAAGTCCTGAAGAGCTACGAACGCTTAAACTTACGCCATGGACAGCCGCATGGCTCGCGGATCTTATACACTTACATTTGCCGAAAAAGTAAAATAATATGTAAGGGTATTTCCCAGTTTATAATTACTTACTACTATTTGATTTCTATAAAAACAGAGTTTGCTCTCCCCATAAATGGGAAATATAGTGGATTGATTGTTTTTATTTTCCAGTCTCGCAACATATCATTGTAAGTTCTTGTTGTATTCCCAACCGGGAGGCTAGTATCCCAATATTTTTTAGGTAATGCAGGGTCATATACGTAAAATAGCCTGTTTTCATCATCAAACCCCCACAATGTTAGCCAATGCATCACGCACTTTGCCATGAGGATATTATATTTGTTAGATTGTATGTAGCCATTACCGACTCTTAGCATAACTGGCTTATTGTCATTAAGTATACGTTTGAGAGTTTCAAGGTTTTGTGTATCGGACATATTTTCTACACTTTTTGTTTGGGAAGCAATTCCATATTTTTTTAACATTTTTGTGAAGTAGTTTTTACCAATCGTACTTCCCGTAATTCTTCCTAGAAGATTTAGGTGTAGTTCCTCAGGTTTGCATGACACGTCCATGTCATACGCTTGAAGAATGGCCTTGACGCAATAACACCCGCAATGACCTATTCCTTGCTTTAGATATTCTGATGGTTTCCTTGATAACACCTTTTTCATAGCTAGCTGAATTATACAATAAGCTTTAGATGTTACTGTTGCGGTGTATATCGAACTCAACCAAACTCCCCAACGTGTAAATAGTCAAGCAAATAACGTTGTCAAAACAACACTTCGGGTAATCTTTGTATTGACTCCCGGTGGTAAATGCGACATATTGGATATGATCTGGTGAAATATGGTGAATATGTTGACCGAAATGATGAAGGATTGATTTTTTCTTGCCCTTTGATTTTTGAATGTAAAAACTGCCGCGGGATAAATTTGAACAACTAAAGGTGAACTCATGACCAAAATGTTTTTAGGCGAATATCAACCAAATATGACCGAGGGTGGGCGAATAGCGTTACCGAGCCGTCTAAGAGATCAGTTTACCGGAAATACAGTTATTCTGGCTCGCGGTTTTGAGCCGTGCGTTTTTGTCTTTGATGTCGAAGACTGGCAGGCGGAAGCCGGAAGGTTGGTAGATAAACCAATTACAGATCCGGAGACCAGACAGCTGAGAAGATATTTGTTTGGGAATGCGACCGAAGCAAATATTGATGACCAAGGCCGAGTGGTTATTCCGCCGAATCTGCGCGAATTTGCTAATTTAAACGGCAAAACTGCTGTGATAGGTGCCGGAAACCATGTGGAAATTTGGGATAAGGCTGCATGGGAAGCTCATCTGGCTAAAGTACAGGCGCAAATTACTGCCGGTACGGAGTAGGAATGAGCATGGAGACCGAAGGTAAAAAATCAGGTGGCGGGATCCACAATTATCACAAGCCAGTGCTTACGGATGAGGTATTAAGGTACTTGGCAGTTGAAAAAGGCAAAAAATACATTGACGCAACACTGGGTGATGGCGGGCATACACTTGAAATTCTGAAACTAGGGGGTAGTGTGTTGGGGCTTGACGCAGACGCAAGAGCGATTGACCGAGCCACGGATAGGATCTTTAGCACGTTAAAAAAAGATTTTTTTACCGGGGAAACTGATGCGCATGACATAAGTGTGCAGTTTACCGCTGTAAGAGCAAATTTTAAAAATATTGGTGAGGTAGCGCGGGAGTATGGTTTTACACAAGTGGACGGGATTTTGTACGATTTAGGGTTTAGTTCATTTCAGTTGGATGACTCCGGCAAAGGGCTTAGTTTCCAAAAAAATGAGCCATTGGATATGAGGTTAGATACTGAACTTGGGGTAACCGCAGCGGATTTAGTAAATACTCTAAGCGAAAAGCAACTTGAAAATATATTTCGCGAATACGGAGAAGAGCATTTAGCAAAGCAGTTCGCGCATGCAATAGTAGATGCTCGTAATTTGAAGCAGTTTGTAACAACAAAGGATCTAGCCGATCTCATTGTTGCGCAGGCTCCTCCAGGCTACGAGCGCGGCAGGATACATCCTGCAACTCGTGTGTTTCAAGCCTTACGAATCGTCGTAAATGACGAACTTGAAAATATAAAGAAGTCACTGCCTCAGGCCGCACACCTCCTTACACTGCCTGGCGGGCGAATAGCGATTATTTCGTTTCATTCGCTTGAAGATAGGGTGGCCAAGCAATTTGGCCGTGGTGTGCGGCCTAGTAAAACTAGTAAAACTAGTAACACAAAAAAGGATGTAATAACCGGCAGAGACACGGTCGAAATCGAAGCAGCGCATGTCGAATTGGCAGCAGTTACCGAAAAACCGGTAACACCGTCCGCGAAAGAAATCGTACACAACAAGCGTGCCCGCAGCGCTAAGTTGCGAGTATATGAGCGCGTAGCGTAGAAATGTTACGAGAAAACAAAAGAGGAAAAAGCTAAAAAGGAAGAAAAGTAAAAGTTAGGTCGTTAAAAATATTTGAACAATGAAACAAAAAATTATCGCAACACTCAACTGCAAAAATTTACTTGTACTTTGTACAGGCATATTTGTATGCAGCATATTTACCCAACTTTATGTCTCAAATAGACTTGCCGTAAAAGGAAAGGAAATGGTTGAATTGGATAATGAAAAACAAGCACTACTTAAAGAAATATCCGAGCTTAAACTTGAAGAATCAAAATTTGCGTCACTTTCCTTTGTAGAAACCCGAGCTACCGAACTTGGTTTTGAACCGATGCAAAGATATGTATCAGTTATCGCCCCCGATACTTCAACAGCTGTGTTAACATCATTTTAATGACACGTAAGCGGCTAACTCTCGAAGAAAACAATTTGCGAATAAATCTCATTATTACGGTGTTTGTGTTGACAGCATTTGCCTTTATTGCAAGACTTTTCCAAATTCAAGTTCTTAATCACGGTCAATATGAAGCGATGGCGCAGGAACAGTACTGGGAATTACAAGAAATTCCCGCCAGACGGGGTGACATTTTAAGTAGCGACGGCTATCCGTTAGCGACGACACAGGTTTCATATTTTGTATATGCTGAACCAAAAGTTATCACAGACAAGCTTGGAACCGCAAAAAAACTAGCTGAGTTTTTTGGCGCACTTAACAAATATGGCTTAGCTGATCCGGTTACATTCTACGAAGAAAAATTTTATAACTCACTAAGTTTAGATTTGTTTTGGGTAAAATTGCACAGCGAGTTAACTCCCGAAGAAAAGCATAATCTTGAAAAGTTACAACTTGAAGGTATTGGCTTTGAAGAAGAGCCCAAAAGATATTACCCGGAAAATACGCTCGCTTCTCATGTGTTGGGGTTTGTTGCCCGAAACGAAAAAGGGGAGCATCAAGGGTACTTTGGTATTGAAGGTAGCTTTAACGGTGATTTACGCGGGCGCCCGGGGCGGATTATCGAGGAACAAGACGCGCTTGGAGCACCTATTTTAGTCGGTGGGTACAAACGGGTAGACCCGATTAATGGTCGGGATATTGTGCTTACAATAAATCGGGCTGTGCAATATATTGTGGAAAATAGACTTAAGGAAGGTGTCTTAAAATATGGCGCATTATCAGGGAGCGTAATAGTTATGGACCCGTTTACCGGTGATGTGGTTGCCATGGCGAACTACCCGACATTTGATCCTGCGAATTTTAATGATTTTGGAACTGGCGAAACAAATAGTGATAAAGAAACCATAGAAACAGCCCAATCCGAACCTGATACACCGGAAAATACAGAAGCAGATAAGACAGCCGAAGCAGATAAGACAAAAGAAATGCCTGACGCTAATCCCGACATGAAAAAAGTTGAAAGACGAAATTTGGCAATTCAAGAAACATACGAGCCCGGATCCGTAATGAAGCCATTAACAGTATCTGCGGCGATTGATCTAGGAATAGTGGAGCCTACTACAACATTTGTAGATGCGGGACCGGTCCAGTACTCGGATTATGTAATAGATAACTGGGATGGTAAGCACCACGGGACACTTACGATTATTCAATTATTGCAGAAATCAAATAACATTGGAGCGGCGTGGGTAGGTCACCAGGTTGGGGCAGAAAAGCTGTCTGATTACCAGAAGAACTTCGGGTTGGGTGAGCCATTAGGTATTGATTTGGAAGGTGAGGATACGGGAATTGTACGGGATCCCGATACACTAACTGCGATTGATTTGGCTACTGTTTCTTTTGGTCAGGGAATTTCTGCTACACCGTTGCAAATGCTTAACGTCATTAATGTTATGGCAAATGGGGGAAATTTAATAAAACCACGAATTGTTGAAAAATTGATTGATAATAATAAGGAATTGCCTATTCCGGTAAAAAATGTCCGCCGCGTACTATCAGAGGAAACAGCCGGAACTATGGTCGATTTATTAACACAAGCTGTTGAAGGCGGAGAATCCAGATATTTTAATATAAAAGGGTACAAAGTTGCAGGAAAAACAGGTACGGCTCAAATACCGGTTAATGGCAAATATGATCCTAAAAAGACTAACGCGACATTTGTAGGTTTTTTACCTGAAAGTAAAAAATATACCATGATCGTTAAATTACAAGAACCGACTAGTAGTGTATATGCCGCGGAGACAGCCGTACCTTTATGGATGCAGATTACCGAAGATCTAGTAAAATTTTACGGCATACCGGTGGATAAAAAAGAAGAGCTTGTAGAAATTGCACCTACTGAAGAACCGCAGGAAAGTACACAACCTGTAGTACAGGACGCTTCTACTGACACTAGTGGTGAAGGTGAAAGCGACGAGGAAACTACCGAGTAATTTTTTTAAAGTCAGCGAGTTACTTATTTTGTGATTTAGTCAGTTAATTCTATTTTCCTCACTCAACTCTATTTTCAATAGACTATTACAGCTCACAAAAGTAGAAAATACTGCTATGGTAGTTTTGTGAAACGCGAGAAGGGTATACATGGGGAGAACATTGCAGTTAAATACTTGCAAAGTAAGGGGTATGAGATACTCGCAAGAAACTGGTCATGCCATTGGGGAGAATTGGATCTGGTAGCACAAAAGAATTCAAAAACAGTAGTCTTTATTGAAGTCAAGTTTAGAACGTCAACCGCATTTGGGAATGCACACGATGCCTTAACCTACTACAAATTTAGGCATCTTTATAGAACAATACAATTTTTTCTTGCACAGCAAAGCAAACCTGTCGAAGCATGGCGGTTAGATGCTATTTGTATTACACAAAAAGGGCATAAGGTAACACTTAGCCACTATAAAAATATTTGTTTGTAGCAGTTAGTTTGTAGCAGGCAGTTCTGGAGTAGGATCCGTTGTCTGATTTTCTAATACCGGTTCGGATGGTTCAGCACTTGGCGCGATACCGGTAAGTAAATTCTGGAGATCAGTTTGAAATGTAGTATAACTATCTCCGATTGGCGCCAACACCCACGCACCGCCATACTCAGCCATTGGCGGGGTAAACAAATAATCATGATTTAAAAATAGAGACTCAATAGTGTACAAATCTTTGTCTTTATAAAAATCCCACAAATACACTAGATCTTCAACTGCCAGGTTTGTTTCCATCTTTCCCGTAGTTACGGTTTTTAGGGCTTGTTCTATTGTATTTTTGTCTATTGCCTCGGCACACCCGCCTTGTGCAAATGGCGTATTTTTCGTTAAACCGCAAATAAAGCTGGTTGGCTGAGCAATCGCGTTTACTAGACTCTTTAGTACAATATGCTGCCGTGCCATTCTTCCCCAGTCTCCGTTGTCAAAATCGCCCTTCCGTGATCTGGAGTAAATTAGCGCGTTAGCACCGTCTAAATGTTGCGGACCTGCCGTAAAAGAAATTGTCATTGGGGTGTTAGTAACATCATTGGGATACTCATGATCAGTAAAAGCAGTTTCAACGACTACATCAACTCCTCCAAGCGCATCTATTACCCAGGCAAAATCCGCGAAATCAGTTAGGATAAATCTTTCAGGTTTGTGGCCTGTAATTTCTTCAATTGCAGATTGCATACCTTCCCACCCCTCAGCAATATACGTCGCATTTAGCCTACCGCTACCGTACCACAAATCTCGGGGAATTGAGGTCAGTACTACCCTATTAGTTTCTGTATTTACTGAAACCAGAATCATGATGTCTGTTCTGTACCCGGCTTCTGCTCTGCTTCTTCTATCTATTCCTAATAACAGTACATTAATTACATTATCATCTGCGAGATCAGTTTGAGGTGGAGAAACCGCCGCGGTTAGATTTTCTGCTTGTTCGATTATTGGTGACAAAAATCCATCCCCCGAGTTTATTTGTTGATCCATGTACAAAAAGTCAGCAATTGCTGCAACAACAAGCCCTACACACCCAAGCAGTAATATACCCAACAAAACCTTTTTTACCATGTGCATAAGAATAATACATTTCCTGTTGATTGTGAAATTGTTTTTGTGTATCATTTTCTTATATGGCAAGTAAGATACTTATAGTTGAGGACGATATCCCACTTTATAACTTGTACAAGACAGAGCTTGAGCTTAAAGGCTATTCTGTGAGCAATGTTTCTGACGGTAACTTAGCATACGACGCGATCAAATCTCAAAAACCTGCGTTAGTTTTGTTGGATCTGATGCTGCCAAATAAAAACGGCTTACAAATTTTAGAAGAGCTAAAATCCCAAGAAGAAACAAAAGCGATAAAAGTTACGATTTTGACCAATTTCGGTAACGAAGACAATGTAAGCAAGGCTTTGGAGCTGGGTGCAGAGGACTATATAATGAAGTACAATATTGTGCCGTCAGAACTATCTGATAAAGTGGCTTCATATCTTGGGGATGCCGAAAACTCTGCAGTGAAACTTGTAAATTAGGATTCTCTAAGATGTATATTTATCTGCTCATTGCCCTGTCAACAACAATAGTATTATTAGTTGTTGTTTCTTCCTTTTTCATAAAGTACAAAAAACAAGTTGCACAGGAAAAACAGATGCAAAGTGAATTTTTGG
>CAZBWW010000034.1:2148-9914 GCA_964496005.1 uncultured Candidatus Saccharibacteria bacterium | reverse complement strand
TATTTTTAACATTACTCGCCTTATTTCTAGTGTTTAAACCATACATAAATACGTTAGTTGCCGCAGTTATATATAGTGCGTTGGTTTTTCCTTTTTATAACTGGCTAGATGGAAAAAAACCAAATTGGCCAACAAAAGTTAAGGCCTCAATTGTTGTTTTACTTACAATTGTTGTGGTAATTATTCCGCTTTCCTTAATAGTGTATGCGGCGGCAAGGCAAATAATTGAGTTTACCGAAAGCGTAGAAACCGGTGGGCTGGGAACTTTAATAAAAGACTTTGTGTTTAAATCTAAAGACTACATTCGCGGAATAGAGTTATTTTCCGACCCTCAATTTGTAGACAAATTATTTGACTCAATAAATTCAAAACCGGTGACTACATCTGCTGTAATTGAGTTAACAAAAAACAGCTTTAAAATGCTGATTAACTTATTAATTTTTCTATTCGCTATATTTACGCTTGTACCGAACATAAATAAATTTACTGACTACGTAATAAAAATTAGTCCTTTGGGAAAAAAGATAACGAAAATGTATATAGCTAAGTGCAAAGAAATAACTGTAGGTATGATTAAGGGTAATTTTGTAGTCGCTATTGCGCAAACTATTTTAGCAGTATTTTTTTTGTGGCTCATTGGCGTTGACTATTTATTTTTATTAGGCGCCATATTATTTGTTTTGTCATTTGTACCTGTTCTTACTACCGGCATGATTTTTTACCCGTATGGAGTCTATTTACTAGTAACAGGAGACAATTGGGAAGGCTTAGTTCTGATTTTAGCTCAATCCTTTGTTATCGGAATGGCAGACGACATAATTAGGTCTTATATAGCTGCAAAAGAATCCAAAGTTAACCCAATTCTAATGATAGTAGCTATTTTAGGAGGTGTTTCGTTGTGGGGAGTAATGGGTATTTTTTACGGACCTATTGTTTTAGTATTAGCCCTTACATCGGTTGAAGTGTACAAAGAAATTTATGGTAAATTTTAAATCAAATAATATCTATTGCTATATTTTAAATAGTTGTGTACCATACATTTAATGAGTCAAAACACTTTTTTATCAAGGGTTTTTTTATGGATGGGGCTTGGTTTGTTCGTAACCTCACTGGTTACGGTAGTGGCATTGCGCGAAGCGCAAGAAAATGTAAGGTTTGCGGTGGCGCTAAACCAATGGGCATTTTTTATTTTCTTACTTCAGTTATTTTTGGCAGCGGGTATAGCCAATGTATATAGAAAAACAACAACGGCAGTAACCGCGGTAATGTATTTAGGATTCTGCGCGCTAATGGGTCTGTGGCTTGCACCTGTAATGCAGATGTATTCCTTAGAAGCCGTTGTTGGTGCACTAGTAGCCACAGTTATAACATTTATTGTTGTTGCGGTATATGCTTTGTTTACTAAACGTGATCTTACTAACTGGGGAGCTGTGGGCATAATGGGCCTACTTGCAATAATCGTTGTTTCATTTTTTGTATTATTAATTATTAGACTTAATCCCACGCTTGCATACACAGTAAGCTGGATGATTACATACACCGGCGTAATTTTATTTATTTTATTACTCGGCTTTAATATGCAAAATTTAAAAAAATTGGCACAAAACCTAGGTGTTGCTACTACTAACCCTAATAGTCTTGCTGTTGTTGGTGCCTTTGATCTTTATTTAAACGTAATAAATCTTTTCTTATACCTGCTCAGAATTATGGGAAGGCGCTAACAGCATTAGTTACTTAAGTTAATGTTGTAAAAAACTTACTAAAGTTTTGGGCTACTGTTCCAATCAACCTTGTATTTTGTATATACCGCTAGTATTATTTTATACAGGAAAACAAGGATTTAATATGGATTTAACAGGCTATACACAAATACAAATACATCACAGACGCTTGTGGGGACCACTTATCCCTATGGCATTTGTTTTTATCATATTAGTAATTGCTACTGAAATTTTTCTTGGAGTTATGCTTAATCTAACCCCAAGCCTTATTTACTTGATATATTTGGCTATGGGCTTTATGGCATTTTTGAAGCAATATTTTGATTATAGAGGTAGAAACTATTTTATAAGACAGGAAGAAGTAGTCGTTACCGGTCGATCAAGAACAAAAAGTGTCGCGATACAAAGAGTGGCAGCAACGTCTGTAACACAGGGCTTCATGGGTCGAAAATTTAATTACGGGACATTGATGTACAGAGATTTCTCGTCGGGAAGAGATGAGGGAATAACATACGTCATGAATCCTTATGATATGTACAACATTTTGTTAGGCACAAAGGCTCCTGAGAAAGAACAAAAAGAGCAGTTGGATACAAAACCGGCGCCTTCTTTACAAACTACAGTGCCTACACAACCGGAACAGCCTACTCAAGCTACACAGACCGCAGCGCCGACATATATGAATTCGGAACCTGTAGATTTGGTATAAAGTGAACTAAAATTAGTTTGTTAAGTTATTTAAGTACACCGATGTGCTTAGGTTTTGAGCTGTAAAAATATGTAGGGGAAAATGTGTAGGTGATAAGCGATTGAAAGTTTATGTCAAAAAAAAATCTGCTCATTATTGTAACTGTTTGTATTATTGCGATTCTAGCTGTAATTTTAATTTTTTACTTTACTCGTACGTCACAAAATGAAATAAATACCGGTTTTAATGCATTGTCTGCAGGCGAGTGCACTGTTACGGATATAAATAACCTGGTAAGCACTTCCTTACTGGCTTTAAAGGTCAAACTTATTTTTACAACTACGGCAGTGGTAGTGTCGTTACTTATTTTGTTGTTAATGCTTATCCGTTCTAACCGAACTTTAATTACTAGCCTGGAAAAAAGAACAAAAGATGTTGAAAAACACGAGCACAAACTTAAAAAAGCAGTGGAACAACTTATGAAGTTCCAAGAGGCTGTTGAGCATTCTTCCGATCTTATGATAATAACTGATGCCGAAGGTGTTGTAATTTACGCCAACCGCGCTGTGAAAGATGTAACAGGTTTTGCACCTGAAGAAACAATAGGGAGAAAGGCCGGCTCTAAAACACTATGGGGAGGTAATATGCCTACAACTGTATACGAAGATTTATGGAAAACAATAAAAATAGATAAAAAAACATATCACGGCGAGTTTGAAAATAAGAAAAAAGGAGGCAAGAAATATATCGCAGAATCAAGCATTACACCCATTTTGGATGAAAATAAAGAAGTTAAATTTTTTATTGCTGTCGAGAGAGATATTACTAAAGCAAAGGAGATTGATCGGATGAAAACTGAATTTATCTCGTTAGCATCTCATCAATTAAGAACCCCTCTGTCTGCTATTAAATGGTACTTAGAATTACTACTTAGCGGCGATATGGGAAAACTTACTGCTAAACAAATCGATTTTCTAACAACCATTGACCAATCAAATAACAGAATGGTTGTGCTTGTAAACACCTTACTTAATATTTCGCGGATAGAATCAGGTAAAATAGTTGTTGAATCCGAACCCGTTCTATTACTTACTTTAATTCAAAGTGTATTAACTGAATTGGAGAAAAAAATTTCCGCTAAAAAACTCGCAATTCAAGTAGATGTTGGGATTGAAGTAGGTGCGGTAAATACTGACCCGAAACTTATTAGAAATGTGTATTTGAACCTGATTTCAAATGCTATAAAATATTCTCCCGATGAGTCGCAGATTAAAATTACAGTTAAGGTAGATGGCGATGAGGTACTGTCAACGGTAGAGGATAACGGTTATGGAATACCTGTAGATGATCAGGAAAACATTTTTCAGCGCTTTTTCAGAGCTTCAAACGCAGTTAAAATAGAAACGGATGGAACCGGATTAGGCTTATATTTAGCAAAAGACATTGTAAATACCTGTGGGGGAAAAATATGGTTTGAAAGTGAATTAAATAAAGGTACTAAGTTTTACTTTACATTGCCCTATAAAATTAACGCTCAATCATCGCACCAAAAAACGGAAAATTCTCAACCTATCAATTCATTGGTATAGCAACTTACCTTCCTATCCATATTCACCCTAAGACCTCACATTATGCTAAACCCGATAAAATGTTTTTGACAATAGTATTTATCTGGCTACATACGTAACCGTTACTGTCATTCTCTCCGTGGACGAGCCGGGCTCAAAGGGAATTCCTTCTGCTCCGCCCATTCCTATATCCATCCGTGCCAACATAGGTTCCGGACTAGACATATACCCTTCTGAAAAGCTTTTTATACCGATAATCTTCATACCACTCGCTTCCGCTACAACGTCGGCCTTTTCTCTTGCATCCTCTAGTGCTATAGCAAGCAAAGCACCTTCATCCGTATTTACATCCATAATCACAAAATTCGGGCCATTTACACTTGCCGTATTCAAACCTACAAGTAAATCGGATAAACTTGAGGCTAACGCTACATCCTTTAGAGTTATCTCTAATGAGCTATTAGCTATCCAGTCTCCTAGCGATGACTCCTGAGTATCCGGATCCCACTTTTGTTCCTGATATACATTAAAATAATTTGTTTTCAGATCCTCCTCGGCTATACCAAACTCTTTAACAGCCAAAACAACCTGATCTAGATTGGCGGTCATTTCAGAAACAGCAGTTTCTTTTAGCTCATTGGTGGAAGATACATCAACATAAAATGTAGCTACCTCATTGGTACGCACATTTTCGGATGTCCCGCTAACGGTTATGTATGACCTTGGGCTAAAATATAAATAACCGGCTATAACCAAAAAAATCGGAAATAAAACTAACAGTAAAATTAATAATTTTTTTGGAGATTGTGAAACATTTGTCAGAGTTTGATCTGCTTTGCTTGTCATAAAAATAATGTACTCCCGTTAACTAGCTACTGGAATACATTATACAGTATTATTCAACCTGTTTTCCGACAACAACCAATCTATTTAATGTAGTGCCGGGTGGCCAGCACGTCATTAAAGTAGCTGTTTTTTCAGCTGAAACACCGGTTAAATAGTCGATGCTTTCAGGTGCAACTGTCTTGACCTCATCAACAATATACTCATATAAATTCCCATCATGAGAAATAAAAAACTGATCACCTATTTCAAGTCTATGTAATAAATAAAATACCGAATTAAAGCGGTTTGCCTCGTAAAAGTTTGCCGATGAGTGTGCAAATAAAAAAGTATTTCCGTTAATATCGGGTAGGGAAGTGCCCTTTGCGTGAGCTACCCCCTGAGTAAGTTTTTGCTGATACTCTTTTGAGTTATACGGGTCAACATTAGCAATAACAGGAGCATTCGCATTAATTTTAGGAACTATGATCCCGAAATCCATGTTTATTGGAGTTATTTCAGAGTTCTGTGCTGTAATTTCGCTACCGGTAATCGCATATTCATAACTCTGACTTCTATCGCTTACAATATATTTGGCTTCTTCCAATAGTACGGGATAAAAAATAAAGAACAGTAATCCAATAGCCAGTATTATAAGCACGATTCCAATTTTAGTTAATATACCCGCTATATCTTGACCTGATCCGCTTTTTTTGCTTTGTTTGGGTTTAACCTTCTTCTTCGGGCTAGTTTTTTTTTCAGCCATACCAGTGTTCTTCAAGTGTTATTTTTTCATTCTGTTGCGATAGACCACTATACCGCCGCCACCTAAACCTAGCAAAAGTACGAGCCAGAAAATAGGCCGTGAAAAAATAGTGCCTTCTTGCTCTTCTTCTTCAGGTAGCTCAAGTTCTGCCTCATCCTCTTCAGCTAACACATCTCCTACTCTTCTAAAGTCCGGATCTAAGTCATTTAGTATACCGTCGCCGTCAACATCATCATCTTCCTCATTTAACAACCCGTCGCCGTCTATATCTAAGTCTACATTATCGAAAAGCCCGTCCAAATCTGTGTCTTTATCGGCATCACCTAGTACTGCACCTACGCCAGCACCTTGCCCTTCTTCTCCAGGAACACCAACTCCAGCGCCTTCTGTACCGCCAGTTCCTTCAGTACTTCCTGTACCACCGCCGGTTGTACTCCCGCCGGAAACTTCCACCGCACCTGCTGTTTCTTCTTCTGTGGTACTTGATTCCGAATCACCTTCCACCGTTGTGGTTTCGGTAACTTCTTCTACTCTCACGCTAGACGCATTCCCAGCTGAATCAAAAGCACGTACAGCATAGTATGGTGTCTTCCCACAGTCAGAATATAATTCGTCATCAAACTCATAGTGTTCGTCTGACCCAAGCGTTACAGTCTTAATTCTTGTATCCCCATTAGCATCAAATTCCTTCTCAAAAGCCCTGTATATTTCAACATACTCTGTTTGGTGATCATCCGCGGTTTGTACATCAACCTCATATTTACAGTCATTCTTTTTGTCTTTCTTTATGTAATCTGGTTTGCTTGGTTTTTCATCATCGTACTCAACCGCAAATGCATCTGAAGTCATCTCATCAACACCAGCGCTTGCGGTAACCCTAAATTCGAATGTACCCGTATCTGATAGAACACTTTCGTCTACATTACAGGTTGAAGTATCCCCACCCGCTGCTAATGCTTTGACCTCAAAGGTATTAAAATCACTTTCACCCGGTTTCTTAACCTGACAATCAACTGTAACAGGTCGGTTAAGCACATCCAACACAACAAAAGACAGCTCGAAGGGCTCGTTTGTGGGAGAACTTGGTTCTTCAAGCCTTACTGTTAAGCTTGCGGCATGTGCGTTTGCAGTAAATAAGCTTGCGGCTACAAGGACAGAGCTAATAATTATAATCACTTTTGTTAACATATCGTTTCTTTTCCTTCTGACCAGGGAACCAAATACGACAAACAAAGCACCTGCAGTAAGCAAGGCTAGTGCAGCTTTTACCCATGCAGTATTCGCACCGGTTGCAGGTAGGGTAGAGGCACCTAATACTTCGCCTTCGACCTCTTCTTCATTTACCTCAATCTCAACATTAGCTTTAGCAGGATCTCCCGGTACGTTAAGCGCAACCTGTGTACCTACAAAAGTTTCATCCAAAATACCGTTATTTACGGGGAAACCTGATGCATCAGATTGAGCTAGTATTTCCTCACCCGATGCAGTTTCGCCCTGTGCATATGCCATATCTGGGTAAATCCCTGCATTTAAGCCTTCCAGAATCTTCGCGGAATAGGTGATTGTTAATTTTTCATCTTTTTCTAAATCACCTAAATTCCAGACACCTGGTGATGCATACACTGGATCCGCTAACGACCCGCTTATATCACCGTAAATACTTGATATTACTGTCCAGCTGCCTTCTATAAAGTCAAAGCCTTCAGGCAATAGATCAGTTAATACCACATCTTTTACGGGACCTAGCTTGGCCTCCACAGTAATTGTATATTCAACCTCATTGCCAATTTCTTCCTCTGTTGGCCAGCTGTCGTTGTCTTTTGTCACAAACAGTTCCGCAATCGCTGTATTACCAAAGTTATATTCCGGTGCGCATACAGCGTTTAGTGATACTGCTCTTGTATCAGTAGCTACTAGCGCAGGGGATTGAGGTGTTATTTCATCATCTACGTTACAGTCATAATCATAATTAAACGGCACCGTAACTTCGTGACATGAAGGTTCGACTGGATATGTCTGTTCCCATCCTTCCTGCAGTTCCTCACAGATTGTGTATGTACCAGGTGTTAAATTTTCAAACCAGTACCAACCGTAATGTTCCTCACCGCCGTCAGTGTACATATACTCCTCATCCTCATCATGTGTCTGGTTATCATTCTCGTCTATAAAGATCTTCCAGTCAGGAAGTAGTTCTTCAGGTA
>CAZBWW010000034.1:0-2138 GCA_964496005.1 uncultured Candidatus Saccharibacteria bacterium | reverse complement strand
CACACTCTTCTATATCGTCCACTAGCACATCATCAACTATTACTTCGTTCTGACAAGTCTGTCTTACACCGTCACCGTTTCTGTCGTTCCATTTATACCCGTGTACATCTGTGAAGCTACTATTACCAAATAATAGGTTGTTGGGACTTTCGCCTAATTCCTCAGTGTGACAATATAAACCTGTATTAGGATCAACGGGACCAGCTGATGGCGCAGTTTGATCCCAACCGGTGCGGTATTCTTCACACACTATATAACTACCAAACGGTAGATCATTAAATCGGAACCTGCCCTTTGCTTCTTCCGGTGTAAACCCTTCGACAGTACCTGTTTCTGTAGTTGCCAACAAATTCCACTCAGTGTCGTATAAATACATTGTCCAGCCGTTTAGAAGGTTCTCCGGATCGGCTTCTTCAAAATCGTCAAATACTCCATTGCTGTTGACGTCAAAGAATTTACCGCCCTTTATAAAACCTGTCTTGAGAACATTAAAGCCTATACAGTAGTAGGTTTCGTTGTATTCCGGATTATCAATACGATCCCAGTTATCGTAATTTACTACATCAGTATGGCAGTACACTTCTGCACTTTTGTTTCTACTGTTATCATCGGCTTGTTCATAAGTGAAAGGGATGTAATTAGAATCCCATGCTTCTCTAAACCAAAGGTTAGGCTCACGATTCAATTCCGTTATTTCAACCATTGACATTCCGTTTACATCTGTCGCCGGCATACTAAACCAGCGTGGGTCTGCCGACTCACCGGTGTTATCGCCTGGGTTTGGAGCATCACTATAACCCCATTGAAATACCCAATTCTCCTCAAAATGACAGCCCGGATGTTGAGCAACAAAGTCTTGCGCAGTAGTTTCAGTAATATTCGGTCCGCCTAAACCCCAATTCGGGAGATCTTCTTCGTTCTCACATACTATTTTGTAAGCGACAATTTTTGCCGGAGTTTGTATATTCCCAAAATTTACGTCTTGTACGTCAGAGCCTGATTGGAGCGCAATATTTGCAGGGTTTGCTGTAGTTTGCATCCACCCAGCCTGATTTTGTTCTCTAACTCTATAAGTAGCAGCGACCAAATCTTCAAAAACGTAATAGCCGTTTGCATCAGTTAGGGTAGTGTCATCTGTTGATCCATTCGCATCTTTATCTAGCCTAATTGTCCACCCGCTCAACGCAGGCTCCCCTTGATCCCAAACTCCGTTACCATCAAGGTCATTAAATTTGTAGCCTGATATAGCTCCATAGTGGAAATTCGTAATCCGTAAATTGCGCAGACTATTGTCGTAGTTTATCGCGTATGTATACGTTCTGCCACCTGCGGGAATTGTTTCGTACCACCCGTCCTGCATGTCTTCTGAAAAAGTGTAATTACCATAAGCAAGATTACTGAAGGCAACACACCCTCTATCATCGGTAACTAGAGATTCGTAATAATTATTTGGGCCCGAAAGGTTAATTGTCCAACCACCAAGTCGTGCGTCTCCGGTTGTTAAACCATCACCATTCAAATCTTCATATTTACATACGTTAATTTGCCCAAGTTTTACATTCCCAAACTGCACTTCCGCTGTTTCTCCCGCAACTACACTAACATCCTGGCAGAGTGGGGTAGAGTTTGACCACCCGTCCCATGGAAACATATCTTCTCTTACCGAATAGGCACCTGCTGTAAGGTCTGAAAAAGATACATTACCTGAACCGTCAGTATTCGCAAACCCAAGAGGGGCACCCTGACATGCAGAGCCTGAGTATAAATACATTGTTACGTTACCGAAGGTATAGCCGCTATCTGTTCCGTCTTTTACCCCATTCGCGTTTTTATCGACAAATTTGTGAACAGTTAAATCTCCTGTCCGCGGTAAAGCTGTATTTGTAAACTCACACGAAACATTTTCTCCATTAGCAAGACTTATTTCTACCCCATTCTCTACAGCCGTAACAATACTGGCAGTTCCGTCGCTAATACACTGCGCAGTTAAAGCCCAATAATCGGGAACATTTTCTGTGATTGTATAAGTATTATCCGCAAGATTAGCCCATACAATCGGATTATCCTGGTCGGTAAGACTTGGATTTTCCGGTGTCGGTAAATTTGTAGTTACAAAATCAAAACTTGTGGGGTCTTGT
>CAZBWW010000033.1:0-10882 GCA_964496005.1 uncultured Candidatus Saccharibacteria bacterium | reverse complement strand
CCCGGCACAGTTACTTTATCAAGTGTTATAGAACCCTGCGGAACCACAAGCGTGTTAGTAATTGTACAAACTACATCCGCATCATTTTCTAAATCAACTGAAAGCGGTCCTGCATCAGCTGCTGATGCAACAACCACACCAGTTCCGTTCAAATCTTTACATTCAATTGTTGTAGTGTAATTTTCTAAACTAGTACCGGTTCCTGCCGTCTCACCAACTTCATAAGTAGCTACATCTAAAATTAACTCGCCTGTAGTACCGTCGTTTCCTACATCAGCCGCCTCTGTAACACCGTCAACTTGCAAATTAAACAACCCAGAATCATCAGCAGGTACTAACTGCTTGAGTATCTCTAATTTTCCGGAATCCGGTCTGTAGTTAACACAGTCTGACGGATCCGAATTCGGTCTGCCAGAAGGATAAGAACAAACATCTACCAGTTCTGCGCTACTACCACCTACATCTGAATAGGCAACTGTACATTCTGCAACTGTATCATTCGGATAATCTTCTCCGGTTGGAAAAGGATCATCTGCCTGCACATTAGCCGTACAGCTTGTCCCGGCACCTAAAGTCTCGCTAACAGGATTGGTACATTTGTACGCACTTCCATTACTACATGAATATAATGCCTTAGACTGGTACGACGCCGGGTTACCTGAAACTATAACGCAAAGTGAATATTCAACTAACCCATCGCCGTTGGTATCAAAAAGCGCACATCCATCACCGGTATTATTACCTGACCATGCTGTATCGTCCCAGTTCCATTCAATATCAACTGAATTCGGACTCAATTCATCGTTTGCATACATTTGTGTTAAATCTTTTTGACCTGGTTCATCATTAGCACCATCAGAATCAATTGCCAGAAATATAGTCATGTGATCAATACCTTCAACTTCTACAAAGTCTGAATGAACATTTACGTTATCCTCGTTTATAAGGACTACATCATCCGGAGTTACACCCTCGTCCCTAACTTTCTCAACCGATTTTTCAATGTATGCTACTTCTACACTAGGATCTTTGTCTTCACTTGGAGGAGATAACGTCAATACGAATTCGAACACTCCGTCTTCCATATCGGTTGTAATATCGTATGCAAACTCGGCATACAATTTGTGGGTTTCAGGTAAATTTAAGTCTGAAACTTTGACCTCTTGTATCTTTAAAGGTGATCTGTGTTGAGTTAAAACCGGTAAACAGGTAAAGGTAACCGACACATCTTCATTTCCCGGGAACACATATTTGACTCCCAACTCAACTTCTTTCGTAGTAGTTGCAGTTTTATTCTCCGTATTAAAATTCCAATCCACATCTGTTGTAACCCTGTTGTCGGTATCTTCAGCTAAACAAACTGTGACTGGAACAGGGGATTCTTCTTGCTCTTCAGCTTCCCGTGTTGTTAATAACCCTTCCAATATTTCTCCGGACTGCTCTTCTTCAAGTGGGCCTTGTGTGGTACTTGTTTCAGCTACCAATTCTTCAACTAATATTGGCTCTTGAGCAGTAGGTTCTTCTGTGGTTAGCGGTTCACTCTCGGACGCGGTATTATCTTCTTCCTCTACGGTGGGTTCTTGCGCCATAGTATCTACTTCGTTCTCCTCTTCGGTGGTTTCAGTGGTCTGCTCACTCGTCTGTTCTTCACTGGATTCTTCTTCCGCACCATCTTCCTCTGTAGCACTTTCCTCATCAGACTCTTCAACCGTCGCCATATTTTCTACCTGTTCTTGAATTTCTTCAGTTGCCAAAACGGCTGCCGGATAAAAAATATTAAATACCAATGCTATAAGAGCAAAAAAAGAAACTAGCTTATACTGATACTTTTTTAGCTTTTTTAATAAGTTCATTAGCCCACCTTTAAATAAATTACTATAGGCAGCATGAAAGCATTATATCATTAATAATAAAAAAACATACTAATCCACCTGGCTCTCGGAGGGTATCCCGGAGTCTTGGATAGTAGTAATTTTCTTTCTGCTTGAGCCGTAATCTACCATAAATAGCACAAACATTGCAACTACTACAAAAGACACTAATAAACACCATGAGCAAAGTGCTTCAATCTTATATATCTGCACGTATACTAAATAAGATTCAAACAAAGCCGCACCTAAAAGCACCATTAATACTATAAGGTCTGAAACGAGCCTTTTGTTCTTAAACAGCGAGAGCCCTAAATAGATTGCAGATATAATAAAAAACATAAATCCCCACACAGGAAGCTTTATACCAAGAATAGTTGAATACTCACTATCTTTAACCGTCTGACAAGAATCAATTGCCAAACAAATAACAGGGGAGGGAAGGGAATATTGATACCATAAAAACGTAGACAAGCCTAAGCCTATAATTGTTAGTAAAAATAGTAGTTTGTATACTTTCATCTCTTTCGGCTATTCTGCAACTTCAAAAAATTTAAACTGTTACAGCATGTTAATAAGAGTAACATAAAAGAAAAAGATTTATAACTTTTTTGGCATTGTGAGTTTTTACCATTTAGTATAATCCGCCCTATCGTAGTTTGGAATATTTTAGCAATTGTTTTTTCACGACCACATACTATAAGAACGTGTTATCTACGCACCCACTTCATAAGCGTGACCGCAAACAACACGAAACTTGTAACAATCCGGGGATACTTTTTCGAATAGTGTTTTTTGTAAAACAACTGCATTGCACGTACTCTTTCATTTTTCATTCTTTTCTTAACTTCCGGGTCCTGATTAGATACTGTCTTTATATCATTAGTTTCTTTTCTACCAACGCCCGCACCTTTATAATGCAAGGACATCCATTGAGGAAGATACATAATTTTCCACCCTGCTTGCTTTGTTCTGTAACATATATCAACATCTTCTCCAAAAACAAAAAAATCCTCATCCCACCCCCCAATCTGCTCAAATACCCGTTTACGTATTAACATAAAGTGACTGATACACATATCAATTTCATGCGGTGTATTTAAATCCTTGTATCCTAAAAAATACTGATTAAATAGCTTTGATTTGGGAAAAAGTACATTTAACTTTGTAAAATGCGTTATAGCAGCCCATGGCGTAGGAAATCCACGGTGGGCATCCATATCAAGACTACCATCTCGCGTAAATAACCGGCAGGTCGCAATACCAACTTTTGGATTATCGTCAAAATATTCAAGCATATTAAGTAAAGTTAAAGTTCCCGGAAATGCGTCTGATCCTAAATACAATAGGTAAGTACCCATGGCGAGTTTAGCTGCACTATTACCGCTTTTGCTAATCCCAAGGTTTTCCGAATTCTCTATTAATTTTACTGTCGGAAAGTCGTTTTTTACTAACTCGCCGGAACCGTCGGATGATGCATTATCAACAACAATGATTTCTATTTCGCGATGATTGGTTTTTAAATGTTTTTGGACAGTAAGCAAGTTTGCTAGACAGGTTTTCAAAATATCCCTCGTGTTATAGCTGATTATTATTATTGACAGATCCATTTTATAAATATACTACAAAAAATGGGCAATATACGCGAGAGCTCTGTTACCACGTACTATAATTCACTTGTTATTATTTTATTATTAGCCCTTCTTAATAACCCATGGCTTTTATTTCGCTCAGCGTTCCCTGCGGCATATAGTAAATATATGTTGTTGGCGGTATTAAGTCCGAGTCATCCTGACCTGGCAGTAAAGGCATCCGGCGTGATATCCACACAGGCGGATAATACTTAGCCCAATATGCTGATTTGTCATTTAAAACTTCGTTGGACAAACTTTGCGGATTTACTATATGTACATAATAACCTGCAGCATCGCTTTCCTTAGGGAATGAAACATAGTGCCGCGAAATGGAATTTCGTTCGTTTGAAGTATAGTGCTCAACCCTCTTGCCGGGCTCTAACCAACAACCAGCATTCTCGCTGTATAGTGTTGCCCCTGGACATGGAAGCGGGGGAACAGGCCCGTTATGTATATACGCACCTATACCATCCCAACTTCTATAATACGGAAACCCAAACAGGCTTAGATGAAATACCGGGCTGGGTTTATTCAACGTCCAGATAAAAAACTGTTCTTCTTCCCATGGGTATTCCTGAGTATGATCGACAAATACAGCATAGCTCTGCACAAAAATAAACGAAAACAGCACAACTATGCCAGTGTATACAATATATCTACCTACAACTACTAATTTCGCTGATTTGGTAATTAATTTAACTACCCAACATACAACGTCTTCTATGAAAACCAATCCAAACCCCAACATTATAGTTGCCGGTAATAAATAAGTATAAATATGGGTTCCTGGAATAGTTACCAGTACTTCAAGAAAAATAATCGGGACCAGTATCCATGCAAGTAAAGCAGCTGCTTTTTGAAGCCGGTCATCAAGCAGCAATAACAGTACGCCTGCAAGTTTTTTTGTCTTTAGTAACGCGATTTCGGTAAAGGTCTGTGGCGTTAATAATTTTGTCGCAAGTTTTGCCAAACCTAACACAAATAATAACCTGTAAAGATGGAGCACATAAATTGGTTGGTAAATACTAAACAAATAAGATGAATCGGATGTTTTCCCGCCTTCACCGCTAATTCGTCCCTGCCAGTAACTTTTCGTATAATGGTCAATTTCCTCAATAAAAGGAATATAAAACGACCCAAGCATTACAAGAAAAATCACACCCGAAACTATTAAATGCTTCAGGTTAGTTATTTTAAATACAGCAAAGGTTTCTTTTCGAAGCCATGCAAAAAGTAAGTATGCAGCAAATGGAAAGATGAGGACTCCGTCATAGTGGGACAAGATTGAAAGTGCCCAAAAAATAAAACCCAAATAAATACCTCCGATCTCCCAGCTTTTTTTCTTAACAGCTAAACTAAAAAAATATAAGGCCAATACCATAAACAAGATTACAAATGACTGATACTGCACAATACGTGAAAATGCGACAAATAATCCGTTAGTCGCTACGAATAATGCGGCGTAAAATGCCACTTTTTCGCTAAAATGCAATTTTACGAATTTATAAAAAAAGAAAACCGCGGCAATCCCTGCGGCGGCAAAGGCAAATCTAATTAAATATTCGTCGGAGTACGTCGGGTCATAAAATTTAAGTAAATAAGTGATAAGGTATTGAATTGGCCCTTTACGCTGAGTGAGCAAAAAGTACCATGTAGAGTCGCTTAGGTTCTCTTTAATAAATAAAGCTTTTATTTCATCACCTTGATAGTCCGAATAGCCAAGGTTTGAAATCCTAAGTGCGGTGGCTGTTACCATTAGTATTGCTATATGAAAGTATTCAGTTTTTTTCGCGTGCCATTTTTCGCGGTCTATAGTGGGTAGCAATTTCATATTCCCGAATTATAGCGTATTTTAAATACTATTTACCAACTACGAACTTAGTACTAATTTAGGTTGAAAAAATTACATATGATGATACTATTTATACACAGATTTGAGATTGTTAATAACAGATCTTGTTTACAAAATTAAGAAAGTTAAAAATGCCATTTATACTCCCAAAACTAAAATTTGATTACACTGCACTTGAACCTTATATTGATGCACGGACAATGGAAATTCACTACACAAAGCATCACCAAGCGTATATAGATAATTTGAATAAAGCGCTTGTGAAATACGACAACCTAAAAAATACGACCGCTGAAAAACTTTTAGCCGATCTGGATTCGGTCCCTGAAGATATAAAGACAATTGTCAGAAATAATGCGGGGGGTTATTTAAACCATAACTTTTTTTGGGAAATACTTACACCTGCGAAAACAAAACCCTCTGCTGAACTCATGGCAAAAATTGAAACAGATTTAGAATCATTCGACAAACTTACTGCCGAATTTACTAAAGCGGCACTGGGAAGGTTTGGCAGCGGGTGGGCATGGGTTGTATATGATGGGCAAAAAATGACTATAACGTCTACTGCAAACCAAGACAGTCCGTTGTTGGAAGGGCTAAAGCCGATTTTAGGCTTAGATGTGTGGGAACACGCTTATTATCTTAATTACCAAAATCGCCGTGCTGATTACATTGACGCGTTTTGGCACGTTGTCGATTGGGAACAGGTTGAGTCCAATTTGGCGAGTTAGAAACGGTAGGGTAGGAATTTTAGATTTTTTTTGTTTTTTTCTTTATAATTTTGGTTTTTTATTTTCTGTGACTTTTATGTTTACCCCTAATATATATTGAGGTAATACGCGTTTTTTGGCGGGGTTGCAGTATTTACAGATAATAGTTGCAAATACTATAAGTTAATGGTATTTTTGGGGTAAGGAAAGAAAACTAGCCAATAAAGGAGGTAGAAAATGGCTAAGCAAGTGGTTTGTCCGAATTGTGGAAAGGTTGAAGGCCCAAACCATAGCAGATACTGTGGTGGCCCCGGAGTTGCTTATGATGAAGTACTGCCGCAAGTTGAGGCAAAATGTGGGTGTAACTGCGTGTGTACGGGTTGCAGAGAAGGCTCACATCACTGCGGCAATACTAGAAAGAAGTGTTTTTACTATGCCGACATCGCAGTCGTCATGCGATAAGATAGGTCAATTACTTCCACAGTGAAGAACATTGACCTATTTTTTTGATTTAATTTTATAAATACAAGTATCTACAAAATAAGAATATGTAAAAATTAGCAAATTTGTACAAAAGTATTACTCACCCAAATGCGCAAGATACCGCTCAACATCCAACGCTGCCATACACCCATAACCGGCTGCAGTAATAGCCTGCCTATATCGACGGTCGTACACATCACCCGCAATAAACAACCCCTCCACATTGGACCAAATATTATCTTTAGCTCGCGCGTACCCTAACTCATCTAACTCAACAAGCCCTTCCAAAAAACCGGTGTTAGGCTGGTGCCCGATTGCGACAAATAATCCATCTACAGCCAAAGTTTGCTCTTCGCCGGTTTTGTTATTTAACAGCTTCAATCCCCTAACAACATTCTCGCCAAGAACTTCCTTAACCTCAATATTAAACATAAACTCAATTTTCGGATTATTCTTTGCCCGTGTCTGCATTATCTTACTTGCTTTCATCGCACCCTCAGCGCCGCGCACCAGTACAAACACTTTCCGTGCAAATTTTGTTAAATAAGTAGCTTCTTCCATTGCGGCATCACCTCCACCAACCACAGCTACAACTTTATCCTTAAAAAAGAAGCCGTCGCACGTAGCGCACGCAGATACACCCTTACCGCGCAACCGTTGTTCACTCTCTAAATTAAGCCATTTAGCTGACGCACCTGTTGCCACGATAACTGCTTTTCCAAAATATTCTGCACCAGATTCTGTGCGCACACAAAATTTATAATCGGCTGAATCATCTGAGCACTCGGAAATGCCAACAACATTATCAACAACTAAATCCGCTCCAAACCTTTCCACCTGTGCACGCATGTTTGTAATTAATTCCGGCCCTAAAATCCCATTTTTAAACCCGGGAAAGTTTTCGACATCTGTTGTTAACATTAACTGTCCGCCCGGAGGACTACCGGCAATCACCAAAGTATCAATTTCTGCCCGCGCTGTATAAATAGCAGCCGTTAAACCCGCAGGACCACCACCTAAAATCAACACCTCATACGCCACTTTATTGTGATTGTTATCTATATTATTTTTTTTAGTAATTTCGGTAGTCATACTGTAAATTTTAACAGACAATTTTAATTAACTGAAGTTTTAAGTAACCTGCCTCCTAAAATTGCTATAATTTAGCTAAATGGCACAATTACTTATGACGTTAAAAGGAAATAAATATGTTAACCACTCGATGTTTAGACCTTACTTGTACATTTATGACGATATTATTTTATACAGAAAACGGAGAAGGGTATTTTGGATTGACGAAATTACAACAACTTATACGCATATTGTACAGGTTAACTTGCACAAAGGCATCTGGTTCGCAAAGTTAGAAATAATTAATCCCGGTACTGAAGACATTGAAATTAAAGGAATTTGGAACAAACCCGCGAAAAGAGCAAAAAAAATTATGGACCAAAAAATAAATCAGGTACATAACCGCGATCATCACGCGAACGACCAGCAAGAAAAACAACAAATTACAAATGTGGAAAAAAGTATTCAGCGCCTAAAAGAATTGCATACAAAAGGTGCTATAAGCGACAAAGAGTATAAAAAACGCAGAGAACAGTTGTTGAAAAACATTAAGTAACTGGTAGAATTGGGCGTACGCGGTGGCCGTGGTAAGTGGATTTGATAAGGGATAGTGCATTGTTCGTAAACCGATACATGCGGGATTAGTTGAGTGGCTCAACACCACCCTTCCAAGGTGAAGACACGGGTTCGAATCCCGTATCCCGCTCCAGAATTAAAACATGAGCAAAGTAATTTACGGCGCCTTAGCAATCATATACAAAATCGAGAACGACGAATACAAATTTCTTTTATTAAAACATGAAAAGGGCTTTTGGACTTTCCCGGGTGGCGTACATGAAAATAGAGATACAACTCTCGATGACACTCTAATTAGAGAACTAAAAGAAGAAATTGGGTTAGCTGTTAACAAAGGTACTTTAATTGATACAGAATTAGTAAATAAATTTATTTATGACTCAAAAAAAATTGAACGAGAAGGGAAAAAAGGGGAAACTCATTTCTATTTGATAAAATTATCAGGAAACGAGCTTTTAAGCTCTTGGGATAAGATTGTGGAACACGGATGGTTTTCAAAAGAAGAAATAATTAAACTTCTACCGTTTGAGGACGAAAAAAACATATTTATGAAAGCTATTAAACTATTATGATTACAATTAATTTCCGAACCGTAGCGGTGTCCAAAAAATGATTAAAAAAATAGCTGAACAGCAAGTATTCAAATCCAAAGTATTTACTATAAAAGATGTCAAGCTTACTACACCTGGCGGGGAAGTAACCTACCAGATAGTAGAAAAGCGAGATGGAGTTATATTAGTTCCCATTACCAAAGACAAAAAAGTAATATTAGTACGTGAGTATTTTGCCGGTATAAATGCTTATACACTATCTTTACCCAAAGGTCAGATTGATGATGGTCACGATGAGCTTCAGACAGCAAACAAAGAGTTACAAGAAGAAATTGGGTATAAAGCAACAAAATTAAAGAAAATTGGTGTGGTAACTGTATCGCCCGGCTATCTTACTCAAAAAATAAGTATCTATTTAGCTATGGATTTGCAAAAAAGTAAATTGGCTGGAGATGAGGACGAGGAATTAGAAGTTGTTCCTTATCCATTTAAAGATTTCGGGAAATTGATAGTTAGTGGAAAAATAGCCGATGCAAGAATTATCTCAGCGCTATATTTAGCTCAAAAAACTATACATATTTAATTTTCGTCTGATGTCAGAAAATTACATAAATCTCAGTTTATAAAAAGCGACAAATACTATACGATGCAGGGCTTTTATTAAATTGGAATGATAAATAATATTCGACGACCTTCCTATATAACAAGTTCTAATTTTCTTTCTTTTTCATTAAATATAATCTTGTCGAAATGATCCATAAAGCCTTTTCTACCTAAAAGGGGAAATGACTGATTATCTAAAAAGTATATCTCGTCTGTAAATTTGAAGTAAGGGTGAATAATTTCAACATTAAAGCCGTATGCCGTCGTTGTATAACCACCTATGCCTAAAATGGGAAGTTCGATACCCCTACGTAAACTTTTCTCCGACTTACCAAAAAAACTTGTTGCAATCTCGGAAGGAAAGATATTATAGTGTGCTCCAGTATCCAAATAACAGCTAATTTTAGATGTATACATGTGTGTAGAATGTAAAACTAGATCAATTATGGGAACGTAAACAACTACATCCCTCCCTTGTTTATTTCTAAACCTATCCAGTCTAAAGTCTACTATTATTGAGCTCACGAGATGTAGGAAAAACCTATAGGCTTTACTTTTGTTAATACGTAATCTTCAATACCGGCTTTTTTTAGCTTTTTTAGCAGATTATGCAAAGAGTCGTCGGAAAAATATAGAATATCTCTATTTTCCGAAGTAGCAATCCACTTATTTTCATTTTCATTTAATACATTTATGTAGTTAGCTTCTTTTTTGGAAATCTTCATATATGAATATTAGCAAACGACAAAATAAACATCAAACCACTTAACTCTAGTAATGATAGACATTGCCACATATCTTGTTGACTAGTAAACTAATCTTAGTCTAAAAATTTGGAGAACTGTTATGGCAAAATATGTTGACGGGTTTCTGTTGATTGTTCCCGAAAATAAAGTTGAGGAATACAAAAAAATGGCGGAAGAAGGTCGTGATATATGGCTTAAGCACGGCGCACTGCAGTATTTTGAATGCCAAGGTAACGCCCTTGCTCCCAATGAAATGGGTGAGATGAAAACACGTGCATTTCCTGAAGTAGCCGGAGCAAAACCTGATGAAACGGTTTGGTTTTCATTTATTATTTTTAACTCTAAAGAGCACCGGGACGAAGTTAATGCCAAAGTTATGGCTGAAATGACTGAACAAATGAAAGAACATGAAGATATGAAAATGCCGTTTGACCCGACACGAATGGCTTATGGCGGATTTCAGGTAGAGGTTGAGGGTTAATAAAGCGCAAAAATTATTACATAGATAAAAAATATGGGAGTTGTATCAAATGACGCGGAATTCCAACCCGAAGAACCTGAAGCAAGGCAAGTACCACATATTTATATTCAAACTGCAAGTGCTTTAGAAGGCTTAACCGGTCTTTCAAGTGCGGAGATTTTAGGTACAAATGAAACAGGAGAAATTTTGGGCTATATGGGTCGATACGCACCGGTTTTGGCTGATATTGACGAGAATAGAATAAGGCTAGTAGACAACGCAGCCGACTATTATCCTTTTAATCGCCTACCTTTTGACTCTGCAAGCA
>CAZBWW010000032.1:0-11053 GCA_964496005.1 uncultured Candidatus Saccharibacteria bacterium | reverse complement strand
GTCATCGGCAACGCATGTAACACCGGCATAATCTGCATACATTTTAAACGCTTTTGGGGTATCTTGTGTAGAAAACCATGGCGCCTGAGGTTCAAACTTAAAGCCAACTTCACCATCATTTAGACTGTTTCTATTTGTATTTAGTATCCAGTTTACAGATTTACCCTGTTCCAACTTTTTAGATTCTCCTTTAGTATCTGACTGGTGATCTCCAACATTAACGGAATAAGCAATATTAATGCCTTTTGTAACTTCATATTCTGCAGTTGCTGAAATTTTTGCAATATTGCCATCACAATATGCCTCTGCTTTAACCGTCATTTCAGGCTTTGTAATAGCAACAGGTATGTCATCTTTTGCGTCTTTTGAATTGGAAGCTGTATTTTTTACGTCAGGCGATTCCGCAAACACAGGTATAGCCTGGAAAAATATATTTCCGGTAAGTGTAATCATTATTGATAAGGTTAGAGCTTTTTTAAGTAATTTAATTTTTTTCATATATTTATTTTTAATAGGTAGATACACTACCTATGAAATTTTAGTGTTTATATTATATACTATAGGTTACTATTATGTCAAGCTTGGCTTTTGAGTACTTGGTACAATACATCCATGCTAAAGCTTTCTGACCACGTATCAATAGTTGCCAATATTGGCCCAAAATACACAAAACTACTAGAAATACTGGAAATCTACACCGTAGAGGACCTTTTGTACCATATTCCCTTTAGATACGATGATTACTCTAAAATGAAGAAAATCGCACAACTTGCTGAAAATGAGACCGTTACTGTTTCTGCAGTGGTACATCGAATCGACAACATTTATACCAAAACCGGGAAAAAACTGACAAAAGCAGTTGTGCTTGATGAAACAGGCAAGATGGAAATTATCTGGTTTAATCAACAGTATATTACAAGCGCTATAAAACAAGGTAAAAAGTATTTTTTTAGCGGAAAAACACAAAAATATGGAAATCGGGTAAATTTGGTTTCCCCAACATTTGAAGAAGCGGGGGAGTCAACTATTAACACGGGAAGACTAATCCCAATTTACAATGAAACTAGAGGACTTACCAGCAAGTGGCTGAGAACTAGGATTAACGACGTCTTATCTGGTTTACACGGTACGCAGGAACTCGAAGACGTGTTGCCCGAAATTATAATTAACAAATATAAACTGTGTGCATTTGAAAAGGCTCTAAACACAATTCACTTTCCGAATACGCTCGAGGATGTGATTCCCGCAAAGGAACGGCTTGGGTTTGAGGAATTACTGCTTGAAATGCTTAAGGTAGAGGACCGGAAAACGGTTTGGGGTACAAAATATGAAGGTGTTCCGATTGAGCATGCGAGGTTTGCACAAATAATTATTGAGTTTGAGAAAACTTTACCTTTTACGCTAACTGAGTCACAAAAAAGCGCAATAACAGAGATTTTTGCTGATTTGGAAACTTCGTCCCCAATGAACAGGCTGTTAGAAGGAGATGTAGGAAGTGGAAAAACAATTGTTGCCCTTGAAGCTGCATATCTATCACATTTAAACGGCTATAAAACGCTGTATATGGCTCCTACAGACATTTTGGCTAAACAACACTATCAAACCTTTACCAAGTATTTGGCTGAGTTTGGAGTTGATATCGCGCTTAAAACCGGAACTAGCAAAAAAACTGCTGTTTTTAATGAAAATACGAACATAGTTATTGGAACGCATGCGCTATTACATGAAAAAGAAGGGTTTCATAATGTGGGTCTAATAATAATAGACGAACAGCACCGCTTTGGAGTCGAACAGCGGGCAAAAATTGTAAAGATGGGCACAAAAGATAAAGTGCCAAATTTGTTAACCATGACTGCGACACCTATTCCACGCACATTAGCGTTGACATTATACGGTGACCTTGATATTTCGGTTTTAACAGATGTACCTAATGTTGGTAAAAAAATCACTACAAAAGTAATTCCCGATAACTTTCGTGACCAAACGTACAAATGGATAAAAGCACGGAACGAACCGACTTTTATTGTATGTCCGTTAATTGGCGAGTCACAGGCTGAGTTATTTGAAAACGTAAAAGCCGCCGAAAAAGAATACGAAGTGTTGAAAAACGGCGTTTTTGCAGGGGTTAGTATTGGGTTACTCCATGGCAGAATGACTGCTAAGGAAAAACAACAGGTAATGGATGCGTTTAAGGCGGGTGAGATTAAGGTTTTAGTTTCCACACCGGTGATTGAAGTTGGAGTAGATGTACCTGAAGCGACAATAATGGTAATTGAGAGCGCGGAACGGTACGGCTTGGCTTCATTGCACCAGTTGCGTGGACGTGTAGGCCGGGGCGAAAAAGAGGGATTTTGTTTTGTATTTATGACAGGGTATTCACAAACAGGCTATACGCGGCTTAAAAATTTGGAAAAATATAATTCTGGGTTGAAGCTGGCTGAAATTGATATGCGCTTTAGAGGGCAGGGGGATATTTTTGGCACATTGCAACACGGATTCAAGCAGTTTAAGGTTGCTGATATTAATAATTTGGAAATGGTGGAAGCGGCGAAGGTAGAAGCTGAAAAGTTGTATAAAAGGTTAGATGAGTATCCGAAAGTGAAAAAGAGGCTTACGCGCAAAACTGAGCTGATAGCGCAGAATTAAATTAAATTGACATAGTTAGCCACTTACGTTATAAAGATAGGGCTTTTTTCGGGGTGTGGAGCAGTGGACAGCTCGTGAGGCTCCCGTCCTCAAGGTCGGTGGTTCGAATCCACCCGCCCCGATCGGGTCTGTAGTTTAAAGTTAAAACAATGGATTGCCAATCCACAGATTGTCGGTTCGAATCCGACCGGACCCACTTCAAATTCGGAAGATCTGAGCTGAGAACTTGGATTACCGGATTTGTAAATAATGGCGCGGGAAGTTCAATGGTAGAACACTCTATTTTGACTAGAGAGGTTATGGGTTCAAATCCCATTCCGCGCCCTAAAACCGAGTCAGGCCGAGGTCTTTGCATAATTATTACAGTAAATATGCAGATTCTTCGACCTAAAATTTTGCCGGGATAGCTTAGCAGGTAGAGCGAGTGCGATTTCATGGCACTGTCGTACCCCAGTTCGATTCTGGGTCCCGGTACCTACAAAAGCTCGACAGAGAAATGTGTATTTTTGCACCTCTTTCTCTTCGAGCTTTTCTCCTTTACTAACCGAACAACATCAACCCACAAAACTAACCACGCGCTAAACCAAAAACCTGTTAAAATACACCCATGCAGCCACGAATAACAACCGGAACCGCAAAAAATAAAAAACTACTTGTACCCGAAATTGAAGGAATTAGAGTTGTACAAGACGTAGCTAAACTAGCGCTTTTTTCAATTCTTGGCGAAGAGTTTATCCAAAACGCGCATTGTCTGGATTTATACGCGGGAAGCGGAAGTTTAGGCATAGAAGCTCTAAGCCGTGGCGCAGAGTGGTGCGACTTTGTTGATAATGATAGATTAGCCATTGAGGTAATTACTAAAAACCTCAAAAATTGCGGGTTTACTGAAAAATCAACGGTTATTCGTCAGGATGCTATTAAATTTGCAGCAAATACAGAAAACAGCTATAAACTAATTTTTGTTGACCCGTTTTACACCGAACTAGCACATAAATTCTTGCTCAAAAACCTGGCTGAAATCCTTGAACCGGAAGGGGTGATCGCGTTCTCGCATGGCGAAAATCTGAATATTCAAACCCAAATTGCCGGCACAGATTTACACGTTATCACACATAGAAAATTCGGGAAAAGCCATCTCACATTTTTAGGCCTCTCTTGACAATTTTTGCCAACTCCAATATATTCACAATGCCAAAATTTAGTGTTAATCTAGAAAGCACTTATGCCAGTACCAAAAAGAAGACATAGTAAAGGCCGAGTACGCCGAAAAAGAAACCAGAAAATGACTCAACCCGCGACAAATACGGTAAAATGTAAAAAATGTGGTGCAGATAAATTGTCGCACCGAGTTTGCCAAGAGTGCGGACAGTAAAATATTTGACAAAATAATGAAAACTACAACTGACCCAAGACATAACGCGCGAAAAGTTGCCCTCGCAAGCCTTTTTTGTTGGTTATTTTCTGAACCGGATCAAGAATCGTGTCAGCTACTATCTACCGAGTTACTGGAACTTCCCATTGCTGATTATGATAAAGAGTTAACGGATGCAATTATTGCAGGTATCACAACGCACAGAAGGGCTATTGACAACATAATTACAGAGTGCGCACCTGACTGGCCGATTGACAAAATAGCAAAAATTGATTTAATTGTGTTAAGAATAGCGGTTTTTGAGCTTATGTACGGCAACGACGCCCCTGACAAGGTTGTAATTGATGAGGCGGTAGAACTCGCAAAGGAATTTGGCGGAGATACATCAAGTAAGTTTGTTAATGGGGTACTTGGAACTGTAGTCGAAATTAAAAGTGAGTTAACAACCGGACAGGATGGGGCAGAAAGTCAAAAAAGTTAAAGTAAAAGGAAAAATATGGCTAGTTACATAAATGAAATAAGAGGATTAATAATGGAAAAAACCGGCGTAGACCCGGAAGAAATTACCGATGACTCTTTTTTTGAAGACGATTTAAACATAGGTGAGCTTGAGTTTGCGGAGTTGTTAGAAGAAATCGAAGAAAGATACGAATTAGACGACTTAATAGACAAAAAAGATGAAATTGAAACTGTCGGCGACTTGATGGAAATACTTGCTGATAGGATCGAGTAGATTAAACAGGTGCTTCATGGCTTTTGACGCAAAAAAAATAGAACAGATCTTAGGATGCGAAATAAATGATATAAAGTTGTTTGAAACCGCATTCACTCACAGATCTTATTTAAACGAACATTCAGACTACCCAAACCCATCAAACGAAAGGCTGGAATTTTTGGGCGACGCAGTTTTACAATTACTATCTTCTGAATATTTATTTACTAATTATAATGAGCCTGAAGGTACTCTTACAAACTATAGGTCGGCAATTGTGTGCACAGAGTCGCTTGCACATGAATCAGAGCGGCTTGGATATGGTGAGCTGTTGTACCTATCGCGCGGGGAAGAAGCAACAGGCGGCAGGACACGCCCTTACATTTTAGCTAACACGTTTGAGGCTGTTTTAGGAGCACTTTACTTAGAAAAGGGCTTAGATTTTTGCAGAGACTTTGTCACCAAAGAATTATTGTACAAGATGGACGATATAATAAACGAAGAGGGGCACAGGGATGCAAAATCGCAATTTCAAGAATTAGCACAGGAAAAAACCGGAATAACTCCATCCTACAAAGTACTTGATTCCTGGGGAGCGGACCATGATAAAACATTTAAAGTTGGTGTTTACCTTGGGAACAAGGAGTATGGTATTGGAGAAGGTCGCAGTAAGCAAAGAGCTGAGCAACAAGCCGCCATTAATGCTATAGACAAGCTGAAAAACGCCTGATAGAATCCACTAGTATGTCAGTAACAATTAGACTTGCACGAACAGGAAAAAGAAACGCCCCGACCTTTAAAGTAGTGGTTGCCAATACACGTGATAAAAGAAATGGGAAATACTTAGAAGTACTAGGTTATTACAACCCTTCCAAAACTCCTGCGGAATTTAAACTTGATGAGCAAAAATTTCAGGAATGGCAAGCAAACGGTGCACTGGTCTCGGATGCCGTAGTTGCGTTACGAGACGGCACATATAAGTTTGTGCCTTACAATCCAGGTGAGTCTGCAGGTGATGACGAAACACCTACCGGCTCTTCTGATCAAGAGAAGGCCGATAGCGAAAAGGGTGAGGACGAACCGGTGGTTGAGGAAACTGCGGCTGAAGAAGCCGAAGGTGATTCAAAAGAGGAAGCATGAAAGACTTTATTGAATTCTTACTATCACAAATAGTTACTAAACCCACGGAACTTACTGTTGAAGAAACTAGAGAAGGCACGGTAATTAACATAAAGGTGTGTGCCGCAGAAGAAGACATGGGTATTATTATAGGTAAGGGCGGAAAAACTATTCGCAGTCTGCGCGCTCTGGCAAAGGCCAAAGCCATAAAAGAAAACGTAAAAGTATATATTGAGACTTGTTAAGCTCATTGCACTTACTTAGCAAAAATACTGCACGGACTTAAAAAATGCTAACATTCGACGTTATTACACTATTTCCAAAGCTAATTGATGCACACCTTACACAACTGCCGTTTAAAAAAGCTATCCAAAATGAACTACTTGCAGTTAACGTGCATGATTTAAGACAATTTGCCGTAGATAAACGCGGAACAGTTGATGACAAACCGTATGGGGGAGGTGCAGGTATGCTTTTGCTGATTAAACCCTTATTTGATGCGTTGCAAAGCGTTTACTCGCACCAAAGTATTAAGGAAATAACCGGCGATGACATTGACGGCGGAAGTACTATGGATACTTCAACTTCAGCCGACAACAAAAAAAAGAAAATAATTGTACTATCTGCGCGTGGAAAACAATATACACAGCAGGTTGCACATGAACTGCAAAAACTAGACCAACTTACTCTGGTTTGTGGAAGATACGAAGGTATAGATGCAAGAATTAGCGAACTAGCGTCAGTTGCACCTAACTTACCGGAAATAGAACTCATCTCTATCGGCAGTTATATACTATCAGGTGGGGAGCTGCCTGCTCTAATAGTAATGGAGAGCATAACCAGACTTATTCCGGGTGTACTGGAAAAGCCCGAGGCACTGGAATTTGAGTCATTTGCGGATTCTGTAACACAACTTGAACATCCACAATATACCAGACCGGAAAATTTTATGGGCTTGACTGTTCCGGAAATTCTACTGTCGGGTAACCATGAACAAATCGCGCATTGGAAAAAGGAAAACTCCAAAAAGTAACACTAAAAATAAAGTAAACTAGCGAACAGTTGAAAAAGTAAAGGTAACTACAGCGGGGGAACTGCTATTGCCGGGGGTTCTTCTGGAAAAACTTCTGATGTTGCTTCCGATCCGCCCTCGAGTACAGGCTCTGTTGGGGTTTCAGGTAAATTTTCAATCTCAATGATCTCATCTACTGAAATGCGGTAAATTTTATACCCCTTTAATTCATCCATTAACGTACCAAAACCCTCATCGGTTATGTCAAAAGTTATAGGATCGTCAGTAACTGCTTCTGTATTTAACTCAACATATGGTGATAATAAAGTTAATGACAAAGCTAAACTACCGGGACCGCCGGCCGTACCGTCTTGAACTGAGTATCTTAGGTTTGTTGCTGTCACAATTCTGCCCGCTTTTTCAAGATTAGCCAAAAAAGTTAACACTTGATCGTAACTCCCGTTAGCACCCAAACTAACCGATATCATTTTTGATCTAGGATCCGTAGACTCCGCATCTGCAGGTACGCCCGCACCACCTATTGAGTAGCTTAAATTAGTGACTTCCAAACCTGCATCTTTAGCAATCATATCAATTTGGGTTAACAATTGAGGTACAAGTGATTCTTCAGGTAAAACCTCGGATACAAGAATTCTATTCTCTTCGACACTTGCTTTATAATCCAAAAGAGTATTCAATTTTCTATACTTTTCTTCTAATGTAGTTGCTAAGGCTACTTTTTCATCTAATTCCGCAATAAGTGCGGGTTTGCCTTTTATGCCCGGTACGATCACAAGTAAAATCAATACGATCGCAACGCCTATTGCTGCTAATGGAACTATAAAGTTTGCGAGTAAGCTTTTTATTGCTCCTGTATCTATTTTAGGTGCTTGCATCTTAATAACCTTATTTCAACTTTTCCGCGTTAAAACCGGCAACAATAGCATAATTTACATTCAATTCGCCGGTATTAAGCACTACACTATTTAAAGAAATATCAGTAAATAAATCTCCAAGCCCGGTTGATGCGCTGGAAAGCTGAGTATCAGATAATGTATTTACAAAGCGCGCTACAGCAATATAATTGTCTGCCGTTCCTGAAATGTTTATACCTTCGGATGTATCTCCGCCAATACTAAATGATTCAACCTGTACTCCGGGCGGTACTCGTTTGCGAAACTCCGTCAGTAAAACCGAATATTTTCTTCTGGCCTCAAATAATTCCTTTAAAATAGTATATTTCGCGTCCAGGGTTCTGGCGGCGATTTCCATCTCAGCCAATCCGCTAATATCTGTTCTGTAAGATTCTATCTCTTTTTCCTGGCTTTCAATTCTATTTCTTAAGCTATTTGAGGTAAAAAAGTAATAGGCTGCAATACCTGCAACTACCACCAAAATAAATACAGCTATAACTGAACTAAACTTTACGATATGTTCTTTTCGTTGCTCAACTCGCTCTTCTTGTGGGATTAGGTTTATACTTTGTGCCATATTTTTTAAACCTCTTTCAATGCCAGCCCTACTGCTGTTGAATACATAGGCCCGACAGCCATTAATTCTGTCCGTTTATTTACTAATGTTTCTGAAATTTTTATATTTCTCCACGGATTAGCCAACTCGGCTTCAACATCTAATTTATTTGCAATATATAGTAAAAGACCAGGCATAAGGGCAGTTCCTCCTGATAATATGACCCTGTTTATAATAACATCAGAGTTTCGGGATGTATAGTAAGTTTTTGATTTATTTATTTCTTGTAGTATTTTGTCAAAAACCGGCCTAATAGAGTTGTATACCTTACCTTCTACCTGACTCTCATCTAGCCCGTAGGCTTTTTTATATTCTTCGGCCTGAATGTAATCAAGCTGCAAGTCTTTTTGCACAGCTTTTGTTAACTCGTCTCCGCCAATGGACATGCTTCGTGTGAAGCGCACAAATCCACGGTAGGTAATTATGATCTGCGTAGTCTGAAACCCAATGTTCACAATAATGGTAGCACTAGGTCTGTCAACCGAATCTCCCAACACCCGCTCCATGGACAGTGTTTCCGGTTCTAGTCCTTTTGGAGTTAAACCTGCTCTTTTAAGTAATGTTACATACTGTGCTAATACATTGTTTTTTGAGGCAACAAGCAATACCTGCATACCACCACCATCAGCCTGGTCAGAACGTTCAATTATTTGTGCGTCAAATGTAACTTCTTTTATTGGGATCGGAATATATTCTTCGGCACCTAGTTCTATGAATCCATACAAATCTTTTAAGTTCATTAACGGGGTTTTAATTGTTCTAATAAATACATCCTGCTCCGGAATGTCCGTCACAACATACGAGGTGCTAAATTTATGCTCACGGATAAAATCTTTTAATTTCTGAATATAATTGGTTAAGTCGTCCTCTGACGCAAAATTTAAGTTTATATCACCCTTATCGTATGATCCGTAATTCCGTACAACCGAAACGCCCTTTTCCCGCTGTAATTCAACTGCTCTAAAAGTTCTCCTTCCTAAATCTAATCCGATAATGGGCATGCTAATAGTTTACCATAAATGAATTACTAATTAGATAATGGGTTTGATGTCGATTTATTGTATAAAATGTAGTCAAAAGGGAGGGGAGCGATATTTGTCCCTTTCAAAACAGTTATTTTTCTGGTAGTGTCTAGTGCTTGACCAACGGCTTCGATTCTTATGCCTTGAGACGGAATTGTTTGTCCGCCAGCAGGAATTACTACAGCCTCAACATCGGTGTAAAGTGACCTTAGTCTTAGCAAAACCGGATTTGTTTGTGAGTTTACAGTGAAACAACTATCATAGCCATTGGCACCAACCGCCTGCGAAAATCCGTTTCCCGGAACATACCCTGTAGTATTGTATGCAAAACTATCCACTTCGTAACCCCCTGTCTGTCCATATAGTAAATACATAAAAACCGAAGGGTTAGGGTTAAGAACCGTACCATTCCAGCATATAGAAATATCTGCGTTACTGCCATACCCTGTTAAATTCACTTCGGCAATTTCGCCTTGTTGCAGTAAAATAGGGTAGGGATCAGTTGTGTTGCCTTGCATACTCAACTCGATAGTCGCGGTATCCACCGTACCATCATCGTTAGTTATTGTAAGCAGGCAATCTGCGCCACAACTGTTAAAAGTAATGTAATCTTCCAGCTCTTCCGGCGTTTTTAACAGTATACGTTCAAGCGCGGCTTCGGCGACTGCGGTGGCACGATAACTGGTATATGTTCTGGTTTGAGAGCGTAAATTTGTTAAAAAACGGTTAGACATACTAATACCTACTACAAGTGCAATTGCCATGACAAAAATCATTATTAATAATGTTTGACCTTGTTCGTTAGCTACATGTTTTTTTTGCAGGTGCGTTGTTTCTTTCATGTTTTATGAACTACGTTAACGATATGTTCCACGTAGCGTTAATGTCTGCTCGACCGTTAATACACCTTCAAATGCCGTGTTACCTGTTGCCGAGCTCTGAAACTGGACTATAATTCTAACGGCATTGGGGTTATTTTGGTCTAAGGATTGGAATATACTTGCATTTATAATCTCTACTCCGGTGGGTATTTCGCTTAATACGTCTGCCGCAGAGCTACACAATGAGAATGTTACGTTACATTCACTTCTTGTAATTTTCCCTCCTGAGCCTGCTGTTACAACGTATTGTACACCGACGTCGGTACCATTAATTTCGCGGACAAACCGTAAAGTACTGCCAGTAGTGCCTTGCGCCGGCGCAACCAACTGAGTAGCGCTTTTTAACTCCTTTTCTATTTTTAACAGCGCTGAATTTGCACTTTGTTCAAGTTCATTTGTAATTTTTGTTTTCGCATTGCTTCTCACTAACGAAAAAATAATGTCTGCAGACACACCCGCAACTACAGCTACCAGGGCTACCACTACTAGTAATTCGACTAGGGTAAAACCAGTTCCGCGGTTTTTTTGACTTATTTTAAAATGTTTTCGCATTTTATAGTGCAAAAGTACGGAGTTAACTTATTAGTTTGTCCTCCAATTTGATACGTCAGTGTAAATGTGAGAATACCTAAAAACCGGTGTTGCTCCCTGACTTCCGTCTCGCCAATGTACACGTACAGCTATTCGTACTACTGTTTCGTCACCATCTAACGGCGCATTACCTTCAAGCGGATCTGTTGTATAAAATAAGATTCCAAG
>CAZBWW010000031.1:0-11264 GCA_964496005.1 uncultured Candidatus Saccharibacteria bacterium | reverse complement strand
ATATTAACCAGTGATATATTCTTTTTGGGCTAAGTGGGTTTTTTTTCATGGCGACTCCTGTCCTACAGTTATTATAACATTGTTAGTAAGCAATAAATGTGTACTGGTTAAAAAGGAGGCTAAGTGCTATATTAACACCAGTTACCAAAGTATAAATTCGTAAAGGAGGTGCACAATGCCAGGAATTGCAAGAAGACAAATGCGCCGAAGAGCTATAGCGGGAGCAGCAATCACTGCTTCAGCAGTATCTTCAGCCAGAACAAACAGAGCTGTAAGAAAAAATATTGAAGCCCAAACAGACCAAGCACAAAACCAACAAAATGCTACTCAACAACCCCAACAACAAGACGATATGATGGGAGGAATGACGATTGAGGAAGAATTAGAAGAACTGAAACGCATGCTAGACAAAGGTTTAATAACCCAAGAAGAGTACGATCTGAAAAAAAAGGAAATTTTAGGGCTTTAGAATTTTAACTGACTTTTACTAACCTTCTGCCGCGGCTAAGTCCGCGGCAGATTTTTTAGGTAAGCGTGCTGTAAGAATTAGACCCACTAAACTGAAAAATGCAACAAACAACAATGTAACTTGGAATGCATTGGTACGAGCTGCCTGATATAAATTAACTATCTCCTGCGCAACCGGATCAGAAACATTTTGTTCAGTTACTGCCGAGAACACCTGATCATCACTTACAATCTGAACATTAGAGCTTTCAACATATGTAGTTAACTGCGCACTTTGCTCGGGTGTTAGTACTGTACTTTGAGGTATTGTCCGTAAAAGCGAGCTCATTAAAGCTGCTGTAAGAACTGTACCTAAAACCGCAACACCAATAGAATTACCCAACTGCTCAAAAGTGGCATTCACACCAGATGCTTCCGGTGCCTGCTTGGATGAAACGGATGACATTATGAAATTTACCATTTGCGACGCAATAAAAGCCTGCCCAACTCCAAAAATTATTAAGCCAGGAACTATATTAATCGGCTCTTGGCCTGCATCCGCAAGGTAAACCAAAAATAAACTGCCTACAATACTAATAGCGTAACCGGCACTTACAACCCACCTAGGTGAATACTTTTGGGCAAGTTTTAATGCCGGTTTAATTAGTAAAATTACTGTAAGCGAAAACGGCAGCATAATCACACCTGTTTGAAACGCGTCCAGACCATAAGTTACCTGCAAAAAAAGCGGAACTGTAAACAACAACCCGACAAACAAAGCGATTTGAATAGAATGGACTATTAACCCACTGTTAAAGTCTTTATTGCCAAATAATTTCAAATCAAGCAGTACGGTAAGTTTATTAAGCTCACGGCGGTTTTCCCACCAGACAAATACCAAAAACGCTATTACACCGATTCCCATTAGTATTATCGCTGGTGAAAGCCCTAAGGTGTAATTACCAATTTGTACGTTTTCCTTCGCAAATACAAAACCAAACGTTCCAATAAGCATAATACCGGTCACAAACGCGAGCATGGCAATTGCTTGAAGTGCGGCACCAAACCAGTCCAGCTTCGGTCGTACTTTTTGATACACATCTGACGGAATATTAGAACTTAAAAATAGTAGACCTATTAAAGTAAACACTTCAACTCTAAAAGCCCAACGCCAGGAAAAGTACGCAGTTAAAAACCCGCCTAAAATCGGACCAACCGCAGTGCCTAACGCATTTACACCGCCAAGCATTCCGTATGCTTTGGCCCTACTTGCTCCCTTGGTATGCCCCCTAATTAAAGACTGGACATTAGGCATCATAAGTGCCGCGCCAACACCCTGTATTAAACACCACCCTAAAATAAAAGTAGATAAGGTATTGGCAAACGAAGCTAAAGAGCTACCTGTTATATAAATGACAGCGCCTGACACAAAAGTTTTTTTCTGCCCAATAATATCGCCTAATTTTCCGCCCAAAAGTACAAACGCCGCCATCATAAGCGCATTTAACGCGATTGCGGTTTGCACTCCGGATACTGTTGTATTTAAATCTGCAACAAGCGCGGTTATAGAAACGTTCATTATGGTGTTGTCTAGTACAACCACAAACGTTCCTAGAGTCATCGTAAAAACAAATAGTTTCATTTTTTTGTTCATATGTGAGCTTGTAGAGATTGTAGCATGGACGGGCAACGGAGTTGTATAAAAATTCTTGACAACCTATCACTCACTTTGCTAGAGTGACAATATAGATGAGTTAGGATGCAATCGGCTGTACCTACCTTATTTATAGCTGCTTACTACATATTAGCGAACTGCCGATCATCTACACTTATCTCAAAAATTAGTAAAAATTACATAAAGTATTAAATTTATTTCAAGGAGGTATTTATGAAAATAGTTAAAAAAAGACCGGTAAAAGATTTAACTCGTTATACTCCAATGCGCTCAATGTTGGATGATTTTTTCACCGTGCCATCAATGTTTGATGATTTCTTTGATCGGTCATTTACAGCCAAAAATTTGTTTGTTGACCTGTGGGAAGAAGATGATAGCTACTTTGTTAAAATGGCGGTTCCCGGTGTAAATAAGGATGACATCGCCATTTCGATCTCAGAGAATTCGGTAACCATTAAGGCGGAAACGAAAAAAGAAGAGGAAAAAGAAGAGGATGATAAGAAAAAGTACTACTACAAAGCACTGGAATCTTCATTTGAACAGACGTTTAACCTACCCGGAAATGTAAGTGCTGATACTGCAGACGCTAAGTATGAAAACGGGGTACTAACTCTGAAATTACCGAAAACAGAGGAAACTAAGCCAAAACAGGTGCGAGTGAATTGACATTGCTTTAACGTAAAATAATTGTAAGTCAATTCCGGTCGATTATATCTCATCCATCACACCCGGACCAGCTAGTGGTCTGGTGTGGTAGTTTATTAGCATAATAATACTCACCTGAAGCATTAATCGGAATCACTTCTACATATTCTGATGTGTCGCCATCATAGGCTGGCGTGCCTTCCCAAGCCGCTGCTAAGCTACCGTCTCCATAAACTAAAACTGTAGCCGGCAAAAACAGGTGCCTTGGTAGTAAATACACATTTTTAGTGTTTTCCACTACACGCTGACTTAGATCCTCACCGTCCACATAAAATGTGCTGGCCGGCGGAAGTCTAAAATCAAACACCTCTCCTCCTAAAGACAAATATAAAATTCTTTGTTCGGCAAAAGTCTCGGTCTCTGGCTCTGACTGCGGAAAATATATTTTTGAAAACTGGTTCGCTGCAACATAATCGGGAACTGGCATGTGCATATATTCACCTGATGGGTAGTAATACCGGCTCGAACACGAGTCCGCAACCTCAAACGGACGTGTATCATCCACTATTTGAGTATTTATCCCGCTAGATGCTTCCTGCTCCCCAACAACAGTAAATACAAATTCTTTTTCATTCTCGTCTGTAGCTATTTTAACAGTGTGTTGGCCCAAAGTTAGCCGCTGTGTTGGTTTAAACGTGAACAGGACCGGCGGTAAGAATTCTTGTTTATTTTCCATACACCATTCTTCGGTTGGGATTGGAAGTATGCTCGAAACGGACCCGCCCTCCCCCCAAGTATCCGAACTATTATTATCGCACAGGACTTTAGGAAACTGTGCAACACCATACACGGCAGTAACAGGTATGCCATCTACTACTACTGAAACATTTTTCAACATTCCCGGGAAAAAAGTCAGATAATAGCTTTTGTCGTCCTGCGCGTATGGAACCCCTTCCAATGAAAATACTGTGTCTAGTAATGGTTCTGTGCTTTGAAATAGCTTACCAAAAAATGTCGGCTGTTGTTCAGTTGTTTCTGAATTCGGCATAGGATAAAACAGATGAATGGGCTCTGTTACAATTTTTTGGGGCATTTCTTGCTCCAAATTTTTAGGGGGCTCAACCGGTTGATTAGTTGAATTTGATGTGTAGGCTAAAATACAACCTGTTAGTATTACTACCCCAACAATAAAAAACACAGATAACCATGTTATACGATTGTTCTTAACTTTAAAAGGAGCGTTGGGCAATTCTTCAGGAGTATCACTTGATTGTTTCTGATTTGTGTTTTCTTCCTGCATTGTTATAGTATAGCCTTTTTCGCTAGTACATAAAGTTTTTAAATTTATTCCAAGGGAATATAATTAACCTGCGATTCGCCCAGCAAATAAACCTCTTTTCTACCTTGAGGAAATGCCAACACATCTTTTAGCTTACTGTCGGCAACTTTGATCTTTTTCTTCGATACTCCATCTTTTGTAACCTCAACATAAAAACCGTTACCACATTCTAGTGTTGTACACGAAGGGTCGTTAGTTATTAGTACGCTGTATCCATCGGGTCCGTCGGCCTTAATGTTATTTGTACCCTCTGCAGAATGTACCCCTTGCGTACCTTGAAGTTGATTTGTTGTTACCATAGGTTCAAAGGAAGGAAACTGCAGTGTATTATCGTTGACCTCGTAATATGCCGCGTTTGACTCAAAAATCATTAGATACACCCAATTATTAAAAATTCTGCTTGAATAAATAACCGCACCGTTTTCAGTGTCTTTTGCTAAATTTACCTCAAAAAGTTTTTTTGAATCCCCATAATCGTATGTGGTTGAAACTGTAATTGGCAGTATTTTTCTGTTTGCGAGGTCATAGACCTGCTGTGAACCTATATGAATATACTTACCGGGCACATAAAATTTTATCCCGCCGGGATTGACTACCCTTTGCAACATTTCTCCTGTGGCTAGATCCATTACTACAGTTCTATCAGCAATAACCTCATGGAAAATTAATTGGTCGGTTTGTGAGTCGTAAATATAGCTGTCACGTAATACGCGCTGTCCCCAAATACTTTCAACCGGTGAGGGAACTGTGCTGAGATAATAATAATAACTTCCAATCCCAATCGCAGCTAATACTATAACGGCAAGTGTAATTAGGAGCATTTTCTTTTTGCGGGTTAGTAAAGGTGGGTTTTTGTGCACTTCAAGCATTAGGTTTATTTTAGCAAATTTATTCAAGCGAGTTGTGGGCTGTTGGATGGTACTAAATTAATATGAGCAAATGCCACTTACAGGTTTAAGGGTCACTATGTGTTAATACTGAGAAGTGGTCTACGCCAAAATTGTTATTGCGTGACGTAGACCACTTTTCTAACGGTATCGTGCGCTATAATAGCCACATGATGCCCACGATTAAAATAAGCAGGAGTACTAGAATTGCCATTGCGTAAGCTGCAAGTTTAAAAACCACAGCTAAGCAACCATCGCCGGTCATATCGCTAAACCAGTCAAAAAGGCCGGCTAGCATAGCACATAATATTATCCCAGCGACCATCCACATTGGCTCACACCACCCGTCGCCCGAACACAGCTCCCCAAGAACAACTATATACTGACCCTCTGACAGTTTCTGCCTAAACTGTGTCCCAGCATGTGGTTGAATCTGGTCAAGTGGCGGTGAAGTTGGTAACGCCGCGATGGCAGTCGCGATTTCCTCTCCCTGCTCAGGCGCAAGAGTCGGAACTGTTACAACCATCGCTGTTCTTGGGCTTATCTGCCAACAGAGCGATAGGCCAAGAATAAGTACCGAAATTATAATCACATATTTCGGTAGATTCTTGACCAAGTCTTTGATACTTTCCATGAGTTCCACAATTCCTTCTCCTTACTATGGGTTGGGTTCTCAGTAGCTACTTTACTACATTTTTAACTCATAGTAAAATCGATCATTGTACATAGATTAGCGCACTACTAAACGCTAGTAGTAAAATTTTGGATTAGATTCTATTAAAACTTATTGGAAGGCTACAACTCAAACTCAATCTAGCTCTTCTAAAACCACACCATCAACACCAAACCGCCTACTTACTCCCACACTCGGCTGCTCTGTCATCGGCGCGTCTTCAGGGCGGTCGGCATAATTAACGGTCACAACCTCATCTGCAATACTATAGTTTTGCATAGCAATGCTATCTCCTAACAAAATCGCGTTAGTACCTATTACACCTACTCCAACATTACTAACAGTGTCATCACTACTCGTGGCAGTACCATCATTACCAACTGTCATAGCAGCAGCAACATAATAAAAAGAACCGCTGCCACCTGTATTTTGTACTAAAATTACCGCGGCATCATCGACACCATCGTAGTCTAAATCACCGGTCGCATAATTCGGATCCCAGATACTTGTATCAACTGTACTTGCTGACCCAGGTGCAGCCGGTACTGAAGCTTTGCCATCAACTAAAGTAACTGCCTGCCCCTCAATATAATATGTTGTATTAAGCGGATTAGCACCTGCCTGAGAATCAACTGCTCCTGCTACATCACCACCGCTAACGTTGCTAGCTTTAGGTGGCACGAAGTTTCTAAAATACTCTTCGGGCCCACCTGCAGGCCAAATTAATACCAATGTATTACCGTCGTTCTCTAGCCTGTAGTTTTGCACCGCGTTAATAAAATCAAGCATATCGTCGGCTCTTGACTCATTACCACATGCCATTAATGTTGTTGCCATCGGGCCAAATCTAATACTCCCATAATACCCGGCTTCGGAGGAATAAACCGGTTCTGACGCCTCATAACTACCCGAACCGTTATTGCAATCGATTTTCGCGTAAACCGTCATATCTTCATTAAATTGCAAAGTATATAGCGCAGGTTTTGCAACAGAATCTTCCTTGCCCTGATACACAGTCTGCTCCCACTGCCACACTTTATTTTGTAAATTAGCAAGTGTCAGTACTTCGCCAGCCGGCGGTTCAGCAGATTTTTGAAACAGATTATTCAAAGTATTCATAGTAGTTCCGGAACTTGAAAAAAGAAAAAACAAGACTGCTGCTCCACCTACTACTGCTAACACATACCACACTATTTTTTTACTTTTTTGCTGACCCGATGTGTTTTCTTCCACAGTTGTTAATTCCGCAATTTTCTGTGCTAATTGTATACTTAGCCCTAATAACAAGCAAGAACGTCCCCATAATATACTTCGCCTAAACCGCTTCAAATACATAGTCCGCCATATCGCTAACTTCAATCGGTAGCATATATGTAACTTGCTTTTCTATTCCACCGCTCATATACTGGATTTATGGCTGAAGAATATGTACCCATAAAACGCTCTCATGGTAAAGATATCGCTGTATTATTGGTAGCATTGCTTGGGCTTTTTGTGGGTGTTGTAATTCTATTGGAAAACCGTTCCTCTTTTAACACACAAAAAGAAGATATTCCGGTTAGAGAAACTATTAGAATTAATAATGCAAAACCTGAGGATTTAACCGGCAAAACTACCACAGAAATTGTCGCGACATACGGTGAACCGGCAGCAAAAAATATCAGCCCCGACAGCACGAGAGAAGTTTGGGTATATCCGCTAAATCAGAAGGATTCAACTGCAACTTACCTTTATATTGAAGATGGTGTGGTGATGATGGTGGAAAATAATGAATTTACCGGTACGTTTGGTGATGATACTTGGCTCACAGAGGGTTTTGGCATAGAATAAACTTTTTTTGCCTTTATTTCCTTTTTTGTTTTTTTCTATTAACTAGCAACCTTTTCCTGTCTGCACCTCCGCGTGTATACTTACACTCATGTATAAATTTCCTGCTGATTTTATTTGGGGTACTTCTACCTCGGCTCACCAAACTGAAGGCAATAATACAAATTCCGATTGGTGGTACTACGAACATAACAAAACACCTGGAAACCCTTACCCTAAAGAACCGTCAGGAATTGCCACCGATTCCTATAACAGATACGAGGAAGACTTTGACCTATGTGTTCAGCTAAACAACGGCGCGGTCAGAATTTCTGTTGAGTGGGCGAGGCTTGAACCTGAAGAAGGAAAGTTCGCGCAACAAGAATTTGAGCATTACAAAAAAGTTTTAACTGCGGCTAAAAGCAGAAAATTAAAAACTTTTGTTACTTTACATCACTTTACTAACCCTAAATGGTTTGCTGACATGGGACAGTGGGAAAGAGGCGATGCCCACAAATACTTTGCGCGCTATGCAAAAAAGTGTGCAGAGGAATTTGGACCTCTAATTGACTTTTATACTACTATCAACGAACCGCAAGTTTATTCATACGGCGGGTATATTAAAGGCTTTTGGCCACCTTTTAAGAAAAATGTGTTTAAAGCGTTGCTTGTTCAGGCAAATTTAATTAAAGGGCATAACAAAGCATATGATGCAATCAAAACGGTTAGTGAAAGATTTCAGGTTGGGCTTGTAAAAAATATTATGTGGATTGAAACTGACCCATTTGGCTCGCATTGGTACGATAGGCTTTATTGCAAATTATTTAACCTTATAATTAGAGATGGGTTTTTGCATTTCGTACTAAAACAGATGGACTTTTTAGGCATCAACTATTACTTCACAAGAAGAATTATCAACCTAAAAGAACAGAATCCAAATGATTACTTAAATGATCTGGGTTGGTGGATCAATCCAATTGGGCTTGAGCATATTTTGGTAGAGCTGAAAAAACATAAAATTCCGATGTATGTAACAGAAAATGGGTTAGCAGACGCCGAGGACAAATATAGAACTCATTTTATTGAGGATCATTTAATTGCGTGTGCGGCGGCACGTGATAAAGGTGCAGATTTACGGGGTTATTTTTACTGGTCACTAATTGATAATTTTGAGTGGCACGAGGGCTTTTGGCCCAGATTTGGGTTAGTGGAAATAGACCGTTCTCCTGGTGAAAACGGCCAGCCTAAGCTAACACGAAAACCAAGACCATCTTTTTCCTACTATGCCGAAATTAGCAAAACCGGTATTTTGGAAAATTACCATCATACACCACTGATACATAAAATAACTTGAGTGTAGTAACTTGATGTGGGAAATCCGTTTGTGTTCAACTAATTGTTAAACGAAAAACAACCCTATACAATTGTAATATGCTTAAATTGCCCACTCGAAGAGTCTCACTGAAAAATGAACTTAAAAAAGCCGGAACACTGCTAAAATCGTTGTTTTCTTTACGAATTGTAAAACTGGCTGCAGTGTTGTTACTTTTTCTGATACTAGCTCCACTAATTTTATTCGTATTATTAAGACCTAAACCACAACTAGATATAAATTATGGTGTCACGTTTAGTAAAAAATACGCACAAGAACTTGGTATGGATTGGAAAGGTACATATTTATTAATTTTGGACGATTTAAAAGTAAAAAATATTAGATTAATTTCTTACTGGGATGAGGTCGAAAGCACCCGAGATGTATACAATTATGCAGACGTTATCTGGCAGCTTGAAGAAGCGCAAAAAAGAAATGTAAACGTAATAATGACAATCGGCAGAAAAGTACCGCGGTGGCCCGAATGCTTCGAACCGCAGTGGTGGAAAGAATTGACTGATAGCCAATTGCAGGAAAATGAACAATACGAATACGTTAAAGAAACTGTAAAAGCCTTAAAAAGTTTTGACACTATTGTACTGTGGCAGGTTGAAAACGAGCCGTTTTGGAAATTTGGCGAGTGCGATAAGCTGGAATACAGGATTGTGGAAAATGAGGTTAGAATAGTACGCGAAACCGACGATAAAAACAGGGAAATAATAGTGCAAGACAGTGGTGAAGGCGGTTATTGGTACCCGAGCTACAGTTTAGGCGATTATTTAGCAATTTCGATGTATCGCAAAATTTGGTACGATTTCTGGGGAGTGTTCCTTGGTAGATCAATATATTTTAAATACCCATTGGCACATTGGAGCTACAAAATAAAAGCTGAGTTATTAAGAGTACCTTATGAAAAAATTAAGGTAACAGAACTGCAAGCTGAACCATGGGGACCGGGTATAAATTCGCAATTATCGGAATACGACAAAAATCAAACTATGTCCCGAAACGACTTTTTAGACACAATTAGTTATGCACAAAAATCGGGTTTCAAGGATATTTATTTGTGGGGTGTTGAGTGGTGGTTGTGGGAGAAACACGTGAATAATAATGGTTTTTATTGGGATACTGCAAAGGCGTTATTTAATTAATATGGATGAATATCAAACCGGACCGGAAAAACCAATATCAGAAGCTAGTGAGATCAGAGTGACAGAAATATTTAATAATCTGGTCGCCGAATTTGAGCTGTTGGCTGAAGCTGACCATGCATACAGACCACACGGACAAGACGCGCTTATTGAGGAATTAGGACGTGGAGAAACACCAACGACATTAAAGATAGTACAAATGAACACTGTTATTGAAGCTTTGTGCCTACTCAAAGAATTTCCAACATGTACCGATTACTCTATACACGAGAGTGGTCCGGAAATAGATGATTTTAAATCTACACATAAGCTAACCGATGATATGGTTCATAGAATTGATGATTTGGTAAACTCTGTTCTTCAAAACGAATACACATCTCCTGATAGGAACGGGGATGAAAAGTTTCAAGAGGATTTTGAATTTACTTTTGGGTTTAGTGTAAATGATATGAGAAACACACTATACCCTCCGAGTGATAAGTGGATTATAAAATATGATGCAGTCACATTAGAATACGCAATAAACCTATACAATGACTTGAAAAAAGACGGGGATTTAATTGAGTTAGTACTGTTAATGTCGCTTCAAAAGGATATTAACACTCTTGAAGAAAATGAGTTAGTCGTTTTCATTAAACAACTGGAATCTTTAATTTATGCGTGTGGTATTAAGTTTCAAGGAACAAAATACAACAGAATAAAAAAAGATATGGAAACGGAGATTAGCCAGGTAAATATCTTACATCTGAATGATACCGGAGCAATAATAGCTATTGGAAATCTTATTCATGATGTTGGCAACGGAAACTACATTGACTCTATGGAAAAGTTTGATGCTGAACTTATTTCACATTTCGGTTTTTCTTTATCTGATATAGAAAAGTGGGTTAACCCAGACGATAACATACCTAGCGAGATTTATAGAACACATAATGGTCCGTAACCCCTTGTATAGCTAATCGACTATGCTAAAAAGGAACTAAAGAAAAACGTAAAGCTTAAATAAACGATAATTCGAAATCTCAAAGGTAAAAAGAATGCATTCGCTTAAGGGTTTAGGCTCACCCTCAAACCTACTCCGCTTAGTGTGAGGTACACCTAAGCTATACTCAATATGACCTAGAGTTAGTCAATCACATGAGGTATTTTATATTTTGATAAGCTTTCGTACGGGCAAGCCGTAGACAAGACATTATCAAGCAAAAACACAAATATTCTCCCTAGAAAGGAGGTGATCCAGCCGCAGATTCCCCTACGGCTACCTTGTTA
>CAZBWW010000030.1:0-11519 GCA_964496005.1 uncultured Candidatus Saccharibacteria bacterium | reverse complement strand
GGCGGAAGATCTCACGTCCATTTTCCAGACAGAATTAGAATGGATGCCGAATATGCAAAAACCCATTCTTTGTTGTATGATTTACAGGTTATAATTAAAACCCCCTTTGCGGTTTTGTCTGGAAAGGGTGCAGTTTAGTACAGTATAGCTAGTAACTAGAAAGGAAGTTTATGGCAGAAACAACATTTTATACCGGAGGCAAAAAGAAAATTAAACCTGTAAACGATCTAACAGGTATGTCAAAGAATGGAGGAATGGGAAAGTCTGGCAAGGTTGGGGGTCAGGGTAAACACAAATGGAAAAAGCGGTTTGGGAAAGGTGCCGGTATAATTATTGTAGTAGTAGCAATTCTCTTTGGACTTGCGTACTTTTTCGCGTTTAGACCTGCTTACGCATTACTATCAAACATTAACACAATTAAAGGTGATATAGCACAAATTCAGCAAAACGCAGGTGCTAGAGACTTGGTCGCCTTAAACACCGATTTAGACACATTAGAGAAAGATTTGGAAGATTTTCGGACTGCAAGAAATGACAGCATGGGGTGGGCTAAAAATTTACCCGGAGTTAAACATTATTATGCGGATTCTGATCATTTTATAAACGCCGGTTTACATATTGTTGATGCCGGTCGTGAAATATTGGTTTTGATAGTGCCGTTTGCAGACGCAGGTGGGTTTAAAGTATCTGCGGATCAGGAAGTGCAGGAAATGAGTTTAGTAGAAGCTTTTTCCAGTTGGATAGCAATTATGCCGCAAATTGCAAACGACCTTGATCCCGCGCTTAATGAGTTAACACTTGCGGGTGAGGCATTAGCGAAAGTTGATGCGAGCAGATACCCGGAGAACTTTCGCGGACAGCCGATAAGGCAAATTATTGAGCAGGCGCAGAGTACCCTAACACAGTTGAATGCGGCCGGCCCCGATATAAAGAAAGCCTTGGTAGTTATTCCGCCTTTGCTTGGTGTGGGAGGAGACGAGAAAAGATATATGATTATAATGCAAAATGACAAGGAAATTAGACCAACTGGTGGGTTTTGGACGTATTTTTCGACATTTAGGCTAGTTAACGCAATGTTGGCGTCTGATTTTACTTCTTATGGTACGTACAATATTGATTTTACACTTGAAGCAATTGATCCATATTACACATTTCCTGCAGTTCCGCAGGCATACAGAGATCATCTGAAAGTTGAGCGCATGTTTGCGCGCGATGCCAACATTTCACCTGATTTACCGACATCTTTAGACCAGTTTGATGTTTTTTGGAGCCAGGCAATTCCTTTAGCACCGGCGCAGTTCAAACCGGTAGACGGAATAGGTACGATTGATACCGTTGTGTTAGAAGAATTACTGGAAGTTACCGGTCCTGTTACGCTAAATGGTGTCACATACAGTGCCGATACAGTAACCTTAGAACTTGAAAAGATAGCAAGTTTAGCTTTAGCTGAGCAAGCGGACAGAAAAAAAATCCTTGGTGATCTGATGGAAGCAATGCTTGTTAATGTATTTGAATCAGATAAAAACTTGTGGCCCAAGTTAATAGACAAGGGGATTGATTTGGCACGCAGGAAGCATATTCAGGTGTGGGTTTTTGACCCGGAAGCACAGCAGCTGCTTGAAACCTATAATTTAGGAGGAAGAATAGTTGACCCTGTTGCCGGTGATTATGCAATGGTGGTTTCATCTAACCTTGGTGGTGGGAAAACGAACTCCTGGTTTGTTAATAAAACCGTTGATCATAAATTAGAGCGGGAAGGGGATAGATATGTTCGAATAGTTGATGTTAATTATACCTATGGCGAAAAAGGTCCTGAATTTGATCCGTTTAAAGTTAGATACCAGGATTGGGTACGCCTTTATGCTCCTGCGGGATCAGAGTTAATTAGTGTAGATGGATCTGAAGATCCAGCATCACAAGGTGAGGAGCGGGGGAAAAATTGGTTTGGTGGATATGTAACTGTCGCACCGGGTGAAAGTAAGACGGTTACGTTTAAATATTATTTACCTGAAGGAGCCGTAGGAACCGATGATTATAACTTGTACATTCAGAAACAGTCAGGTATTAATAGTGAGAAACATACCGTTACGGTAAGTGGAAAAACGACAGAAATAGATTTGACCATGGATGAGAAGGTGGAGATGCCTCTTTAAAGTTGCTCATTTTATTATTAGTTGCAGTAAGGTACTGTTTGCGGTCCTATAGTTTAGGACCGCTTTTGATAGTATGTAACTATGCCAAGATATAACCTCGAAGCAATAGTGCTGAAACATCTAAATCATAAGGATGCCGACAAAATATTTACCGTATTTTCGAAGACGCAGGGCAAAATTACGGTTTTTGCTAAAGGGGTGCGAAAGGTTTCTTCCAGGCGCGGGGGAAATTTAGACACCTTAAACCACGTAGTTATAGGTATTTCTGAAACCACAGAGGGGTACAAATACATTACGGAAGTGCAGAGTAAAAATTCATTTAAGCAGTTAAAAAAATCGTTGCCGGATGCTTCTAAAGGGTTTTATGTAGCTGAATTAGTATATAAGTTTTTAGAGGGTGAGCATGCCAATGAGCGTGAAAATGAGCGGCTATTTAATTTGTTGTTAAAAACCCTAAAGCTGTTGGATATGGTACAGGCTGGTAGTGAGTACGCAGTTAATTTTTTTGAGCTGTCGCTAATGAGTTTATTAGGTTACGAGTTAACGTTTGAGCGATGTGCAGTATGCGGCAAAGACTTTTCGCCCGACTGGGCAGTATATAAAGTGAATTTGGGGTTGGGTGGGTTTATTTGTGGTACATGTGAACTTGCCGGGTTACAGCTTACTAAACCGGATGCGTTGTATTTAAATATGTTGGCGCGTGGCAAACTGCCAAAAAACGGTGGTGCGTATAAACAGGCCGATGAGATACTTAAAATGTATGTGAAGGGTGTGCAGGAAGGCGAATTTAAATCGTTACAGGCTTTTGGCGGGTAGAAAAGTGTGATCCGATAACCAATTAAACATTATTTCAGTCCGATTACTTTTTATTAAGTTGGTTTGAATCCCGTTAATCACCAGTCTAGTGATGCTTCAAAAAACTACTAATCTTGGTTTTGGTAGAGTCGGCTCGCAGTGTGCTTGCCGGAATAAGCGTAAAATTTCCAAAGCGGTCATTTATTTTATCAAGTGCAGTACCTAACGCCTGTGCCTTTTCATCTTCGGGGAAAAGCGGTTTCATACAATGGCTTTCTGTTAGTAGGTTTGTAACGCCCACACCTACCAACCTGGTGTTTTTGGTCCATCGCATGTCAGTAAAAAGGCGGTCAACCTGTGAAAAAATTTCACGCCCGGAATTTGTTGGTCTTCCTATTCTCGTTTTGTTTCCGTAGAAGTGCATATCGGCATCACGCAGAAAAATATGAATATATTGCCCTTTCACATTGTGCTGTCGCATCCGTTTACCGACCATTTCGCTTAGACGTCTGAGGTTAGCTTTAATAATTTCAGGATCGCGCGTATTTTTGTATAACGTATGCTGATGACTCACAGATTTTACTGGCCGCTCATAAGTTAGTGGTTTAACTGTACTGTAGTTCACACCCATGCTCAAATCCTTCATAAAAGACCCGCCTACATTTCCAAATTCGGCATACAGCCGCCGCAGGGGAGTATCTTGCAGCTGCTCCACAGTTGTTATGCCTAAAGCATTTAACCGTTTTTCCAGGCGTGGTCCTATACCACAAAAGTCTTGTAACTGTACTTTGTGCAGAACAGTCTGGAGATTACTTTCCGTTACCACAAAAAGCCCGTCGGGTTTGTTAAAATCTGACACCAGCTTTGCCAGTAATTTATTTGGTCCAATCCCAATTGAACATGTTACGTATTCGCCAAAAGCCTTTCGAATATCCTTTTTTATCAGACGGGCGATGTTTTCAGCCGAACTAAACAGCTTTTGAGTGCCTGTTACGTCCAAAAACGCCTCGTCAATACTAAATGGTTCAACCAAATCCGTGTATTTATTAAAAATTTTCAAGCTCTCGTTGTGTATATAAGTGTACTTGGTAGCATCCCCTTTTATTACAATTATTTCCGGGCACAATTCACGCACTTTAAAAATAGGCATGCCCGTTTTGATCCCGAATTTTTTTGCTTCTTTTGACGCGGTACAAGCAATCCCCCGTCTAACCGAACTGCCTGTTATGGCAATCGGTTTACCGCGTAACGCTGGGTTTGCCTGCTGTTCTACCGATGCAAAAAAGCTATCGTAATCTATATGCAGAATTTGTTTTTTTATATTTGTGGCCATTTGTACTTCTATATCTGGTTAATTCTACTGCCTCGTTTACACTTAGGTTTTTTACAAAATTTTTTTCGTATATTTCGTCTAGCTTCCAACTAACGGTATTTGGGTTAAAAGTTATTTTGTAAGTTTCATTCTTGGCGGTTACTGCAAAGTGATAAAGTTTATCGCTACCAGTGTGAGATGCGTGGGCAAAGTCGACAGAATCTATGGCGTATTCCCGGTGTTTCCAGCTAAACGCAATAGGTACAGGTCCTTCAGGTGTAAAATCAACAAATACTTCAACTGGTTCGTTAATTAATTCGTACATACTATACCCGAATAATACCCGAAGTATAGTATGACTGTCAAGAAATTGGTGTAAAAAGCAGAAAGAAGGAGAAAAGTACCTGTGTCGGGAAAAAAAGGAAAATGCAGCAGGTAAGACAAAAGCCCGGAGAAGTAAAATGTTGCAAAGGGCAATATACAAGGACTAGAATTAACGTGGTTATATGTTTAGTAAAGATCATAGTAAGAAGCAGAAAAATATCCGGAAACGAGCGTTGTTTTTTCTGCTATTAGGCATGTTTGTATGTATCGGTGCTGTTTTTTACGATAGGCAGGAGGAGCGGGTTTTTGGAGCAGATGATACAACCAGATTTACAATAAACTCCGGAGAAGAGCCGGAATATTATCTTACCGCAGCTGTTATTACCCAAAGCTCGCAGGAAGCACCAGTTGTTACAGTTTCGTCAAGTGGTACCGGCGCGGCGGAGCTGACTGTGGATTTGTATAGTCTGACCCCGGATGATGTATTAAACTACCTGACTTACACAGGTACTTACCAGTTAATTAATGTACCGCCGAATTTTAGTAATTATTCTCAGATAGGCACGCTATCCGCATCCCTAGAAAAAAATGTGAGAACTAATTATGAAGACCAATACTATGCGGTACTGGAGTTGCCGGTGTCCGATAATGGTATTTGGTTAGTACACGCCTATACGCCAGGTAAAGCACAGGAGCAAATAGCTTTACTTGTAAGGTCTAACGTTGGCGTTGCAACCTTTGAGGCCGAAGATGAGTTAATTTTTTGGGGGCAGTATCATGACACAAAGCAAAGAATAAATGCCGGTAGAGTAACAGCTTACAATCTTGAAGGTGGAATTACGGAGCTACAGGATGATGGCTTTGCGCTGGATGGAAGTGCACAACTAACTTTAAGTACTGATGTGGATGTAGTGCTTGCGGAAGTCGGTGATGACACAATCTTTTTACCGGTCAATATGAGTTATGTAAATTACGATTATTCGTACCAGAGATTTAGTGCACAACCGGAAAGGCTTACTACTTTTTTGTTTGTTGATAGGCCATTATACACTCAAGGAGAGACAGTTTACTTTAAAGCGATAATGCGTGATGACAATGATGCGTCGTATTCACTGCCGACCGGTGAGGTTAGTGCTAAAATTTACACAGGAAATTCAGAAGAAACTCCCATCTATGAACAAACCCTGCAGATAAGTGCAGATGGGACAGTGTATAGTGAGGCTATAATACCGGAAGACGCGCCGTCAGATTATTACTATCTCTCGCTGACATTACCCGAACAATACAGCGAAGTAAGAGGAATGTGGGAATACTACAATTATTCACCGCAAATCGGGTTTTACGTTGATTATTTTCGCAAACCAGATTTTTTTGTTAAGGTCGATTCCGAAGAAACCGAAATTATTCACGGAGATGACTTGGAGTTCACAGTTTCCGGCCAATTCTTTTCAGGCCATCCAATTATAAATCGGCCGGTTTCATACAAGATAATAGCTGAAGATTATTACGATTATACATATAAACCGACCGAAAGAAATTTGTTTGATGTGGAAGATAAATATAAACAATTCTATGCGTACCGACCGATACCGATTACTACCGGCACAACTAATTTTAACGAATATGGAGAGGCTAAGGTCAGGTTAAACACGCAAGACTTTCCAAATCGTAGCACCAACCACGTATATATTATTGAATTCACATACACTGATGAGTCTGCGAACCCAAATAGAGGTTTTGTGAATGTACTGGTATATCCGGGCGAATTCTCAATTTATCGCGAACAAGAGCCTTATAAAGATTATCGTGTGAATGAGGAAGTTCAATTGCCCGTGGTATTAGTGCCAAATAATGGCGCTAACACAAACAATATAAAACTAGACGCATCGATTAGCCGTGAATACTATGAAAAAAAGGTAGTGCCGGAAAAGAAATACCCGGAATTTATTGAAAAAAGCGATCACCTGACTGACGTATCAGTTGTTACTGATGCTGATGGGCGTGCAACCTTAACTTTTACCCCAACCGCAGGAGGATCACATGCAGTCAAAGTAACTGGTACTGACGTACACGGCAATGTAGTAGCAAAAACTTTTTATGTGTATGTGCAGGAGCAAGGCAGAATTTATTACAACGAATATCACAGGGGTTTATTAACCGTACAAGTTGATAAGGAAGAATATCAACCTACTGATAAAGTGAATGTAACTGTTTCTTCCGAACTTCCTGATGTTGATGTGATTTTAACTTTTGGACGGGGGTATATGCACAGATACGAAGTCGTGCATGTTACCGGCAATTCGCAAACATACGCTTTTGATTTATTCCCGACGGATTTTCCTAATATTAGAGTAAATGCATTCATGTTTTCAGCAAGTGATTTGGACAGGGATGGAGCTAATATTGTAATAGATCCCGCCGAGAAGACGCTTTCTATTAAGATCGAGTCGGACAAGGAAAAGTACGCACCCGGGGACTCGGCAACGTTTACGTTAACTACCGCAGATAAAACAGGCAAACCGGTCTCGGCTAATTTGGCTTTTTGGGCAATTGATAAAGCATTATTGGAATTAGTAAGTCCCGAAACACGGCAGATTTTCGATAAGTTTTGGTACGACAGGGGAGACGGAATGAGTGTAGCCCATTCTTTAGAAGAAATTTACTCACAACCTAGAGACGGTGCCGGTGGCGGGTGTTTTACGTATGATACACCGGTATTAATTGCAGACGGATCATCTAAGGCTATTGGTGAAATTACGGTCGGTGAATCGGTATTAACGCGAAAAGGTGAATTTTCTGCTGAGTTAGTGCCTGCGGTCGTTACAGGAGTACACAAAGTGACTGTCGGTGGGTATTTTGTGCTCAATAATAATCTGGAAGTTACTCCTGAGCATCGGTTATGGGTAAATAACAAATGGCAGACTGTTGATAAGATAAAAATAGGTGACAAGCTAATTGATTCCACAGGTGCAGTCGTTGAGATTAGTGCTATTGAGTGGCGGGCTGAAAATGTTGATGTCTACAATTTAGAAATTGAGAAATATCAGACATATTTTGCGGGGAACGTATGGGTGCATAATCAAAAAGGTGGTATCACCAGAAGCGTTTTTGAAAATACCGCATATTGGAATCCGAACGTGACCACCGATGCTAATGGTATTGCCTCTTTAACTTTTACTATGCCTGACAACTTGACGACATGGGTGGTATCCGCAGTTGGTTCTACCGCAGATACCTTGGTTGGACAAGCTTCGACCGAGGTTATTGTGTCTAAAGATGTTGTGGTGAGACCGATCATTCCAAATATTATTAGACAGGGGGATAAGATAGTACTTTCGATGTTAGTGCATAACCATACCGACGAAGATATCAATTTTGATGTGTCTCTTACATACGGTCAGCAAAAAATTTTACCACGTGGAAAATTTACTAGTACGGTTAAAAACAGTGACAGGCAACAGTATTATTTCGATTTTGAGGCAGAAGCAGTGGATGAGCAAGCGCAGTTTACATTTTCTGCGGTGTCAAAAACCGATACAACTGTAGGTGATGAGGTGCAGATTGGTATACCTATTTTGCCTTTTGAATTTACTGAAACGGAAGGTCAGGCAGGAGTTGGTCCCGTGACGTACGATGTAAACTTAGAGGAGTATGTTGATTTACAAAAATCTATCGCAACTGTGAGTATTTCTCCTACTATAGCGGGTTCACTATTTTCCGCTATGAATTATCTTGTCGGATATCCATATGGGTGTACAGAACAATTAACCAGCAATATTGTACCGGGTGTAGTGGCGCAAGAACATCCGGAATTGTTTTCTGCAGTACTAGCCGACCATGATGTAACAACACTGCTTACTGATGGAGTAAAGAAACTTGAGAAAGAACAAAGATATGATGGGTTGTGGGCATGGTGGGACAGTAAAAACGAGGGTGATTTATTTGTAACTGCGTACGTTGTGGATACATTAAGTCGAGCAAAAGCGTTGGGCATGCCTGTAAACGATGATACTTTAGGGTCTGTTCGCACTGTTATGGAGTCTAAACTAAGGCAAGGATCTCTGACGCCCAAAGAAACGATTCTCGCAACTTATATACTTAGCGTGATCGGGACAGACACCACATTACAACAGTTAACAGATTTTACCAGACAAACACCGGATATAGTTTCATTGGGCGTAATGGCTAATTTAAATAATGGGTATACTGATCCAAATACTAATGGGTTAAATTTTTTGGTAAGTAGTAAAAAAACCGAGCTCGATACTTATTATTGGGAGGCTGGATCTGTTGATCACTTTGGCTCTATTGACGCGTCGACTGCAATGGCAATAAAAGCAATGGTACAAGGCGGAATACAGCGCGAAGAAATAGTAAAAGCAGTAAGCTTTTTAATGCAGGAAAGAGAACAGGATTACTGGTCTAATACATTTGCGACTGCTAAAGTTGTAGATGCGCTTGCCGATTTTATAACCACAGGAAACGAGGACTCCCCAAATTACGCATTTACCGTTTTGGTCGATGGTAATCAGGTTTACGCTGGGGAGTTTACCGCAGTTACCGACAATATGGTGGAGGTTGCTGTGCCATTGACAGAGCAAGATACTAAGATTGAATTAACAATGACCGGTGAAGGACAGATGTATTCCACGCTTGTTATTGATAAAACGGTTACAGATAGAAAAGCGCAGGCGCGGAATGGCGGGTTAAGTATCAGTAAAACGTATGTAAATACAAAAGGACCGCAGTACGAGCTTGGAGTAGGTGATACCGTTAATGTAAGTATTATCGTTGAGGGGTTAAAAGGCGCTAAATATTTGGTTATTGAAGATAGCTTACCGGCAGGAATGATCCCAATTAATTATGAGTTTTATAACGAGTCAATATCCGAAGCTGCACGTGTAAGGATGTCTAATTACAACCAAGTAACCGGCAGCGAAATGACACAAAACGGGATAATTATGTCGGTTATGCAAACGGCCGGGGAAAGTAAAGTGTTTGTCTATAAAGCGCGTGTAGTTAATGAAGGAGAATTTATTGCACCTCCTGCAACTGTATCTTTAATGTACTCGCCGGAAATAAGTGGGAGATCAGAGGTACAGACTGTAAACATCGTTGCGAAAACAAAAGTTCCGGTTTCTGAAAATGTAAAAGCATTTTTTGCCGGGTTTGACCAGAGAACAGCTTTGGTTGTAGGTATTATTTTAGGTGCGTTAATTTCTGCAGGAATTTATGTGTACAAGATAGTTATGAAGCGTAAACGAAAACCAACGAAATCAGACACTGAAATTGACTCTGAAACGCATTCGGAACCTGCTAATGTTGAAGGTAATACCACACCGACAACCCGACCGTAGCAGTACGCTCAAAAACAGGAATAAATCATTAATTGACATTCACCCGTTGTTGACTATACCCTTATATAAGCTATAGTAAGTGGGGATATGCAGGATAATTCACAAAATATAACAGCAGAAAATGAAAAATCCGATGTGTTGAAAAAAGTAATGAGTTTGTGTAAAAGACGCGGGTTTGTCTTTCAATCATCAGAAATTTATGGCGGGTGGGAAGCGGCGTATGATTTTGGTCCGCTTGGTGCAGAGGTTTTGCGGAATTTACGCAATTTATGGTGGGATAATTTTGTATGGAAATGGTTGCCTGGTAATATTGTGGGACTTGATAGTGCAATTATTTCACACCCGCGGGTATGGGAAGCAAGCGGGCATGTTGAGGCTTTTGCGGACGCAATGGTGGAGGATGTGGAAAATCATAAACGGTATAGAGCAGATCATGTGATTCAGGAATTTTTTGTAAAAAACAACTTAGGCGAAATTAATGTAGATGGCGCCGAATTAACCGAGCTAGACGAACTAATTGATGAACATAAAATTTTGAGTCCTGACGGCAATAAATTTACTAAAGCGAAAAAATTTAATAATTTAGTTGAAGTTGAGATTGGGACGCTTGAGGACGAAAAGACTAAAGCGTATTTGCGGGGAGAAACTTGTCAACCAATTTTTTACAATTTCGAACTAGTGAAGGATAGTATGCGGATGAAAATTCCGTTTGGGATTGCGCAAATTGGTAAAGCATTTAGAAACGAGATCAAGGTAGGGCCATATATTTTTAGAACGAGGGAATTTGAGCAAATGGAGCTTGAAATGTATGTTAGCCCCGGTGATGCAGACAATAAATTTGAATTACTTAAACAAAGCAGTATGGAGTGGCTCTTAGGTCTGAGTATTAAACAGGAAAAATTAAAATTTAGAGCGCAGGAATTTAAAGAACGTGCACATTACAACAAAATTGCTCACGATTTGGAGTATGAGTTTCCGTTTGGGTGGAAAGAGTTTCAGGGCATTCACTATAGGGGAGATTGGGATTTACGCAGACATGGCGAGTTTTCGGGAAAAGATTTTACATATCACGATGAAAACGGGGAAAGCTATATTCCACACGTGGTTGAGTATTCGATAGGGTTAAATAGGTTAATGCTAGTTGTGTTGTGTGACGCGTACGCAGAAGACGGAGAGCGGGTTGTATTAAAGCTTGATCCGCGTGTTGCGCCATATCGGGCGGCGGTGTTTCCGTTGGTGCGGAATAAGCCAGAGCTTGTTGCAAAAGCAGAGCAAGTTTACTTGGATCTTACCAAGGCAGGTTTGCATGTAGCATGGGACGACCGCGGGAATATTGGAAAAAGGTATTTAGCGCAGGATGAAATTGGTACACCAAGTTGTATAACTATAGATTATGATACGTTGAAAGATAATACGGTTACGGTTAGGGACAGAGATACCACAAAGCAAGAGAGAGTTAAGATAGATGAATTAGGCAAATTGTTTCAAAATTAATATTAATAATTAATAAGGTCAACTTTACTTATATTATTTTTCCGTAAATGGTAGTTTAGCTCAAATATGAAATTAAGCACTATT
>CAZBWW010000029.1:8286-12092 GCA_964496005.1 uncultured Candidatus Saccharibacteria bacterium | reverse complement strand
ACATATCGTTCTTAATATAACATTTTTTGCTTTTCCTGCTATAGTAAAAACATGCGAAAAGTATTCTTAATTTTAATAGTAATAGCAATAGGTATTTTTCGTGTATTTCTTAATTAATTATATTGCATTAAATAAAGATACGAAATTACAGACAGAACCTGAATTTAAAAAAATAATTACGGAGCGTGAGCAAACCGATACAGTCGAATATGATGTTGTGGAGATTGCGCGAGGCTTATCCGTACCGTGGAGTATTGTTTTTACCCCCTCATATAATTCAATTCGCATGTTGGTAACCGAACGAACCGGCACTATTCGCATAATTGACGATTACAAATTAATTGAAGCACCACTTTTTAACTTTAGTGATGTATATACAGCCGGCGAGGCGGGGCTGATGGGTATGGACATAGATCCGAATTATAGCGAAAATAAACTTTTTTATGTATGTGTAGCGGTAACGCAGGAAAATGGCCAAAAAATACAAGTAGTAAAAATGAAAGACAATGGTGATAACGCAAATATAGTTGACACAATAATTGATAATATTCCCGCGGCGCAGTACCACGATGGGTGTAGAATTAAATTTGGCCCGGATCAAAAACTGTATATTACAACCGGAGATGCAGCCAACAAAGCTTATGCCCAGGATCTAACTTCACTGGCAGGTAAGATTCTTAGAATAAACACAGATGGCACATTTCCCGCGGACAACCCATTTGAGAATTCACCGATTTACAGTTATGGTCACAGAAATCCGCAAGGGCTTGCGTGGACAGCAGACGGAAAACTAATTTCTACCGAACATGGCCCAAGTGTTTTTGACGGACCGGCGGGCGGAGACGAAGTAAATATTATCGAAACCGGAGCAAACTATGGTTGGCCGGTGGTTTCTCATGAAAACAGCGCAGAGGGTATGGTAAGCCCCCAGCAAGTCTATACTCCCGCAGTAGCACCAGCGTCAGCGTTAGTGTATTCGGGTAGGGTATTCACCCAATTTACAGGTGACGTTCTTTTTGGCGGGTTGCGAGGTGAAGGTATTTACAGAGCGGTGTTTTCAGAAGACGGCAACACACTTGTTGGAACTGAGAAATTAACGGATATTAATGTTGGCCGTGTGCGAGATATTGTAGAAGAACCCTATTACGGAGAAATTTATTTTTCGACCAGCAACACCGATGGGCGTGGGGAGGTACGGGACGGGGATGACAAAATTTATCACGTGCGAGTTAAAATGGTGTTATTTGACTAGTAGCTATGGGTTTACAGTTAACTATAGTAATTAGTTTTTAAAGGACTATATGATCGGATATATAGAAAATATTGAGGAAGCAACGCTTAAGAACGAGAACTTTAGGCAAGTATTATTTACAGGTAAGCATTGTCAGCTTGTAGTGATGAGCCTATTGCCTGGAGAAGAGATCGGCGAGGAAGTACATAAAAACGTAGATCAGTTCTTTAGAGTCGAGCATGGAAGTACCAAGGTTATACTGGGTGATGAAGAATATATGGTTGAAGATAATTACGCACTAATTGTACCGGCTGGAACAAAACACAATATTATTAACACAAGTGAAAGAGAGCCGCTAAAATTGTACACAATATATTCCCCGCCAAATCATCCGGATGGGACAGTGCACAAAACAATTCAAGAAGCAATAGAATACGAGAAAAACCACCATAACTAGTTTCAAGCAACAGTTTGCCTTAATAAGTATTTTTAACACTTGTGAATTGGTGTTAAAATAAACCACCAAGTTATTAATTTAGGAGGTTTTTATGGATGCAATTACACATTTTGAGCTTCCCGTAAAAGATAGAACTCAGGCAAAAAAATTTTACGGTGATGTATTTGGATGGAAATTTAACGATTTTCCCGAAATGAATTACACGATTGTGCATACAGCAGAGGTTGATGAGAAGCAAATGCCCACAAGACCAGGTGCTGTAAACGGAGGATTAGTTTCTGTAGAAGACAACGGTGGATTAAACCCGGTTTTGGTAGTTGATGTGCCAAATATCGACGAGGTTCTTGAAAAAATAGAACATGCGGGAGGTAAAATAAGTGTACAGAAGATGGAAGTAGGAGATATGGGTTATTACGCTAAATTTACTGATCCATCCGGTGTTACTATGGGCGTTTGGCAGACACGAGATAAACAATAATACATAAATTAAAATATACTAAAATAACCTTATGAAAAAAATTGCGGACGGTATAGTACATAAAACTCCATCCGACCTTATTTTATTTCTAGCGTACCGTCTGCATATTTGCGGACAATCTAGATTAACAAATTATATTCCATCTAATTTTACCCGGGAATGAATGTAGCTGTTGTGGCAAATTTTGTGTATACAGGCGGGAATACAGCTTATATTTATACAGACGAGAAGTTATTCTTTATATTTCCAGTAAAAGTAAAGCAAGAGGTTATACTTGGAGAATCTGGTGTTATTGTTGAAGTAAATCAATCTTTTCTTAGTAAATTACTCGGATTGTTAAGCGCGTAGAACGTAACATTACTTGGGTATAGGCTCACACACAATCGTTGTCGGGTAGGTGAATATTACACCACTTACTTACTCAGATTCGACTTTAAAATAGTTTTCATATTCTTGTACACCGGTTTTTCATTACCTGCTTTGTCAAAAAAGCCAGCGCCAGGTCGCTCATTAGGCAGTGTGTCTTTTTCGTAAAAGTCCCAAAATGTTAAAGAGGTAACAAAACTTTTACTCGCACAAATTTCATAAAAGTGTTTGTACGCGTATGCTTGGTAGTCAAACCAGCTATTATACCGTTTGCCGTTTAAATCCGTAAAAGCATTATGAGGGTCTATTTCCGAGCCAGTATACGGATTTAGGGGATTATTAGTGTAACTCAAGTCAAACTCAGTTACATAGATAGGCAGGCCGGTTTCGGAATATACCTCGTCCAACGCAGTTATCAACATACTGTCCGGTGGGAGTTGAAAAACCGGTGTGCTATACGGTGATGGATAGCCTAGATGGCCTTGAAAGCCAACAACATCTATTGGTCCTCCTAGCCCTAAGACTTTAATAATTAAGTCAATATACATTTTTCTGATGTCTTCCCGTACAAAAATTGCAAAATCATTTAGCATAAGTTGTACATTTGGATTTGTCTCTTTTGCCCAGGTGAACATATTAGCTATGAGCTCTGCTTTCTGCATGCCCGTACCAAAAAAATTTGCTTCTTCGTTTCTAACAACCTCATTTACTAATTTATAAACCTGAAAATCTTCGCCATATCTCTTTACAACCGTTTTAATATGTTTTTCCAAAGCAAGCACTCTTTCTTTCTCTGTTAATTTCAGAAACCAATCAGGAAAACTGTCCTTATTATTTATTACTGTGTTATATTGCGCTTTTAGCCCATATTTTTTGGTGAAAGTAATAAAGTTATCAAGCGCAGTCCAGTTATAAGCGTCCTGCTGTTCATTAACTATAAATTTCATTTGTCCAAAGGCTAAAGTGCCCACAGTACTAAAATTTGCAATTACTTTTTGTGTAAAATCGGCTTTTTCTGTTTCAGTGGCAACTCCATTAAAATATTTTTGAGGTGCAATAGTGCCCAAGTGCATAAGTGAATTTTACACTGAAAAAGCAAGGCCGCGTGTGAAGCATTTTTGAAATTTGGGATAATCGATTATAATTTTCACATTATCACGCACCAAACGGTAGTTCTCTCACTAGTAATTTATTTGCTCTATGAAGGAAAACCCGACGAATTGTGTTTCATCGGGTTTAGATTATTGCCAATGCGGATCTACGGCTATTCTTGA
>CAZBWW010000029.1:0-8276 GCA_964496005.1 uncultured Candidatus Saccharibacteria bacterium | reverse complement strand
AGTGACCGCAATCCGGGCATTGACATCTACTATTAACATGGGGGCATTTGCAAAAGCAGACCCCGCAATCCGGGCAAACACCCTTTAATCTGGGGTGATTATTCCTGTTGGGGCATACCCACGCCCTAACTCTTTTTCCATCAGCTGGATGCGCGCTTGAGACACCTACACAACCGTCTGACATTTTACCCTCCTTGCGTTATGTTTTTGACAACACTAGGATCATACATCCTAGTAACCTTTTTTTGGAGTATATATTAGTCAGTTTGGATTGGCAACCTAAACTAGACTAGTTATAAATCTCACCAGATAGTGGAGAACAATTTTTCTTTTTTCCAACACTTAAAAGCTCACCAACTGATGTTGTTACTATTTAGTAATCGGATAAAAATCACAGCACACTCACACCGCCGGAAGCTATTTTTTCGAGCCACATCTCTTTTTGGAGGAATTTTTCTACCTCTTCTTTAGTTGGGTTAAAAACTATTATTGCTGTTTCTAGTATTTCGTCAATTAGGTTAGTGTTATTTATTTCTATTTTTGAGTTATTCATATAAAAATAATACCATTGTCTAATATATTAGACAGTTTCACATTAGCAGTGTTGTACAAAAAAATTATGCCCTTTAAGTATTAGGAGTCTAGTTTAAATTCTACAATAGACAACTTTCCTAAACCACATATAATTAACCCGTGGAAGTCAAAGAAATACAATCAAAATCAATACTGACTCCAAGCAAATTACCGGACGCCGATTACGTAATTAATCCCTATACGGGTTGTGCGTTTGGTTGTACATATTGTTATGCCAGTTTTATGGGACGCTACGTAGGAAAAGAAACCGATGACTGGGGAGATTATGTTTATGTAAAAATTAATGCACCGGAATTATTAAAAGAAGATTTAGGCAGGCTCAAAAATAAAGGCAAGGGAAAAAGCATATTTTTTAGTTCCGTTACCGATCCATACCAGGGATTAGAGGCGGAATATAAACTAACCAGACAGTGCTTGCAGATTTTATTGGACTACGGGTTTGAAGGACAAGTTAGTATTTTAACAAAATCTCACATGGTGCTAAGAGACATAGACTTGTTTAAAAAGTTTAATAATGTAGAGGTCGGTTTTACGATAACTACGACAGATGACAAAATTTCCAGATATTTTGAAAAAAGAGCGCCAAATGTTTCACAAAGATTAGATGCGATGAAAAAGTTAAACGATGAAGGAATAAAAACCTACGCGTTTGTTGGTCCTTTACTTCCACATTTTGTAGCATACCCCGATATGCTGGATGGTGTGTTTGCAGCTATAGCGCAAACCGGCACAAGGGAGCTTTACGTTGAGCACATTAATTTAAGTAAGTATATTCTTGATCGTTTTAAAAAGGAAATGCCCGATTTAGATAAGGAAATTATGGAAAAGTTTTATTCGGCAAAAAATAAGGACTACAGAGAAGAGTTAAGCGAACTTGTTTTAGAGTTAGTTAAAAAATATGGTTTGAAACTTCGGTTGGGGTCTGCGATTTACCATAAGGATTTGTAGATGTTGTTGGTCGGGGTGACAGGACTCGAACCTACGACCTCGCCGTCCCGAACGGCGCGCTCTACCTACTGAGCTACACCCCGAAATATAACTAAAAGGGGTGGTAGTGAAGTGTACAACCCCGTAACGCATACTATCTATTTTACTCTATTTACACACATGCAGTACGCGATTGCTATATTAACACGTTCAAGCTATTTTCGGGTTTTATTTGCATTTATAAATTTGGCGTAGTACTCTTTAAGTAGTATTTCATTTAAGTAAGGAGGTTTTATGGAAATAAAAGGGCACACAATAATTTACGCAACAAAGGACAATGATGAAGCAATGGGCAAGTTTTACAAAGAAGTCCTTGGGTGTACTCAAGACGAAAACGGGCTATGGAATTTGGGCGGGCTTACAGTTGGTTTTGACAGACACAGTAAAGCTGCGGAAAAAGCAAAAGAGCCGTTTAGATGCATGATTACTTTAACAGTTGATGATATTAATAAGTCGGTTGAGGAATTGCAGATAAAAGAGGTGAAGTTTGTTCGTATGCCCGGCCAGGAGTTTTGGGGCGGGTGGTTTGCCACGTTTGAAGATCCGGACGGCAATTATTTGCAGCTGTTTCAACACGGCGAGCCTTCACAGGAATGAATAAGAGCGGTGCTATTTTGGTTGCAAGTCACACACATAAGAATAGACTGTTGTTCTGTACTAGCTACTTTGTGAATAATTAAATTGTTGGAAAGTTTCAGCTTAGTGAAAAAAGTCTATAAAAATGTTTTGAGCCGAGGGTGAGGTTTTTGAGAAACAATTCGTGCGAGTCATCGTCGGTGGGTGGGGTTAGCCACACTTCGCGATGCTGCTTACTAACCGGATGGCTAGTACGAACTGTCTTACAAAATTCCTCTAGCACGATTCGAAATGACCTTTTGGGCCTTTCCAAATTCATGCTCCCTCGGCTCTGCGATTTTGTCATTCTCTATCTTGCTCTAAATTTTTTGTCGCTTTTGAGGCGGCAATAATTTTTTGCAAGATCGCGTCGCCTTTTCACTGAATGCTTATTCGGCAGTTCAGTTAGCTCTTCATCTTATTGGGACGATGAGCGGGGGTCTGGCTTTCTCCTTCTTGGTTGCCCAACAGGTGATCACCATAGGAAAAGTAGTAACCTTTCGGCTTCTCTTTTTTCTATCGCTTTCTCGAATGTCAAAGTCGTGGATAGAAATTTAACATATTTAAAACATTTGTCAACACTTTTCTCCAGTTTCTTTTCAGCTAAATTTTTCTACGAAAAAAGAATTATTATCTGCTATATTAATCTCATGCGGTTTATACTAAAGTTGCTAAAGCTGGCACGAAAACATTGGCGGCTGTTAGCAGTGGCAATTTATTTAATATTTCCAATAGACATCATACCTGATGCGCTGTTACCGGTGGGTTATATGGACGACATTATATTAATTATGACTGCCATAATCGGTTATTTAAGAACACGTGAAGCTTCAATTAAAAATAAACCCACCGAGTCGGACGGCCTACGGCAGTTGCGTGACCAACTTCACAGGAAATCAAATACTAACCACGAAGTTTTAGAGGGGGAAGTTGTAGATGAGTGATACTATTATATTTGATATATTTGAGCCGCACAGTTAATTCCAAACGAATATGCTGGAAAAACAATTCGATCACAAAAAAATAGAACCTAAAATTTACGCACTGTGGGAACATGCCGGGTACTTTAAGCCCGAAAATCTGCCTTCCGCGGATAAAGAAACTTATACAATATTAATGCCGCCGCCAAACGCAAATGCCCCCCTTCATTGTGGGCACGCGACGTACGCGATTCAGGACTTAATGGTAAGGTTTAAGAGAATGCAGGGGTATAAAGTGCTGTATGTACCGGGTACCGATCATGCCGGTTTTGAAACGCAGGTTGTGTACGAGCGCAAATTAAAAAAAGAAGGAAAATCACGTTTTGATTTTGACGCGCAAACTTTATATAGCGCAATTTACAATTTTGTGTTGGAAAATTCTGATGTTGCTATTAGTCAGTTAAAAAAAATCGGGATGAGTGCTGACTGGGACCGGAATTTGTTTATGTTGGATGATATTGTGCTTGATACCGTTTACAACACTTTTAAAAAAATGCATGAAGACGGTCTAATTTATCGTGATTCGTACATGGTAAATTATTCTCCTCATCATGGGACGACATTTAGTAATTTGGAAACCGAGCATGTTGAGCAAATTACTTCACTTTATTATGTAAGTTATAAATTAGCAGACGGTTCCGGTGAGCTTACTGTTGCAACGACTCGACCTGAAACAATTTATGCAGATGTTGCGGTTGCGGTTAATCCTAAAGATAAGAAATATAAAGGACTAGTGGGAAAAAAGTTACTAAATCCGCTTGATGGCAGAGAGTTACTAGTAATAGAAGATTCTTATGTGGATATGGAATTTGGTACCGGGGCACTAAAAATTACACCGGGTCATGATTTTACTGATTATGAAATTGGACAAAGGCATGGGCTAAAGGCAATTTCGCTGTTAACTTTGGAAGGAAAAATGAACGAAAATGCAGGTGAATTAGCAGGATTAACTGTAAAAAAAGCGCGCGTCCGCGCTGTTGAATTACTAACTGAGCGTGGTGCCTTGCAGAAAATTGATGAAAAATATAAACACGCTTTACTTGTGGACTATAAAGATAAACTACCTATTGAACCGATGCTATTGCCAAATTGGTTTGTGAAAATGGATGAACTTGCAAAAAATGCCGTAAACACAATTCAAGAAAATAAAGTTAAATTTAATCAGGCTACTTGGAAGAACCAGATGCTTCAGTGGTTGGAAAATATTAAAGATTGGCCAATTAGTCGGCAGATTGTCTTTGGAATCAGAATTCCTGTTTGGTATGCAGTAGATAAAAACCCGGAATTATATATAGTTTTTATTGATAAAAATGGAGTTTCCCATGAGGGAACTATTCGGGAATTGCTAAAAGACAATAAATTTGAGTTGGCTGAGATAAAAAACGGACTGCAAAAATTAATAACTCCGGCCGAGGTAGTTTACGAAGTGTCTAAAGAATCACCCGGTGAGCAGTATATTCAGGAAACAGACACATTTGATACGTGGTTTAGCAGTGGGCAGTGGCCTTTAACAACACTTAAATACCCTGATGGCACGGATTTTAAGGCATTTTTCCCGACTAATTTTATGGATTCAATGTGGGATATATTATTTTTTTGGATCGCCCGCATGATTATGTTTAGTCTATATCTAACCGGAGAAGTCCCATACAAAAATGTTTATATACACGGCAGAATAAATGACGCGCAAGGCAGAAAAATGAGTAAAAGTTTGGGAAATGTCATTGACCCGTTGGAATTTATTGAAAAATATGGAGCGGATGCATTACGCATGAATATTTTAGTTGGTGGAAATACCGCCGCAAAAAATACTTCTTTTAGTGAAGACAAAGCGCGAGGGTACAGAAACTTTGCAAACAAAATTTGGAATATGGCCCGATTTATGTTGCTTATGTTGGAAGATGCTGGTGTAAAAAAATATGACGATTTGGCCCCATATTCGGAAGAATTAGCGCCTAAATTAACTTCGGCTGATAAAGAAATTTTAAAAAAATACACTGCCTTAGCAAAATTCGTCACAACTAGCCTGGAAAATTACAAATTTAAGGCCGCGGGTGACGAAATATACCATTTTATGTGGGACGAGTTGGCGGATAACTATATAGAAAATGTGAAAACCAGAGAAGGCGATGATAAATTAATTGCACTAGCGGTACTTAGACATATATTTTTAATGTGTTTAAAGCTTTTGCATCCATTTATGCCGTTTGTAACCGAAGAAATTTGGCAAAATATTCCCGGACTTTTTGAAAAAGATTTAATTATTTCCAAATGGCCACAAGAATGAACACAAATAATAAAAGTGGTGAAGAGCAAAATAAAAAAGATTTCGCAATAGTGATTTTTTTTGATGAAAATAACAATGTTGGGTTAAAAAAACGTGAAAACCATTTGTATTTAGGAGCAGAATACTTATTTTGGGGAGTGGGGCTTGAAGCAAATGAGTCTAAAGAAAGTGCTATAAGTAGGGTTTTAAAAGAAGAATTGGGTTTTATTCCCAAGAAAATTAAATTTTGGACTATTCACGAATTTAATTATTTAGATGGTGATAAAACAATACACGCTACATTACACGTTTTCTTGTCACCTATTACTGACGAAGTCATTGCTAAAAAAGTATATACCGGTAGCGGAATGGTATTTATGAACATTCAAAAAGCTATCACTTTAATGAGCCCGGAAGATACGGTGGTGTTGGCTAAATATATTACCGAAAAACCTCATTTAAAGATTTAGAGTTACTTTTAGTATATTTTCCGTTTGCAGTTCGTATTAACGTGTAAACAAAAGCAGATGTGTTTAACTTATGTGCAATATCTTGAGAAAGCGATCTTATATAAAGTCCTTTTGACAGTTGCACCTGAATTTTTGCGAGTTGGAGTTTTTCCGGCGTAATCTTATTTTTTGGATTTAGTAGGTATTTCCATTGTTCGCGTATTTCTTGTTGCCGTAAATCTCCTTTTATGTTATTTATCCTACTTTCGATGCTTTTTAATACATTTTCCCGCGACACTTGTGTGAGGGAAATTAATTTTATTTTATAAATTTCACCGCTTCTTGTTGGTAAATTAATAGTATTTAGTTTGTTGTTGCGCGCGTACCAATGAAGATGTTTTCCGTTAATTTTTAACGTTGAATAGGCCGGTACAGTTTGAGCGTACTTTCCTACAAACACAGCTAAAACTAAATTTATCTGCTTTTTTGTGAGTGGTGGCTTGGTAAAATTAATTTTTGTAACTAAACCCAGCCCGTCGTATGTGTCTGTTTCCAGTCCAAATAACATTTCGAATTCATAAGTTTTTTTCCATTTTGCATATTCATATTTTTTGTGAATAGTTTCCCCTGTTAATACAATTATTACACCCTCAGCCATTGGATCTAAAGTACCTGTATGTGCAGTTTTAATATTGTGCATATCGGCAAGTTGTTGCGTAATATAATGGGTAGATGCACCTGCCGGTTGCCATAATGATATTATATTTGGTATTTTCACCGCAGTTATTTTAGCACTTTGGTGATTTATTTATGCTAAGAACAGTTATAGGGAATAAAACCGAAAATATAAGTAAGACAGAGTTGGAAAAATTAATTATCGTTTGCGAAAAAGTCCATGTGGATTTAGGAACAGGCGACGGCCGGTACATTTTTAAACACGCGCAAGTAAACCCAACCACTTTTTATATAGGAATAGATCCAAGTGAGAAGCAGCTAAAATCATATGCGAAAAAGGCAAAGAAAGCAAAGCTAAAAAACTGTCTATTTATTGTAGGGTCAATAGAATTTCTACCCGACGAGTTGAAAAATATCGCAAATTCTCTAACAATAATATTACCGTGGGGATCGTTATTGCAGGCAATTGTAAATGTAGACACAGTAGTATTTACCAAAATAACTGACATGCTCAAACCCGAATCCACACCTGGCGAAAAACAAATAGAAATAATTTTTGGTTATTCCCAGGACGCTGAACCAACCGAAGTAAAAAGATTGGGAATAGATAAATTGGATACAACCTATATTTACGAAAAAATGGTGCCTGCACTGACCACACTTGGGTTTAAAATAGAGTGTGTAAAGAACGTTACCAAAGCCGATTTAAACGACTTTGAAACCTCGTGGAGTAAAAAGCTAAGATTTGGACAAGACCGCCCACTCTTTTACATAAAAATAACCAGGTAAAAAAACACAGCTTGTTATTATGTACAACTAACACAAAAGACTTATGTTTAACTACCTTGTTTTTTTATTTCCACATCTGTAATTCTATTGCCTCACAACAACACTTTTTCCTAGTTTATCGTGCCAGGCCTGTTTTTTCGGATCCCATAGAACCCAGAAATAGCCAAGACAAAATACTAATCCCGAGATCAGTCTACCTATTGTTTCACGAAGTATTGCTGATAGCCAACTAAGGTTTTTACCGTTTTCCATGTTTTGCACACGCAAACTCATTACTTTTTTACCTACCGTGAAGCCGAATTTTACATCCATAAAAATAAAATAAAACCAGCCTATAAACATTAGCATCGGCGTGGAAAAGCTTATCCCCGCGCTTGTACCAGAATCGCCTGAGGACATAAAAATTCCAAGTACGAGTGTGTTAATTAAAGTCATAATTATAGCTAGTATTACAGTATCTATTAAATAGGCAATAAACCTTTGAAGAAACGAGGCGTATTGCATTGAGCCGCCTACCCGTTTGTTGCATATTTTGAGGAGGTGTTGCTTGTGTTTGCATTGGTTGCGCTTCGGGCATTGTACTAACAGGAGCAGTTTGTTGCTGCATATCTAAATCTGCCATTATAATTCACCTCCCTAATTTGCATAAATAAATACTGGATTACTGCATTAATTCTGACATACCGGTGGTAAAATACAAGCAACTTATTTAAGTTACAATCATACTGTAAATATATAACGGCGGGGTGTGGCGCAGTTGGCTAGCGCGCACGCATGGGGTGCGTGAGGTCGCAGGTTCAAGTCCTGTCACCCCGACCATGGAAAATGGAGGTCAACCGCAAGGTGGCCGTCATTTTCCATAGCGGGTAACATAGGAATAGGACCCCGCAGTTTACGAGGATGGGTCACTCTTTTCTAACA
>CAZBWW010000028.1:0-12551 GCA_964496005.1 uncultured Candidatus Saccharibacteria bacterium | reverse complement strand
GATAAGTATTTTTTCGAAGGGTTCGTAAAATTCTTTAATTACAGGTACCCAGTCCCGTTCACCAAGTGCAATTTCATCCAGTTCTTTTTCCATTTCTGCTGTAAACTCATAACCTACAATATGTGCAAAATGCTCAACAAGTAAATCTGTGACAACATATGCCACATCTTCAGGAATAAAATACCTACCTTCACGCAAAACATACCCCCGCTTTATAATTGTGGAGATGGTGGGTGCATAGGTTGACGGCCTACCAATACCCAATTCTTCCAATTTCTTTATTAAGGAAGCGTCTGAATACCTTGCGGGGGGCATAGTAAAATGTTGTTTTGAGTCAATATTTAGCAAATTTAGGTCTTCGTTTTCTGCAAAGTCCGGCAAAATCTGTATATCTTTCTCGTCCTCAAATCCAAGAAATTTACCAACTATCAACCACCCTGCAAATTTGATAACAGAACCAGATGCTCTTAGTTCATAGCCTTTGTCAGCTTCTACTTTAATACTGGTCTGGTCGTAGACTGCGGAGTTCAGCTGACATTCAATAGACCGCTTCCATAACAGTGTATACACTTTTTTTGCTTCATGCCCAAATTTAGACAGTTTTTTATCATGTGGGGTTACAGTTAAATCAGTTGGTCTAATTGCTTCATGCGCCTCTTGTGCATTTTTTGCTGTAGTTTTGTAGAAAATTGGCTTTTCGGGCAGGTATTCGACTCCAAACTTTGCTTTTGCATACGATCTAGCACTATCAACAAACACCGGTGACAAGCTTAACGAGTCCGTTCTGTGGTAAGTAATTAATCCTTGTTCAAACAACTTCTGCGCAGCACTCATTGTTCGGCTTGCTGAAATTCCATATACGTTTGCCATAGCCTGTTGTAATGTTGAAGTTTTATACGGCGCATACGGTTTTTTTGACCGCTCTGATTTTTCAACCGCACCAACTTTAAATGTAGATGAGTTAAGCTCTGCTTCTATTTCTTTTGCTTGTTGCTCAGATGTAACCTCAAGCTTTTTATCGTTTTTTTTGGCTAATTCAGCTACCAGGACCTTGCTCTGATCTTGCTGTGAACTAAACTGCCCTTTTATTGACCAGTACTCTTCTGGTACAAATGCTTTGCGCTCACGCTCTTTTTCAACTATTAATCTAACAGCTACACTTTGCACCCGGCCTGCCGATAACCCGTATCTCACTTTTTTCCATAATAACGGTGACAACTTATACCCCACTAGTCTATCTAGAACCCGGCGCGCTTGTTGTGAATCCACTAAATTCAAATTTACTTCAGACGGGTGTGAGAATGCTTCCAGAACAGCATTTTTTGTAAGCTCATGAAAAACAACCCGTGAATACTGCATATCTTTCAGCTCTTTCGCACTAGAAATAATGTGCTGGATATGCCACGCAATCGCTTCCCCTTCCCTATCAGGGTCAGTTGCCAACACCACACTATCCGCTGAGTGTGCTGCTTTTTTTAACGCAGTCGCAGTTTTCTTAGCTTTTGTGGGAATCTCATAGTCAACTTTAAAATCGTGCTCAACGTCTACACCAAGTCCTTTTTTTGGTAAATCGCGAATATGCCCCATTGAGGCTTCTATTTTGTAGTTTTTATCAAGTATTTTAGCCAGTGTCTTAGCTTTTGTCGGTGATTCTACTATTACAAGTTTACTCATATTTTAATTCCATGTGTGTTTTTCGAACTAATGCTCTTACTTTATGAAGGATACATGACATGACAAGTTTGTCAAAACGGGTTGTTATTTGTTGTGCGAGTTGTTATTATCGATACCATTATTATCGGTGACCGCAACAATTTAGCGGCAAAAATAGCCGAAAGAGCTATGGCTTTGCGTACCCCCACATACGTGAAGCCTTCAAAACCCTCTTACCTCAAGCATGTTAAAATACACCCATGGCAGTAGTTCCAATTATAGTAACAAAAAATAACAATACAGAAGTTCCGGCCGTGCTCACTACAAAATGTGCCAAAGTCGAAAAAATCGACGAAACTACAAAAAAAATAGTGCGGGACATTTTGGATACAGCACAGAACGAATCTAACCCACAAGCTGCGGGGCTAGCCGCTCCCCAAATAGGTGTAGCAAAAAAAATTTGCCTTGTTAGAAAATTCCACCGTGCAGGCCAGGAAGAATTAATAAAAAACTATATTTTAATAAACCCGGTCATTACAAATAAGTCTACAGCCAAGGACATAAAATGGGAGGCGTGTTTAAGTGTTCCTAACACATACGGCAAGGTAGAACGGGCAAAAAGAATTACTGTTACAGCCCAAAACGAAAACGGCGAGAACATCAAAATAAAGGCCGATGGTTTTTTCGCGCGTGTTATTCAACACGAGGTTGACCATTTGGACGGGATCTTATTTACTACTAAAATTGTGGGCAAACCGCTAACAGAATCGGATTATGAAAAACAGTTTACTGGTGATTCGCAGCAAAATTTATAACTAAAATGACAGCCAACCCTAATCAGATAAATATTGCTTTTTTTGGTACATCAGATAAATCCGAACCTATATTGAATGCGCTAAAAAATAATTTAACAGGCAACGTTAAACTTGTACTATGTATTACAAAAACTGATACAAAAGTTGGTAGAAAACATGAGCTAAAACAAACCGGTGTAAAAAAATGGGCTATAAATAATGGCATTAAACATATTGAAATAGATAATTTAAAAAATGATAATTTAGCACTTGTGCTGAGCGAATTGAAAAATGAGCATATTGAGCTAGGTATAATTGCAGATTTTAGCATAATAATTCCTACTAGTATTACTAGCATTTACAGTAACAAGTTGATAAACATTCATTTTTCTTTGTTACCTAAGTATAGAGGTGCAAGTCCTGTTCAGCACACAATTTTAAATGGTGATAAAATTACAGGCATTACCTATTTTTTAATTGACTCGGGAATGGATACCGGTGATATTTTGGCACAAGTTTCACATAAGCTAGACGGAACTGAAACAACAGGTAGTTTACAGCACACACTTTTTGAGCTTGCAGCCGAAAAACTGCCACAGGTTATTGCAGAGTACATGTCAGGAATTATCAAACCAACTCCACAACAGCATGAAAACGCAACATACTGCTACTCGCCTTCACATCCTAAAAGTACATATATTTACAAAGAAGATGCACTAATAAATTGGAGTGACAACCCGGAACAAATTGTACGGAAAGTTCGCGCGTACAACCCGTGGCCAATTGCGTGGACAACTTTAGATGACATGAGAACTGCGTCTGCTCAAAAACAGCTAAATATGAAAATTATTTCCGACAAGCACGGCAGAGTAAAAATTTATGCAGCTAAATTGGAGGAGGATAGTCTTGAGAATAATACTGCAAATACAGCCGGAAAGGTGCCGCAGAAATTAATAATTAATAAGCTCCAGGTGGAAGGGAAAAAAGTTATAGAGTGGTCTGACTTTGTTCACGGATACTGTCTTGCGCCTTCTTCTTAGCATTGAATTTAAGCCGTTTTAAACAGGATGCGCACATCGTCACAGTATATGATCTACCTTCAAGTTCGATCTTCTTGCTTCTCAAATTTGGCTTCTGTTTTCTGATCGCACGATTGGTTACACGCCTCCCAATCCCGCGAGGTACTAAATTTCCTTTTAAATAAGTTTTTCCGCAAATTTCACATGCTTTAGCCATAGCATGGTTGATTAAAACACATCTATTCTGGTTTGGCAACGAGTTGACAATAGCGTGTAATTACCCGAAACTTATATTAATGCCCAGTAAGAACTATGAAAAGATAAATAAAAAATTTGTTGAATTTTCTAACATTACAAGCAGAATAGTAGGCTCACCCGAATGGTTTGTCTTTTCTATAGTCGTTATTTTGATATGGATTCCTTCTCGATGGTTATTTACGTCTAACGAATTATGGCATCTTTTTATTAACACCTTTACCACTATTTTGACTTTTTTGATGATGGCCTTACTACACTCATCGCAAAGCCGATGGGAAAAGAAAATGGAAAGATTAGAAGAGCATCAGCAAAGAGTTTTAAAATTGCTTGAAAAAGATACTATGTATATAAAATCAGGCCTTGAGAGGATACGCATCGAAAAGCTTGTAAACACTAATGAATCAAAGAGTGACCTTGACAATATACACAATGAATATACATCGGTAAACCAATCAAAAGCAGAATTGGGTGAGTATAGTATGCCCCAGATAACTAGAGAAAAAAAGAACACTAAAAATAAAACTGGTATTACTTCTCTACTCTAGCTACAATTTAGCTGTTAAAATGATAGAATCTTACTGGAATTTGGCTCAAAATTAATGAGCCACCTTAGCTCAGTGGTAGAGCAATCCACTTGTGACGAAGAGTACTTCGTCCAAGTTAGTTTTAGTATGAGCCACCTTAGCTCAGTGGTAGAGCAATCCACTTGTAATGGATAGGTCGTGAGTTCGACTCTCACAGGTGGCTCCATGCCGGGATACCGAAGTGGCCAAACGGAGCGGTCTGTAAAACCGTTGGCGTAAGCCTACACAGGTTCGAATCCTGTTCCCGGCACCAGATCAAAGCGGTCCTTTAGGTGCCAATTCGTAAATATATAACGTGGCGTATTCTGTGATGAAATTATTGTGCCTGGGTAGTTCAGGGGTAGAACGCTTCCATGGTAAGGAAGAAGTCGGGAGTTCGAATCTCCCCCCAGGCTCCAGCTATACCGAAAACGGTGTATTTGACTAGCTTTGCTGCTTTAGTGACTTAGATATTGTAGGTATCTATTTAGGCTCGTAGTGAAATGGCATCACCGCGGTCTCCAAAACCGCTATTCTGGGTTCGAATCCCAGCGAGCCTGCCAAACAAACACAGTTCCTTCTTATCAGTAATTGCGTCTCAAAAAACTTCTGTACACACCAAAAAGCTGTTTTGTTTCAGAAGACACCCCACTTACCTTTCCTCTAAGCACTTGCCAAACATCTAAAGCAGACAATAGATCACCTTTTTCGGGCTGTACTTCTTTGGGTTGTATTTGTGCCAAATCGTTTACATTAACTTTCTCACTTTCAAGTGCGTTCCAAAGCGCAACCCACTCTTCCGCGGATTTGAAGGGATAATTTAGATTTTTGAGAGCCTCTATCTGAAGATTCAGTCTTACTTTTTCTATTGTGCCATTTTCAGACTCAATATGAAAATAGCAAAGGCCAGTGTGAATGTCATATTCAGGATTGCCAAATATAAGTTCGCCATCCTCCGATATCGCAGCTGCGGGCAACCCAGATTCGCAATAAAATTTTTCTACAGGAAAATATCTTGTCTCCGCAATCCGCTTAGATATCTTTTCCCATCTTCTCAACGGCACTGTTCTAAACAACATAGACAACTCTTCCCGTGTAAAACCTCTCTGCAACAATCTGCTAAACGACCCTATTCCGCTTCTTACTGTTTCGATTTGGTATTCTCTGCTGAAAACTTTTTTTATTTCCTGCTGTATTATATTTTTACATCTCCTGTCAGATTTTTTGATTATGCGTCCATCTATTTTTCCGGTATTACTTTTAATATCAGGGTGGTTAATATAATCGTATAAACCGCCTCTATGGCTTGGCAAAGCCATAGCAGATTTAACTTCATCTTGATCTCTGCCCCCAGAAAATTGAGCTATTATTTCATCTGCCATTGTCCTAGATACCTCAATGTCAAATTGGAAACTAGCAACTGTATGTGCCAACTCTCGAACTCGTAAATAGTCTTTTTTCTCTACCGCGTCTTCAAGTCCACGAAACATTGCAACACGAGCTGCGTGCATTAAGATTCTGCGGTTTATTGTATGCTGTCGCTCATGTATCAGAGTTTCATTACGCAACCCAGCATTAAAATAAAGCCCTGAATTTTCCGCTGTGACTAATCCTTTCAACCTCATATCCGAGGCGAAAGGCGTACTGACACCTCCTGACATATTAGCATTCCAAATGTCTTGCCTTGTAATTTTCTCATTATTGCCCTGCTGAGTCTTTCCTGAATTAAACAAAGCATAATCGGTAATGTCTTCGCACCTTACATATAGTGTTAGAGGATCTCTCACAATTTGAATTCTACCGTTAGGTTTTCTGCCCGAGGCAAGCCTAAATAACTCAGTATCATCGCTCCCCACCTCATCATAAACCTTTTGCAGCGTGCCTCTAATAGCAGTTAATGCCAACGTCATCTGCACTATATCCGTGCCATTAGTGTCACTTAGTACTCCGGTCTCAACTAAACCACTTATATACTGGACTATTTCAGAATAATACTCGCCTTGTAGAACCTTGTTTAATACTGCTTTTTCTACCTGTACTATTCCGGTAACTGTCCTTGCAAACTCTTCTCGAATATTAGCTATTTCCAACTTTGCCTCGGGAAGATTAACATTTAGTCTAGCTGATCTATCGGCAGTTACTTCTACGGATCTACTCGCTCCAGATTCTTGGATATCTCCAGTATCCTGTGCATCTCCCGCATCACTACGAGAGGACTGAGAATCTTCTTCAGGAAAATTATTAAGGGTTTCAAGTGTCATATGTTTTTGGAGACAACCACTTGTCATTACTATTCTCGCATTCGGTTAGTAGTTCTTCAAGGGTTTCAACATTGAATCATATGGGGTATTTCTATAATCTAACTTCTACCCGTGCGTCGTATTCCACATCAGGATCTGTCACCCAGACCTTTTCAGGCTTAAACTTGTAAAAACCATAATTATGATTTTTCATAAACATTTTTAGCTGCTTTAAATTCCAAGCTTTTCCAAACGGCCATTTTCTACCTACATAACAATTTATTGCGTGTAGTAGGGCATTCCGTCCCACCGAAGTGCACCTCCCCATCATTTGTAGCCCAACCCCGCTACCATAAGGTATGTGTGAATCAAAAACCGCAACGGCAGCATTTGGGTTATTTATAGTATTGTGAATATGCCTAGCACTGGTTTGCGAAATAAAATACAGATTAAACTGTTCGTCATATGAATAAGCAACCGGAGCAACCCACGAATCTCCATTTTCACACGTGGTACCAACCGTCATGTATTGATTATCTTTAATTATGTTTTTAGCCAATGCGGTCAGACCCTTTTTTTCAGTCATGCACCAACAATAGAAGGTTTTTTGACAATAAACAAAATGTTGTGCAAAATATGCACAGATGACTATTGTTGATGAATTTTTAAGTAAATTAGGGTTTGCTGCAGATGAAATCCAAATATATAAAACGCTGGCACAGTATGGGCCACTAACCTTGCTTGAAACAGCGCGAAGAAGTGGGGTAGAACGAACCAAACTTTACCGCCTTATTGATATGCTGACGGACAAAGGGCTGGTAGAAGAAGTTCCAAATTATAAGCGCAAAACTTTAAAAGCCGCGGATATTTCTACGCTCGAGATGATGGTTAAGGAAAACAAAATTAAAAGTGATTTGCTCAGTAAAACCTTTCCGACCTTCCTTACTGCAGTAAACTCGCTAACGCCAAAACTGTCTAAGAATAACGTTATTTACTACCACGGGCGCGAAGGAATAAGGCAGATGGCATGGCATTTACTCCGTTCAAATAAAATCTTTTATACCTATTCTTGTAGCTTTTGGGACGAGGTGCTGGGCGGAAAGTTTACTCTCAGTCTCAACGAAGAAATGGTAAAACGAAAATTAAAAGTGCACGACATTTATTCTGATCAGTACCTTACGTACAAAGATGAATGGCTAAAAAAGCACGGGTACAAACCTGGGGGCGATTGGAGCTGGTGGCGGTCAAGACATATCCCAGAAAAAATTCTCAAAATTGACCAAAACATTGATATTTATAATGATGTTGTTGCCTATTATCACTGGGAAGGGAACGAAACTTTTGGCTTAGAAATCTATAACGAGCGTGTTTCAACTTTCCATAAGCAAATGCACGACATACTTTGGAAGATGGCGAAGCCTGACCCCCGCTTTGATTGGAGTAAAGAGTGGTAATATAGGCGCAAACGAGCTTACGTTTCTTCTTTAACTAGATTTTCTTATTTTTAACCTCAACAACAGCCCCCGTAATATGGTCGGCTCTACTACTCGCAAAGAAAATTGCAAGATCAGCGATCGCGGACGGCTCTACCCCATCAGCATAATACTTTGGGAAAAACTTTTTATAAGCAGGCGTTTTAGTGTCAGATGGTGAGATACAATTCACCTGAATTTCCTGCACTCTTAATTCCTGCGCCAACCCCTTGGTAAACTCCTCAATTGCCTTTTTTGACACATAATAATGCACCCAGCCGGCAGCACCGTTCTCAAAAGTACCTGATATATTAATAATTTTGCCGCCTTTAACCTTATTTTTACCCATTTGTGTCAAGATTTCTTTGGTAAGTAAAACTGTTCCGTTTATCCCAACTCCAAACACTTCTTGTATTTCTTCGGTGGTTAGGTCGGCAAGTCTGGTGTTAGTGTATGCACGCTTGGCGTTATGCCACACACCTGCAGTATTGATCAAAATAGAAACCTCACCAAACTCAATACAAATTTCTTTTGCAGTTTTAGCAATTGCTTTTGTGTCAAGTAAATTGGTTTCATAGATTTTAGCCATAGCCCCAAAAGATGTTATCTTAGCCTGCGTGTCTTTAAGCTTTTTAAGGTCTCTGCCAACCAACGCAAGTGTCGCACCGTTTTGTGCAAGCTGGATGGCTATTTCTTTACCTATCCCCGTACTTGCGCCGGTGACTACAGCTACTTTACTATTAAATTGGAGCGCCGTGTTCTTGTTCATACCTATAATTTACTTTTACGGTTGACTAATGTAAAATTGATGTCCGAATGGTGGACAACAGTGTAACAACTAGAAATAAAATAAAAACTGTTTTTAAGTTATTTGGTCTTGACGACAGACAAAGTGAAATTAGCGAGACTTTGATTAAATTTGGCCCGCAAAGTGTATTGGCTATTGCTCGGCGTACAGCTATCCCAAGAACTACTGTATATAGATATTTGGAGACGATGCACAAACATGGACTGGTTGAAAAAATTGTTAAGCAGTATTCGACTGAATACTCGTTTATCTCATTACCAAAACTAGACCACTTGATGGCCGAAAAAGCACAAACTGTAGATGCCGCAAAAAACGCTTATGGAGACTTGCGAGAACTGTTAGCCTCTCAACATGCGCAAAATAGACTTGACACAGAAGTAAAATTTTACGAAGGGAAAGACGGTGTGAAACAGCTTGTGTGGAACTCGTTGAAAGCAAAAAATGAAGTCGTGGGCTATGCGTATTTGTATTTTGGTGATTTGTTTGGAGTTAAATTTAATAGGGAATTCAATGCTGAAGTATGGAAACGGAATATTCACATGCGCGAGATAATTACTGACGACGATCCATATCTGACTGCAGATAATGTGAAATTAGTAAGAACGCACCCTAAGTTGAAAGAATTATACGATTGGCGGTATCATTCACCCAACGTGTTAAAAATAACTCATCAGGTTTCTATTTATAACGATGTAGTTGGGTTATTTACCTGGGAAAATGGGCGATTTTATGGTGTAGAAATCATTAACACACAAAATGCTTTACTCCAGAAACAGTTATTCGAGACTGTGTGGGCTACGGCCGCAACGCCTGAGGTGATGTTGAAAAGAAAAGCAAAAAATAACTCGCCGGGTAAGAAAAAAGGTGGTTTTGACGTAAAGTCTGTGCCTAAATTAGTGTTTGAGTAAGTTACTGATGAATACTGAACGGCTATTGAACCTTGGCTTCCCCATACGGGCTCACTATCTTCATTTTTTCGGCTGTTGACCATACATATCTAAAAATATCCTTCTGCATACTTGCTAAACGCTTATCAGTAATTTCGACACAAAATAGTTCTTTGCCACGTACACTATAATGTGCTACAACATCATTATAAATAAGGATTTCGTAACTGATTTTTAATGTTTTTGGATTAATATAGCGCGGCTCCCAGTACTGAAGCACTTTTTGGGTGATTTTAGTGTACGAGGGTATGTGCGTGTGATTAGTTAACTGCCTGACTTTTATTCTCCTTTTGACTATTTCCTTCCGTACTTCCTCCGAAAATTCTTTAGTTAAAAACTTTGACATGTCAGTAACCATTTCGTAAATTAACAGTTCCTTTTCAGCCTTAAGAGAATTCCAGGTTACCTGTTTCAAACCCTCACTGCCTTTGTAATACCTTACCGCTCCGTCATTTGCTGTGGTTTTTTGTAAGCTGTTTAGTGACTCTATGAGAATTGGTGCAGCAGTTGTTAACTCTTCAAGCTGGGTTTTCCTTTCCAATACCAACAAAGTTAGATTTTCAGAAGGCGTAGTTTCAAACTGCAATCCCCTGTCAGATATATTTTGGGCGACGAGTTTCTTATCAGTAAGTGTGTCCAGTACTCTGTACACTTTTGTTCTCCCAATGTGCAAGTCGCGACTAATTTTAAGTGCAGTAGATAAACTATTTTTCTTTAGATACAAGTAAATAGCTGCTTCTGGTTGAGTTAATCCAAATTTTGCAAGTAAAGGTGTTATGTTGTCTGTCTGTTCGGACATCATACTGCAATTATACCCTATAGGTTGTATTATGCAATACAGATTTAGAAAGCTGCAATCAATTTGTTGTAGCTACGATCAACCATATAAGTGAGGTAGATAAAATGGCATACGTCACGATTGAACCAGTTGGTGAGTGCCCAGAAATTGATTTTCAACATGCACTTACCGACCTAAGAATCGGACTAACTAAATTGGGGGTCTCAGAGATCGACTGCTTGTTAAGAATTGTAGAAAACAAAACAAGCTGGTCTTCCGAAAACCCACACGCTGTTGTTACTGTCGTAACTGACAATATTCGAGTTACCGCAGAACAGGTGGTGAAAATTTTAGCATCACATCTCCAAGTACCTTTCGAGGTATCACGACTCTATGTCGGTTATCTGATACCAGAGTTGGTTTGTGAGTTGGTCGCCTTTTTTCGCCAAAATAGGCGAAACTGGGCTTCAACGTACTAGCCAACTTTGTCTTTAAAACCCCCAATTCGGACAATCGGCTTGGGGGTTTACTCATTATTTTAATTCCAAATTTTTAAATCCGTCTACTAACCTTATTCCACGTTTCCATTGGGTGGTGCTGTAACATAAAAATAATTTCGGCATTAGAATAGCCTTTCATTTGTAATGTTTGCACAGCTTCATAGCTTCGGGTCTGAATCTGTTCATACTCTTCGCCAAATACTTTGTTTATTACGGTTGGATACATAAACGCGTAGTCCTGGTCTAGTTCTGTACCTCCCTCGCTAATTCTTGGAAACGCAACATGCGCTTGTTCACTTACTCTAGCAGCAAGCTTACCTCTAAAATCATAAATACCTCCCGGACCTAAAAGCTGTTTAATTTCGTTTGCAGGCAGACCGTTTGCCAAATAAGCAAATATCTCATCACGCTCTCTTAAATTAACAACATCGCTTCGAATTTGCCTCAATAGTGTGTAAGCCTGTGTTTCTCCACCTTCTAACCAAGGGGAATCGGCAACTTTCCTCATTTCATTAGCAATTTCGTTTGGATCATGCATCTCTTCAAGATTGAATGGACTTAGGTCAACCATTAACCAATTAAGTGAATGTTGTGTTTCATGCTCCACAACACGTTTTGCCCCAAAATCTCCATATTTTGTGATGTCCTCTGATCCCATTGCAATTACCCCAAAATCCAGCCCAGGTTGTTTTGTTTGTCTGATTAGTTTACCCAAATATAGTTGACTATCTACTGTAAATGAGCCGAATTTAGAATAAGACTCATCACAAACATATTTTAAATCCTCAGCATTCCCGCACACCACCACTAACCCAATCGGTGTCCTAATTATTTCAACTTCCCCGGCTGGATTTTTACCAAATAAATTATTAAATAACTCCTCCGTGGTTTCGGATTTAGCATATAAGTCATCCATGGCGGTTCGTCTAGTTTGTAGGTTTTGCATTGCAACCTGTACTTTGGAGACAACCTCAGGATTATTAGCTAAACCACCAAGTTCTTGCATAGCCAACGCCTCAATTTCATTCACGGTAAGTTGCGGATTTTCTGACACAGCCTTTAATACCGATAGCTGCACCTCAGCACTTTGTTCGTACATATAGCTTAACTTTTCTTTAACTTCGGCAAGCGCAGCGGGTCGGTCAGAGCTTGGTAAACCTAATATATCAGCAACCTCATCCTGTGGAATAAATGTTTCGTTCGCAGCTATAGCCGGCTCCTCTAGTCGAAACCGTTCAGTGAGTGCATCAGTGTTCCGCAACACTGATCCCATTAAATTGGCAGATTCCACCTCATGTGTATCAAAGCGGGGCAAAGACTCCGGAACAAGCTTTTCCGCAGCGTTTATAATATTGTTTATACTATCCATGTTATTACCTATCGTATTAGATAGTTAGTTTAGTATACTGCACGGCAACGAATATATACTATACGTACAGGTGAGTGTGCTATAATCACACCAATGAGAAAAGTAGCAAGATATATATCTATAATCTTAGTTGTACTTCTTACCACATTC
>CAZBWW010000027.1:0-12621 GCA_964496005.1 uncultured Candidatus Saccharibacteria bacterium | reverse complement strand
CTTGTTCTGTACACGTATCTGTATCCTTCCTAGCAAATTTTCTATCTGGTTTTTTGTCGGTTCAATTGTAATTTTGGGGTCAACCAAGCCGGTAGGGCGCACCAACTGTTCCACAATGTAATTTTTAGCTTTTTCGAGCTCCCAAATTCCCGGAGTCGCGCTTGTATAAACAGTTTGCTGAATCTTTTGCTCAAATTCAGTAAAGTTAAGCGGTCTATTATCGTAGGCCGACGGTAACCTAAACCCGTAATCTATTAAATTCTTTTTTCTGGCTTGATCGCCGTTATACATCCCCCTAATTTGCGGAATTGTAATATGCGACTCGTCAATTATTGTTATATAATTTTTTGGGAAAAAGTCCATTAAAGAATATGGCGCTTGCCCGGATTCACGGCCGTCAAAATACCGTGAATAATTTTCTATACCTTTGCAATACCCTATTTCCCGAATCATTTCCAAATCGTACATAGTTTTCTGTTTTAGCCGATATGCTTCAACAACTTTTCCATTATCTTGTAATTCTTTAACTCGCACTGCTAAATCATGCTCGATTTGGTGTAGTGCTTTTTCGCGTCTTTCTTCAGCTGTAATATAGTGCTTCGCAGGGTAAATAGTAACCCAACCACCTTCTTTAGCCCTATGTTCAAGAAATTCTTTTTCGTCTTGGGTTAATATTTTTGACTGACTACCACGCCGTTCCGTTGGCAACATACTTTTGTCTACTTGCTCTCCAGTTAGTGGATCAAAAAAATAAATATTTTCTAAGGTGTTATCAAGTAACTCCAGCCTTACCGCATATTCGAGATAGGCCGGATACAAATCAACCACATCTCCCCGCACGCGATATGTTCCACGTTTAAATTCAAATTCGTTTCGGTCGTAATATAAGTGCGCGAGTCTTTTTAGTAAATCGGGAAGACGCAATTTCATGCCTTTTTTTAATTCAAGCGCTACTTTTGAATATTCAGCCGGGGAACCCAAGTTATAAATACACGACACCGACGCAATAATAATTACGTCAGACCTGGTCATAAGAGAAGTAGTAGCAGACAGACGCAGTTTATCAATTTCCTCATTAATGTCGGCATCTTTTTCTATATAAGTATCTGTTGATGGGAGATAACTCTCCGGTTGATAATAATCGTAATAGCTCACAAAAAACTCCACCGCGTTTTTTGGAAAAAAATCTCTGAATTCTTGATATAGCTGTGCCGCAAGTGTTTTGTTGTGCGAAATAATTAATGCAGGTCTATCTAAATTTTGTATTACATTAGCCATAGTAAAAGTTTTACCGCTCCCTGTAACTCCTAATAAAACCTGATCGGTCACACCTTTGTTAATATTTTTTGTTAGCAATTCTATTGCTGCGGGTTGATCACCTGTTGGCTTAAACTCTGAATGGAGTTCAAATAGCTGTTTTGTCATGGGTAAATTGTAGCATAACAGTTTTGGGTTTTGTTGGGTACATTTTATGTATAATTATTGGCTAATAGGAAAATGAAAAACTGATGAAATTACAATATTCATTGACATATTTTTTGAGATTTGCTATTTTAAAAATATGCCCACAGAGGACTCAACACTAATCCTTCAGGAATTAAAAAATATAACAACTAGACTTGAGGTCATAGATAACAGGCTAGCTGGTGTAGATACAAGGCTTGCTGGTATAGATACAAGACTTGATAACATGGACGCGAGATTTGACCGCATTGAGGAAAGACTTAACAATATGGATAAGCGATTTAATACAATTGAAAACGAAATACTCGACATAAGAAAATTAGTTGAAAGCTTATCAGAAAAACTAGAAGGTCAAACTTTTCAACTAGAATACTTTATACATACACCATTTGTAACCGAAAAAAAATTAGAAGCATTTTCCAAAGCAAATAACCTCAAGTATGAATTCGCCGATTATCCTAAAAATACCACTTGACATCTTCGCTATAAATTCGGTACCATAGAAATACCGAAAACTGCCAAAAATTATTAATTTACGAAAGGTTACTAATGAGCCCTGTCACACTATATAAAAGACAAAAACAGATTCTTGATTACATTTCACAATACATTCAAATTAACGGTGCAGCTCCCACATTACAGGAAATTGCCGACGCAATGGAATTATCATCACTTGCTACAGTACATGAACACCTAGAAACATTAGAGCGTAAAGGTGTAATCCAAAGATACGAGGGTGCAGTTCGCGGAATTGAAATAACCGCAGACAGCTATGCAGGCACACCGTTAATGGGTATCGACCTCCCGCTTGTTGGCTACATTGCCGCAGGCGAACCGATTGAAGCAAACGAGAACCAGCTGGAAACAGTTACCGTGTCGCCGGACTTAGTTAATAAAGTAAAAAGGTGCTACGTCTTGCAAGTTAAAGGCGACTCCATGATAAATGAGGGAATTTTTGACGGCGACTACGTTGTTATTCAAAAACAGGAAACCGCGGAAAACGGTGATATAGTAGTTGCTCTGCTTGAGGGCTCGTTTGCGACATTAAAATCATTTTACAGGGAAAAAAACGGGAAAATTCGCTTACAGCCGGCAAATGAAAAAATGGATCCGATAATTGTTGACTCGAAGGATGTTTTAGTACAAGGCAAGGTAACCGGCGTAATTAGGAAATATACTTAAGTACAAAAAAACAATAGTAAAAATTAAGACCACACTTCTAGTAAGTAGTATAAACTGAAAGCTTGGTAAACTCCGCTTTACTTTTATTGAAAAAATTAAATAGTATACTCTCTCATAATGAAACAGCTTCACGAAATACAGCTAGCAATATTAAATACGATTTTATTTAAAGACTGGGCAAAATACTCTGAATTAAAAACTGATAAAGAAATGGAAAATAGTCAATTTGTGTTTCACTTGGATAAATTAATTGAATTAAAGCTAATAGAAAAAAATGGTGAAAAATACAAGCTAACACCAAGTGGTAAAGAATACGCAAACAGACTTACAACCGAAACAACAAAAATTGGGCAGCAGGCAAAAATAACAACAGTATTGTGTGCAACAAGGATTATTAACAATAATACCGAACTCCTGGTTTACAAAAGGCTGAAAAACCCATTTTACGGGTGTATGGGTTTTCCAACTGAAAAAGTTAAATGGGGTGAAAACATAGCTTTGGCGGCAAAAAGAGGTTTAAAAGAGGAGGCTGGACTAGACGCCGAACCAACATTATTTGCCATAAAACACTATAAAATCCACTCACCTGCAAAAATATTACTTGAAGACAAATTAATGCATGGGTTTATGTTTACTGTTTCAGAACAGAAAGCACTAAAAACCAATGAAAATAGTAGCGTAAATACTGAAGGAAATTATTTTTGGGTTCCTGAAAAACTACTCAAGCAAAAAATTAAGAAACCGCTAGAAGAATTTTGGGGTTTTTATAAATCACTTAAAGATTTTAATGGAAATATTTCATTTGAGGAAATAAGTTTGGAAACGGAAAAATTTTAATATGGTAATTACAATATGTGGCAGTTTAACATTTTGGCAGGAAATGAACGAGATAAAAGAATGGCTACTTCAGCATAATGTAGCTGAGGTACACATACCGGTAAGGCTTGGCGGCAATAAACGCCCGTTCAAAGATTCTACTTCTGATGAGCAGTCAGGAGCAAGGAAAATACGGTACAACCTTATAAAAAAACATCACGATAAAATCGTACACTCAGACTGTATATTGGTTCTTAATTATAGTAAAAAAGGCATAGAAAATTATATCGGCGGAAATACATTTTTAGAAATCGGTCTTGCGTTCGTAAATGACAAGAAGATTTTTCTGTACAATCCGATACCGGAAATGCTATATAAATCCGAAATAATAGGAATGCAACCAATTGTGATAAACGGAGATTTAAACAGGGTTTTACAAAATGATTAATGTACTACAGTCAACACAAAAAATAGTAAAAGACTCAAAATACGTTCATATTGATAAAAATAAAATCAAAAAAGCAGTACAAAATATATCGCCTAAAGATTTAGAATTTACAGAAATCTCAATGTTTAATAACAATCTATCCCCTGATGATATGTTACAGGCTGTATTTGTGTTTAATTCACAAACTTTTTGTTTTTGGGCCGAAAAAAATATGCCAAAATGGACTATTGAAATTGACAGCAAATTATATGATGGATCAATTGCACTAATTAAATGTATGGAAAAAGAATTGAATAAAAATAAGGATTTATTAGATGCTGATTATTTAGCAAATATAAGCGAAGAAACCGTTAAAAAAATTTTTAAAGGTAACGTTGAAATACCACTACTTAATGAACGGGTGGAATGTTATCAAAATATTGGGGCGGTTTTGCAAAAAAAGTACTTGGGCAAATATAAAAATATGATCGAGGAAGCAAATTATGACGCGCTGAAGTTAGTTGAGGTGATTACTGACAGTTGTATTACATTTAATGATAAAACAAAATACGACAATTTTGAGGTAGGTTTTTATAAACGTGCTCAACTGCAAGTATGGATGACTCAACAAATACTGGAGTCTTCAAATATGAAAACACTAACCAACACGGACAAATTAACTGCATTTGCTGATTACAAAATTCCTCAGATATTAAGAAACCTCGGAATACTAATATATGGCGATGAATTAGCTCAAAAGATTGATAATTTCGAATTAATTGACAAAGATTCACGGGAAGAAATTGAAATAAGATCAAACATGATTTGGGCAGTAGAGCATATCAAAGATGAGCTTGGAAAAAAATATAAAAATGTGGATTCTGTACATGTGGATGGTGTTTTATGGTTTCTATCTCAAAAACCGGAGCAGAGCAAACCATATCACAGAACCTATACTATAAATTATTAATAGCCCTATTTCTTTTTATTAAAGATTTTATCAATAAATTTTACGTTTTGCCCTTTAGACCTTTTGTAATACAAATACCCAATAAATATCGCGACTACAGCTACCAAAGCAATTTGGATTATAGACTCTATATTGTCTAAACCGGCTGTTATGTCCTGGTACGACTCGTACGCAAAATAGCCTAAAAATAAATAAATTAGCCCCCTGCCGAAATATCCAAAGAATGATGCTAAAAAAAATGTTTTTTGTTCTAATTTTAGTATTCCGGAAATTATGGTCACGGGAGATGTGGGCACAATAGGTATTAACCTTGCAAAGAAAATAAGCCAAAAATCCTTTGTTCCACGGCTAAACTTTTCACTAAGTTTTTCGATGTCGGCATTTGAAACGCCAATAAATTTCCCAAATTTAGAAATTAGCACATCTTCTAGTGCGTATGAAATATAATAGAATATTGCGGTGCCGACTATTTTCCCTGTCGCGCCAAGTAATCCAAGCAGTACCAAATATAAAATTCCCCGCGCTTGAATACTTGCGAGCGAGCCTGCGAGTGTCATTACTAAAGGCGATGGGATAGGTGCTACTATTTCTTCTATAAATGACCCTATTAGTACAAACAGACCCAACGGCACTTGTGTTGACAGGTGTTCTAAATATGCAATTACTAACTCTAAAGACTGCATAAACTCATTGTAACAAGAAGAATATACTAGAGATACAGGTAGTTTTTAAGAAAGTGCCTTTACCTCGCCCACTACCATGAATAAGGATGCCAAAAAGTAAAAGCACAATCAGAACTTTAGCATACTTTACCACGTATTTGCAAAAATATTGATTCTGTACTGTTAGAAGATCAGAAAATTAGGAGACAATAAAATGAAATAAGATGCATAGCCTTCCGTCCATCAGTTATCCATTTCTTGACAGTAAACCGGAAAGCTAGGCACGTGAAGAGCATATCACACTATGCTATGCTTTAGTAATATGTTTGATACTAATCTGCTGCAAAATTACTACCAAAAATATGGTAGGGACAAAGTAGATGATGCACTTACCTATCTAAGTTATAAGCACGCCACAGAAATGCCGAAAACTGAAATTCCGGGTCTGCCGGTTTTATATATATTTAGACACGGACAATCGGTGGATAACGAACATTTTGTGTTTAGCGGGTGGCGAGATGCAGACCTTACCGACAACGGGCGTGAACAAGCACTAGAACTAGCTGAAAAACTTAAAAATAAGAAAATTGAAATGTTAGTTTCTTCTCCGCAAAAGCGGGCAGTTGAAACTATGAAGCTGGCTGTTTCCCTTAACGATCACGCGAAAAACTTAGAGATTCATTTGGATGACAGAATAAAAGAACGGTCGTATGGAGATTTGCAAGGCAAAAGTAAACTTGAAATACAGCTAGAAAATCCTGAATTATTATTAAAATTGAGACGAGATTTTAAAAATGTGCTCCCAAACGGTGAAAGTATAGAACAAGTGTGTAACAGGGTTGCGGCTTTTTGTGATGAACTTGTGCCGTTAATAAAAACCAACAAAATTAATGTGGCGGTTTCTTGCCACGGTAATTCTATAAGAGGATTTAGAAGATATTTTGAGGGTTTATCTGATGAGGTGACTGCCACTGTTGAAACTCCGCTTGGAAAAGACTATCTTGCTTATACTATTAGATAGGATATACTTCGAATTGTCAGCTATAAAAAGAAAATAGTCAGTTATAAGGAGAGATAAAGATGCCTTTTTTGTTCTGGATTTTGTTAGCTGTTCTAGTAATCGTTGGGACGGCGGCAAGTGTCGCAATCTACATCGCACGGAAGCGCGGCGAGGATCCTGGCGATGTACTAGGCAAGATTCTAAACTTGAAATGAGAATCTTGCTTCTGTTTCAAATCGGTCAGGCTTGCACAAAAAACGCACCCGCGTTGCAAGCCTGACCTTTGACCTTAAATTTAGTACTTTGATTTATTTTTCTAACATGGATTTTTAACTCAAATCGTCAAATATTTCCAAAAGTCTATTATATTTAGCAACCCGTTCTCCACGCGCCGGTGCGCCACTCTTAATAAAATCTGCTTCTACAGCAACGGCTAAATCCGCAATAAAAGTATCTTCTGCAGTATCTCCACTCCGATGAGATACAACAACAGCCATCCCAGCTACCTTGGCCTTTTGTATAAAATCAAAAGTTTCGGTCAAGGTTCCAACCTGATTCGGTTTAACAATAACCGCATTTGCTAATTGTTCATCAACTGCTCTTGTTAAGAATTTACTGTTGGTAACCACCAAGTCGTCTGCAACAACCATTAGCTTTTTTCCGTACTTTGACATAAATAACCGCCATCCGTCTATATCATTTTCGTAAAACGGATCTTCCAAATAAATTAATTCAAATTTTTGTAATAACTGACCATAAAAAGTTGCCAACTCATCAGCGCTGAGCTCTAAATCTTCTTCGCTAATGTGATATTTTCGACTTTTATAAAAACTTTCTGCCGCAACATCCATCCCAAAAAATACGTCTTTTCCCCCTTTATATTTTTTTTCTACAGCAGTTTTTAGCAAATTAAGTGCCTTTTTAACTGTTAACCCATTTGGTGCAAACCCGCCCTCATCACCTACATCAATATCTAGCTTATTTGCTTTAAGTTCCTCTTCTAGCGTGTGATAAATATCAACACCGATTTCTATCGCCTGTGCAATTGACCAGCTTTGTGCCGGTATTACCATAAATTCTTGAAAAGACAATCCGTTATTGGCGTGCTTCCCGCCATTGATAATGTTAAAAACAGGCGTCGGAAATTTTAGAGGACTGGTTAACTTTACGTCAGCTAGCTGCGCCAAATAAGTATATAACTCAACATTTTTTGAAACGGCACAAGCTTTTGCAACTGCCAACGATACTGACAAAATACTGTTCCCGCCTAAATGTCTTTTATTCTTTGTCCCGTCCATATCAAGCATTTGCTGATCAATATTTTTTTGGTCAAAGGGATCATCTCCCACGAGTAAATCGTTTAGAGGGTGTTCTACTATATCAATTGCCTTGTGTACGTCCACATATACTGCTTCATGCTCACCTTTTGAAGCTCCATCTGGTACTGCTTCTACACCTTCTGAGCCATCGTCCAACAAAACATGCGTTTCAATGGTCCAATCGCCTCGGGAGTTTAAAACTTTATGACATTTTATTTCACTGATTTTTGGCATGTATTGTTTATTTCCACACAACACCAACAACTAAAGCGTTTAATGCGTATTACTTTCTGCGGCTTGTTTTCTTTAAAGTTCTACCGCTTCTTGGTTTACGTTCTCTTCTGTATTTCTCAGCCCCGCGTTTTTTTGTTGCTTTTTCTGCATGTTTATTTGTTAAATATTTTTTTTCAGCTTTGTACACATTTTCACGCGTCTGTTCAATTACATCCGGGCTAACCGATACCGATGTCACACCCCACTCAACTAGCTTTTCTACTAATTCCGGGTATTCAGATGGTGCCTGACCGCAAACAGAACATGTAACTTTATGTTTTTTGCTGGTTGTTACTATTTTTTCCAAACTTGCAAGTACAGCAGGGTCCAGTTCATTATATACATTTGCCACCATCTCGTTATCTCGGTCTACACCTAACGTCAACATGGTTAAATCATTAGTACCTATAGAAACACCGTCTATACCTTCTTTAATAAACTCATCAAGCAGTATTACATTAGATGGAATCTCGACCATCATCCAAACATGGAAGGATCCGCTTCGGCGAAGACCCTGCGCCGACATTAACCGCTTTACTTCACGTAGTTGGTCTATGGTGCGCACAAATGGAATCATTACGTGCAAATTCTTAAATCCACCTTTATTACGTACTATTTTAATTGCTTCCAATTCCATATTAAACACATCCGCACTTTGTATATATCTTAAGGCCCCTCTAAAACCGATCATTGGATTGGGTTCATCTTTCTCATACTGTGCCCCGCCCTTTAACGTCTTGTATTCACTGGATTTAAAATCTGTTGCCCTGTAAATTACGGGTCTCGGGTAAAATGGTTTAGCAAATTTCTCTAAATTCTCAGCAAGCACATTTATAAACTCCTTTTCTCTTTTTTCTTCTACAAATTTTTTCGGATGGGTTCCAATCTGCGCAATCATAAACTCCGCGCGTAAAAGCCCTACACCATCAACAGCTCTTTTTGATATATCTGCTGCAAGTTCCGGTTCAGCTAGGTTTACATATATTTTGGTGGCGGTGGTCATTTCTAATGATGAGATACTGCTTTTCTTTACTTCTTCCTCAATGGTATGCGCACCCTCGTATATTTTACCTTCTGAGCCATCAACTGTTATGACCTCACCGTCTCTTAACATTTTTGTTGCCATGCTTGTACCCACTACAGCAGGGACACCAAGTTCACGGCTAACAATAGCTGCGTGAGAAGTACGTCCACCTTCATCGGTTACAATTGCACACGCCCTCTTCATCGCCGGCACAAAATCAGGATTTGTCATTACAGCAACTAATACTTCGCCATCTTTAATATTTACGATTTCTGCCGCCGATTTAAGAATTCTAACAGGACCGCTTACCACGCCTGGAGATGCGGCTAAACCTTCGAGTAATACATTTCCCGCAGTTTTTTTGTCAACATGAGTCTCAACTTTTTTCTGTACCTCATCCATTGTAGTTACCGGCCTCGACTGCACAATATACAACGTGTCATTCTCCATTCCCCACTCAATGTCTTGCGGAAAATTATAATGCTCTTCAATATGCATACCGATTTTTGCCAGCTCAAGTACATGTTTATCACTCATTTTTTGCTTGTTTTGATATTTTTGCGAAATTGGCGTTTTTCCGGCCAATGTTAACTGCCATGTTTGAGTGGATATATTTTTATATACAATCTTTTTTGTCTTTTTGTTAATTATAAATTGATCCGGAGTAACTTCACCGGATACAACAGGCTGACCAAGTCCAAAAGCGGATTCAATAGAAACTTCCACGAGATTATTTTTCAACGGATTAACCGTAAACATAATGCAGGAAATATCCGACTGCACCATTAGCTGCACAGGTACCGCAATACCGACTTTTAGGTGGTCATACCCTAAATCAGTCCTATAAAATATCGCCCTGGATTCAAATAAAGAGGCCCACGCTTTTTGTACGTGCTTTACCACATCTTTACCGCCTTTAATATTTAAAAAAGTTTCCTGTTGACCTGCAAATGATGCATCCGGTAAATCTTCGGCAGTAGCAGAAGACCTTACAGCTACATACTTATCAAACTCACCGCATAATTCGTTATAAACAGTAATTATTTCTTTTTCTAACGAGTCGGGCATGTCCGCAGCCAAAATCGCGGTTTTAATGTGTTCGGAAGCTTCAAGCAGTTTTTTAGAATCATTCATATCCAAACCTGACAACTCAGTTAAAATTTTGTCGCGGAGAGAAGTTGTTTTTAAAAAGTCAAAATATGCTTTTGCGGTGACTACAAAGCCGTTCGGCACGGGAATTTTTGCGTGGTACATTTCACCTAGATTTGCACCTTTTCCGCCGACAAGCGGGATATCGTGTTTACGGATATCTTCGAACCATAAAATGTGGGCAGACTGTTTGTTCATACTTCTATGTTAATATATTCGAATGCTTCCGTCTACAAGATACACGTCGAAAATATCGCAGTTGTAAAAGCCGCGATTTAAGCTCATATCAGTTCAAGGCCGATAAATTGAGATAACTATATTTGCTTAACAAATCTCTTATTCCGGCTTTCAGTAAACTTAGGCTTTCGGCAGTATGTGCCTGCACACGAATACTTAAATAAGGTGAGGTGTTGGACGCTCTAATTAAAAACCAGTCAGTTTCTGTAACTGATACCCGTATACCATCAAGAGTAATTACATCTAAAAAGTCAGCTTTTTTCTGCACTAGTGCTGCTTGTATTTCTGCTACAACCTCAAATTTTTTGTCATCCGGACATATTATTTTAAGCTCACCTGTATCAGACAAATCCGGAAACTCGCTCATTAATTCAGACAGTGGTTTACTGCTTTTTTCCAAAATCTCAAGTACTTTACAGGCGGCATAAATACCATCATCGTATCCATAGTAACCATCTGCGAAAAAAGTATGGCCGGAAAACTCACCGCCTAACAAGGCACCTTCCTGCATCCGCTTCACAAAAAACGGATGACCTGTTCTAAGCATTTCGGGCTTCCCGCCCCACGCTTTAATAAATTTCGGCAAAATATTTGAACTTTTTACATCAAATATGATAGTACCGCCTGGGTTAGTCTTTAGAACTTCCTTTGCCATTAGTAACAATATCCTATCGTTATCATGGGCATGTCCTTTTTCATCTACAACACCAAAACGGTCGCTGTCTTCGTCAAACGCAAACCCGACCGCCGCATTATGTTCAAGTACGGCTTTTTCCAGCTCGGTAATAAAATCAAGCCTAGTAGGATCGGGAATTCCCTGTGGAAATGTATTTTTAGGTATACAAAATACAGGAACTACATCCGCACCAAGTGTTTTAAATATCCGCTCGGCAAAATAACTGATTGTGCCGTACCCGCAATCAATAACGACTTTTTTACTGCCAGAAAATTTAAATACTTTTTTTAGATACTGCAAATAAAAATCAAATAGGTCTTGTTTACTAACCGAGCCTGCACCTTCCCTATATTTTTCTGAAATAACAAGAGAATATAACTTAGCGATATCATCCCCAAATATCGGTACAGCATTTCTATAATCTAATCTAAAACCATTAAAATTTGCCGGATTATGACTTGCAGTAACTTCAACACCCATGTCAAAATCAGCCTCACAAGTTAGAAAATGAATTATTGGAGTTAAACTAACCCCTACGTCTACTACCTCACACCCGCTAGCTACTAATCCTTTAATAAATTCGTTTGTTAATCCCTCTGAACTTTCACGTGTATCGCGGCCGACTACTACTTTTGGACTTCTTTTACCGGTTTTTGAACAAAGTAAAGTGCCTACAGCACACCCAATATGTCTTGAAACTTCCTCCGTTAGCTCATTGGGATAAGTGCCGCGAATATCGTATTCCCTAAAAATGGTTTTTGGCACATTCATAAAAATCTCTCATGACAACGGCAGAGTAAATACGAATCTAGTACCCTGCGGCTTATTGTCTTCGATCCAAATCCGTCCGTTATGCGCCTCGATCATGCCTTTAACAATCACTAAGCCTAACCCCGTACCTTTCCCTTTAGATTCGGCGTTCTGCGCAGCCTGTACATATTTGTTAAAGAGTTTGCTTTTTGCTTCATCTGAAACTCCCATACCTGTATCTGCGACAGCTACCTGCACGTACTTTTTATACCCTTTTGATTCAATTGTAATCGTACCTGATTCAGTATATTTAACCGCGTTAGAAATTAAATTATTCATTACGTGGATGAGTTTTTCCGAATCGCACTGAATAGGTTTTAGAGTCGGATCCAAGTTTAACTCGAGATCCAAACCGCTTTTGTCTGCCAGCCTTCTATAATAATCAGCTTCTTTTTGCAAAAGCTTATTGACATCACATTCTTGTTTAAAAAGTTCTACCTTGCCCGCCTCCAGTTTCGCGACATCGAGCAGGTTATTTACAATTTCCAGTAATCCCGAGGAAGACTCTTTCATTTGCGCCAACATTTCGGTTATTTGCTCAGCGGTAAGTTTAGCACTCTCTTTAATCAACATATCCGCCGAACTTTTAACTACTGAAAGCGGTGAACGTAA
>CAZBWW010000026.1:2325-13118 GCA_964496005.1 uncultured Candidatus Saccharibacteria bacterium | reverse complement strand
AACTCATAGCATAGCTTTTCGGCAATCTCCATAGGTCGTTGCTTAAGCTCTTTAGCTAATTCAAGTGCGGCGTTTGATGCATAATCCCCAAAAGCTTCATTTGCCGGGTGTTCTATTACTGCCTTTTCCAAATCAACCTTATACACCTTCTGTACAGCTCGTATAATCTTTTGCTCAAGCTCTTTTTTTAACATACGTATATACTAGCAAAAAAAAGCGTGTATTTACGGGCGAGTTGCCTCAATATATTTTAAACTCTATTGTTCCTTGTTTATCGGTTCTATACAAAGGAATAGCCGATCTTTCAAAAAATTCCACCACTTCATGGCTTGGGTGTCCATAACTGTTATTCTGCCCAACACTTACAACAGCGTATGCCGGGTCTAGCACACGCACTACTTCTTGGTCTAAGCCATTTTGCGATCCATGGTGTGAAACCTTATATACATCAAGCTTACCGTCAATAAGGGGTAGAATCCTGGTAATGTCTATTTTTGCTAAGGCTTCGTGTTCTGCATCACCTAAAAAAATACCCTCGAACTTGCCATAATCCATAAACAACACTATCGATGCATTATTTACATTATCGTTTGGTTTATTTAAATAGTCCTCAGTCGGCCACAGCACATAAAAATCTATCCCGTCAACTGAAAACCGATCACCGGCTACAAGATAGTTATTTTGGCTAGTTGTTTCTTGTGTAACAAGGTCCTGCCAAGTACTATATAATTGGCTATCGTACTCTACAGTAGTAAAGAATATTTGCTTTACAATACACCGCTGTAACACTCTGTTTAACCCTACCAGATGGTCCATGTGCGGATGAGTAAGTACCATAACCTCAACAGTACATTGCGTAAGCATATGTTCAGCAAAAAGATACCGGTCAAGCTCATAATCAGGTCCGCCGTCAATTAAAATAATGTTCCCATTTGAAGAGGTAATTAAAACAGCGTCTCCCTGACCTACGTCCAATATTTTTACTGATACATAAGGCAATGCCGTATACTTTTTGTATTCTACCAACACAATGGTAAGCAAAAAGTAACAAATAAGTGAAAGTGTTGTGTGCCATTTTGTCATTTAGACACAGCCCTCAGCTTGTAAAAATGACCTAAAAATAAAACAGCAATAAAATACAGTAAGAAAACTAGTGCAGTAATTTTGAAGTTAAGTGTTGCCAACTCAAAATTGGCAAAAAAATAAACCGCACGTACAAAAATATCAAGTGGAACCATAAGTATGTACTGTACGCAATATGAAATTATTTCACCAATAAATCCGGGTAAAAAGGTTGTGAGTAAGAACAAACCGCCTAATATAGTTGCAAGCGGAATAGTCCATAAAATTACTGCATTAACTACCGGACTTATTATACTAACCTGCTCAAAATGATACGAAATTAATGGCCAAACCAGTATCTGAGCTGATAGTGTCGCGGTCAAATCTGCAACTATGACACTTTTTTTAAACCTTGTTAAACCAATAATAGTAAGTACCTTGACCACAAAATATGAACTTATATCTGAAAAGTAAACCAAACTTAATGTGGCAAGAAAACTCAGTTGAAAGCTAAGACTAAATAAAAACGCGGGGTTAATTACAAGCATAGTCAGTGCAGAGAATAGTAACAATTCTGCTGCATTTACAATCCTGCCATAGAACTTAGCACTTGCAGCAATTGAACCCATAATCCATGCTCTAATCACAGGAGGATCGAAACCGGAAATTACCGCATACAGCAATGTAATTACAAGTGCGCTAATTAAATTTTTAGTACGATACTGGGAACCTAAAATTCTAATTACAAGTGTAAAAACCAAACTAATATTATAACCAGACACAACAATCACATGTATTGTACCCGTGGTTCGCACGACGTCGTTAAACGTAGGAATTTTTGAAATATCATTAATACCTAATGTAAGTCCTAACAATAATTCGCTATGCGGACTTGGAATTTTTTGCCTTACATTCTCTGAGGCTTTAATTCTAATATCTGCTGTAAGTTCTTGAATGAAATCCCCTACTTTCTGCTGAACAGTGTATGTTGAGTTAACGTGCTTTATTTCAAAATTTTGGCTTTTATTTGCACACTGTGTCATATTAAATTGGTTTAAGCTTTCTAGTAAAGTGTTTCCTGAGCAATAAGCCACGAGCCGAAATAAAAAAACCAAAATCAAAAAAAGGAAATATTTATATCTAGAAACAACACCAAACACACACTTAAAAAGTGACGAAATTTGCTATCTTTGCAATTGTACTTGCGGGAATACTAGCCTTAGCAGCCAATTCCTCAATTGTCGTGTATGGTCTGTTTTCCATCATCCGCTGTGCATAAACTTTGCCGATACCGTCTAACGATTCTAGTTCTGACTGGCTTGCCGTATTTACATTAATAAGATTAGCTTCGTTTACAGTCATGTCATCGGAGGATGGAGCTGAGTTTGTACTAGCTGAGTTTGTGTTAGGTACAACTACCGAATTTGAAGAAGAATTACCAGCTGGCTGAGTGCTGGTTTGCGTACCTGAAACAAGCGGCGTGACCAAAGCACTAACTTCTAACACAGCGGTTGGTTTGAAATCCCATTCAAATGGAATATATAATTTTTGCGCATCAGTTAAAGGAGCTGACAGGTTAAGGTGCTGGCTAACCCACCTTGCTGATGCGTCACTTAATATAGGCCCACCAACCACTAACAGATCTGCAACTCTGGCGGTGCGCGGTAATTCGTAAATACCCGGCTTTTCAATTGCGCCGGAAATGTCAACAAAAATAGTGGCAGTATCGTTTTCTGTGTCGACACCAATATTAGAGCCTGAACTATTAGCCTGAAGTTCAACTTTTGTATTTTTAGTTGGTAAGCTGTTTGCTACTAAATACCCCGAAATGCCAAGTATAATTAGCACTGCAATAACTGCTTTCTTCCCTTCTGAACTACCTATAAATGACCTACTTCTAAAAAGAAATGACTGATGGTCAGGATTAACAAAATTCATGTAGCTACTTAAACACAATAGCCCGTTAATGTTAAGACAGCACTGTCTAGTCAGACTAGAACTAAATACATTTCCCGCATAATTACCGCAAAGTAAATTATGTAAATAATATAAGGCTTGTGGATAAGTGTGGACATCTTTAGGTTTTGTTTATTCCCGCATAATTACCGCAAAAATAAAAAACTTATGGATCATATTAAATTTTTAAGTAGGTGTGCAAATACAAAGCTAAAAATTAAGGGTATAACTTGTAGAAAACTTTATTTTACTTACTACAAAGAGATTAATAATCAAAAAAGTTATTGTTCTAAGGCCTCAACCATCGCTTCCCTAAAAAACGGATTCTCGCTAATATCCTTCATCATAGTCACAATTTTCTTTTTATTTAATCCGTAATAAACCTGTCTGCCTTTCTTTATACTTTTTAGCAGTCCAAGACTATACAAAACCCTTAAGTGGTGGGAAGCTAGATTTTCTTCTACGTTTAGAGATTCCGCAACGGTACCGACATTCTTCTCTCCATCGGAAAGCATGCCTAATATTTTAACTCTGTTTTTATCGGAAAATGCTCTTGAATACTTAAGCATATCGGTCATAGAACCAATATACAATAAATATTATTGCAACGCAATACTTTACGATTTAATTTATAATTATTTTAACTATTATTCTGAGTATCTGACTAATCTTAATCCTTGTTTTCGACTTTATGCAGAAGTTCATTATTGCCGGTATTGTAATGCTTCCGCAATGTGTTCGTCTGCTATATTTTCAGCTTCAGCCAAATCTGCTATGGTTCTAGCCACCTTAATTACTTTAAAATACCCTCGTGCGGATAAGTCAAGCTTCGTTGCCGCGGCTGTTAATAACCGTTGTTGTGTTAATCCTAGTTGACAAAAGGCAGTAATGTGCCGCTTGCTCAACTCATGATTCGTTGTTACTTCCTCAAGCGTTTGGTAGCGTTTTTGCTGTATTTGCCTTGCCTTATTAACTCGCTTTTTTATTTCCAAAGATGTTTCCCCACCATTAGCTTTTCCGGATAATTTGTCTATGTCAACTGCGTTAACTTCTACAAACAAATCAATCCTGTCCATGATCGGTCCTGAAAATTTTTTCTTATATAATTCTATTTGGCGAGGAGTACATACACATTCTTTCCGTGGATGACCTTTATATCCGCACGGACATGGGTTACAAGAAGCTAGTAATGTAAAGCTCGCAGGAAATCGAAAACTTCCCCTACTTCGCGAAACAACAACGTATCCGTTTTCCAACGGTTGTCTAAGTGCCTCAATAACTTGTCTGGAAAATTCATTAAATTCATCCATAAATAAAACCCCCTTGTGTGCAAGACTAATTTCGCCAGGCTTCGGTACACTTCCCCCACCAACCATTCCAATATATGAAACAGTATGGTGTGGAGCACGATATGGTCGAGTTTTTATTATTGGAGTTTCTTTTGTTAAACTTCCTTTAAGAGAATAAAGCTTCGTAACAGCAATTGTTTCATTATAGGTAAGTTCAGGCAGTATTGACTGATATGCTTTTGATAGCATAGTCTTACCTACTCCAGGCGGTCCCTGCAACAAAATGTTATGCCCGCCTGCAGCTGAAATCTCTAATGCACGCTTAGCTGTTTCTTGTCCTATTATTTCAGCAAAATCCGTAATTTGAATATCCTTGGTATTATTGTCATAATTTTTTTGGTTATAAAGTAATGAATTATAATCTCCAATCTTAAATGCTGTTAGCAGTTCGGATAGATGATTGATAGCATATACTTTCACGTCATTAAATAGCCTGGCTTCTGCTACCGACGCGCTAGGAATAAATATGCCAATCTTTCTGTACTCGTGTGCACATAATGCTGCTAAAAAAACACCGCTAGTTCTCCTTACAGAGCCGTCGAGAGATAGTTCACCAAAGAACAGCGCGTTGTCTGGAATGCGGAAATTGTTTAAAGCAGCTATTAGACCGGCAGAAATTGGTAAATCATATGATGCGCCTTCCTTAGGTACATCTGCAGGTGCAAGATTTACAACAATTTTTCGTGGAGGTATATCAACTTTTGCGTTCTGTAATGCAGTTAAGATTCTATGCTTACTTTCTGATATTTCTTTTCCGGGTAAACCCACAATATCGAATCCCGGAAAACCTCGGTTTGCTACATTTACTTCTATAACTACATTAATTAGATCCATCCCATATGTTGCTACCGATCCGACTTTAACCAACATACATTTTGCTTTCTTTCTCAGCTACTCGCCCTTTTAAAATCAGTAGTGTAAGTTCGGAACCTAACTTATCTACACTTACTTCAAGTTTTCTGGCTAACTCATCTACTGTTAACGGCTCATAAGAAAGTTGTTCTATAATTAACTGTGCTAATTTTGATTCTGATGTGTATTGGTGATCAGTTAACTGTTTATGTTTATCGAAATATGCAAGTACATCTGCCGCAGTAGCAACAGGTTTTGCCCCGCGTTTTAGTAACTCTACAATACCAGTGGAGTTTTTGGCAGTTACATTTTGCGGAACAACCATCACTTCCCTCTCATAGTGAAATGCGTACTCAGCAGTAATTAGAGACCCGCTCCCAGATGCAGCTTCAACGACCAATACAGCTTTGCATAGACCGGCAATAATTCTGTTGCGTTTAGGAAACATCCACACCTTTGGTTCATATTCAGCCCGATATTCAGATACTATTAAACCTCCCTTTTCAATAATCTCTGAGTATAGACTTTGTTGATATGCCGGCCGTATTAAGTTAATCCCACACGGCATTACCGCAATAGTTTTTCCCCCAAAAGTCATTGCCGCCGCATGGGCTGTTGCGTCTATACCATACATGAAACCTGAAACTATCGTCACACCGTAATTTGCAATTTCAGATACAATTTTTGAACATATCTCGGTGCCATAAGTGGTCGTCCTTCTACTGCCTACCACACCTAAGCAATTCTCAAACAGCTTCTCATTCACAGTACCTTTGTAATACAAAATCTCCGGCGGATCAGGAATCTTTCGAAGCGCGTCTGGGTACTTTGAATCAAGCAGGCTTATGGCACCGAGCATAAAAATACCTTACCAACTCCCCGGTAACTTCACAACCCCCACTAATCTATCCATACTAGACTAAAATGTCAGTATATATTTTCCTACTTTCTTAGTTAAATGTATGAAAAATATACAGTGAGTACAAACTTTTATCTTGCCAATTCATGAATAACCAAATATAATGGCGGCATGGAAAAATATCTTTCAGTCGAAGAATTATTAGCGGAAGCAGCAAACAGAGGTGTAGATTTTGGTAAGGGAGACCCATATAACCGACTCCGCTACTACACAAAAATGGGCTGGATCTCACATATGACCAGAATGAAAGAAGACGATGGGAAAACAAAAGGTCACTACCCTGAATCTACTATTGATAGACTAGTATTAATCCAAAAATACAAGGAAGAAGGAATCTCTAATGAAGAGATCGAACGCCGGTTAGCCATGCAGGACAAAACAAAAAGTTTTTATTCAGCATTAGCTTCTGAAGAGGTACGGAAAAAAATGGTACTATACGGTATTTTTATTATGGTGATTATCATTCTAATTGCAGAGCTTGGAATTATCCAAATAGGAAAACCTAAAACTACTCAACTCATTATTCAAGGTACACAAACAAATCCGGAATCACAAGTTCAAATCGGCGGTGCAGGCACGGCGTTTGTCCCGCAGAACAGTCAAACAGTTGTGGTACAAAGTCCTAATGTTACGGAAACAGCAAAGGTCTATGTTTCTTTTAAAGACGATTATGCCCCAGCAACAAGGTTTTGGGTTTCAGAACAAATTCCGGGCGAAAGCTTTACTGTCGAGTTAGATGCTCCAACTGCAAACAATGCTGAATTCGATTGGTGGGTAACAGAGTAAGAATCACCGGCACCATATAATTTTAATTTCTGGCTGGATTAGATAGCCTAACGTAGCTTGATCAAAAGTCATCACAAGTTAGCACCACGAAGTACCTCTAATTCTTGGTGGACCGTGGGGGGATCGAACCCCCTACCTCTGCTATGCCATAGCAGCGCTCTACCAAGTGAGCTAACGGCCCAAAATCAAATAAACGTCAAACAAACAGCAAAACCCTAAAAACTAAAACTGCGAATAAAAATAATCGCTATAAATAATCAGCTATTAAGATCTCACAATTCTTCTGTTGGGTAAAGTGTCTACGGTATATTGTTTCACCGGTTTTTCATCGCTCACAAATACAGTACGCGCCGGTGCAGTCTCAAGGGCTTCGAGTAAAGTGTTTTCCAGTAAGTCAATCCCCTCACCTGTAGCAGCCGAAATCCCAAATGCAGTAATGTGCATACTTTCAAACTCGCTAATAATTTCAGGAAGAAGTGCTTTAACTTCGGTAATATCAACTTTATTTATAACCACAATTTCTTGCTTTTCGGCTAGTCCCGCACCGTAATTGTTTAATTCATTCCGAATAACTTTATATGAACTAAGCACGTCAGCTACTGTCTTTTTGCGATCAGAATTTTCCGAGAGCAAATTAACAGTGGGATCTACCAAATGGACCAGCACCCTCGTTCGTTCAACATGTCTTAAAAAATCATCACCCAAACCCTTTCCATGGGCAGCACCTTCAATTAACCCGGGTATATCTGCAAACACAACCTCATACCCATTCTTGAGCTTCATCACACCTAAATTCGGTTCTAATGTTGTAAATGGATAGTTGCCTATTTTTGCTCTTGCATTTGTAAGGTAATTAATAAGCGTACTTTTGCCTACGTTTGGCATGCCAATTAAACCTACGTCCGCGATCATTTTTATTTCTAGAACAAGTTCCTTTGCTTCACCGGCTGTTCCTGGCGTAAATTGCATAGGAGTCCTATTTACAGAGCTTTTATACCGGGTATTACCCTTTCCGCCACGACCGCCTTTAGCTATCAACAACTTACTGTTTTGGTCAGCCATATCACCTATTAATACTTCGTTGCTTCCTGTAATCTCATAAATTAAAGTGCCTGCTGGTACGCTAATATGTAAGTCTTTTCCACTAACACCTGTCATCTTTTTCTTACCGCCCATAGCACCACTCTCCCCTATATATTTTCGTTTAGTATGAAAATCCAATAAAGTTGTTAGGTTCGAATTCACTACAAAAAATACATCTCCGCCATCTCCGCCATCGCCACCGTCGGGACCACCTTTGGGAATATATTTTTCTCTGCGAAATGATACTCTACCGTCTCCCCCATCACCCGCTTTCACATGTATTTTTACTTTGTCGATCATATGCATATTATATATCACTTCGTTCGTTCTAAGCATAGCAATTTCGTAATTCACAAATAATACAAATTAGCATCCAATATTGACAAGTTTGTACACAAAAACTATCATATAGTTAACCCTAATTCTTGTTTAAACAACAATCAATTTTAGGGATGAAGGTCAACAATAAAAATGCCTGCCCTGGAAGATCATAGAAAAAACTATAAGTCTGACAAACTATTAACTATTGAGGCAGCTAACCTATTAAGTATTTCAAAAACTACTTTATTAAAGTATGAAAAAGAAGGACTAATATCTGCGTTTCGTGATGCTAATGGGTATAGATTTTTTGATATTACTGAGGTTCTTAGGTTGAGAGATTATATAAAAAAACAACGTATCCGAACGGGTAAAGAAACTAAGAACTTACTCAGTTCCACCGAATCAGCTGGTTTGCTTGGCGTTTCTATTACGACACTTTTTAACTATGAGAAATTAGGAAGAATAACATCAACAAGGTCTGACAAAGGTTTTAGATTTTTTGATCAAAAAGCACTTCTGGATCTGAAAAAACAATTAGCTAAAGAGGCAGAGAAAAAACAAAATACCTCAGTAAAAAATGCAGTACAAAAGACACTTCACGAAAAAAAACAAACAGCTAACGACACAAAAAAACTCAAAAAATTTAAGGCACTAGCTGTTACTACTTCCGGACTTGCATTAGCAATGCTAATTCTACTTGCAATTTATGTAGTCACACCGGCGGCCAATTACCGAAACGCAGGAATTCTGAGTTTAATTACATCAAGCCGAGAAGCAGAAAAAGTAAGACAAAAAACGCTGGAAATGCGCGGTGCTGTGTTAGGTCAAATAAATAAAAATCGAGAATACGCGCTTAATATACAAGTACCTTCCCAATTTCTTCAGGACGCAAATTTCGTCACAAACGCAACTGTAGGAGGAATTCTGACAACTCCTACACTTACCTTTTCCGGGACAGGCACTATAAATGAGTTAGATGCTGTTGATACCGTAACAGAACTTACACTTGAAAACACACTGGAAATTGCCGGCGAGGTGGTTTCAAGCGACGAAACGGGTTTAACAAATGTAGTTATTGCCGAAGGTGTAATTGACGGTACTAATCTTGCTGACGTAGTTGAGTATGATGGAGATTTTGTGCTTGGCGGTACATTAGAAATAAATAACACTTGGTACATTGGTGGTACTGAAGTAACTGCAACCGGTGACGAGATAAATATTTTATCAGGCTTAGGCGTAACCGCGGAAGAACTAAACTTACTTAGCGGATCCACGGCAGAATCCGGAGGTGTAGTATTTGGAGACGGTTCCGCATTTACTCAAGATGCGGTAAATTTCTATTGGGATGACGCAACTGACCGGCTAGGTATAGGTACTGATGCACCCACCACCACTTTACAAGTTATAGGCGGTATTTCAACTACTACTTTTACTATGACAAATGGTGCTGTAAATAATTATGTTATGACATCCGATGCTGTCGGGAATGCGACTTGGAGTGATATAGCAGCAACCGGCGGTCCGTGGACTTTAAGCGGTTCTAACCTATATCCGGATTTAATTTCATATAATGTCGCAATTGGGGCTACTGATGCGGGTTCTGCGGATTTATATGTCGCAGGAACTGTCGGTATAAGCACTACAACACCTGATGATGAGCTTGACGTGGCTGGGGAGATTGACACCTCAACTTATTATAAACTGGACAACCTAAAGGTTCTTGATGTATTAAATACTAATTCGCTACTCGTTGGACATGGAGCTGGATCTTCTCTGACTGTTGGGCAAAACAATACCGTTGTCGGTAATAACGCCGGATATGCTCTAACAACACAAAGCTTTAATACACTCTTTGGCTACAATGCCGGATATGCTCTCACAGCATCGTCTAATACAGCAATAGGTGCTTACGCATTAGACAGCGAAACTACAGGGGTACAAAATGTAGCCATCGGAAACTACGCACTCTATGAAAGTACAGGAGTCTCATTTAATACGGCGCTGGGTGCTGCTATGAAGAACAGCACGAATTCTAATTACAATGTTGCACTTGGATCAGAAGCGTTGGATGATACGACAGACGCTTACGACAATGTAGGTGTTGGTATTTCCGCACTCAGAAATATAACTGGGGTTGGAAACGTAGCGGTTGGTAATTATGCCATGTGGCCATCCAGTTCTTTTGGTGTGGATGCTAGTGAAAATACTGCGATCGGATATTTTGCTCTTTTGAGCATTGAAACGGGTACTGGTAACCTTGCGGCGGGAGCTAACTCCCTGGATGATGTAGAAAGCGGTGATTACAATGTTGGACTGGGATATAACGCAGGTTCAAGCCTAGTTACCGGCTCACGCAATGTTCTTGTTGGAAAAGATGCCGGTGATAGTCTTACCGATGGCACCGCCAATGTTTTTATTGGAGTCGATGCAGGACAAGCTGCTTCTACCGGGTCGGACAACAATGT
>CAZBWW010000026.1:0-2315 GCA_964496005.1 uncultured Candidatus Saccharibacteria bacterium | reverse complement strand
TATATGATACCTGATGTGAGAAAAGTGTTAGACAACAATGTTGTAATTGGGTATCAATCCGGTAATAGCTTAACCACAAGTGATGATGGTAATGTATTTTTGGGGTATCAATCCGGATTTAGCGAAACGGGTTCCAATAAACTTTATATCGAAAATTCAAGCTCCTCTACCCCATTGATTTACGGCGATTTCAGCACGGATGACTTAATTTTTTACGGAACAGGCGAATTTGACACAGGAACAGCCGACGGCGTGGCATTAACTATTGACCAAGATGATGTAGATCAAATCGCTTTGGACTTTGACATCAACAATACAGCCGGCAATATTATAAATATGGACTGGGGTGGAGCAACCGTCCAGTCTGCAGCTCTTTCAGGAATCACTCTAGACTTTTCCAACCTTACTTCGGTTGCCGGGTCTACTACCTACGGTCTTCTTATAGACGATCTTGATGGCCAAACCACAAGTACCGAGCATGCCATCTATCAACGGGGAACTAATTGGGATTATGGTGCTTTCATTGATGATCTTGTATATTTTGGGTCTAATGTTGGTATTGGTGATGTCTCGCCAGATTCCACTTTAGAAATTCTTTCAACTGCTGCTACACAATTTAGAATATCCTATGCGGACGGCTCTGCTGATACTTCATTTGCAGTTGATATCAATGGAAATCTGACAATTAACACATCAGGTGGGGAAATCACCATACCATCCAGCGACAACTTAAACCTTACAGCCGCAATAAATCTAATATTTGGTGGAACAACCTCTCTTGGCGAAACTACCGCCGCTAATGATTCTGGAGCTTACTTGGTTGGAGCGTTTGATGAGTTTGCCAACAGTAACTCGGCCAATGTACAGGATGTCCTTGATGATCTGGATGCGACAATTACTAGTGGTGGAGCAGGTAGTATGTGGACTCTGGCGAGTGATGTCATCTACCCCACAGATGCCACGGACGATTTTGCAGTGGGTGGCACTACTATAGCAGCATCCATGTTTGGTATTGATGAATCTACCGGTAACTTTTACTTTGGTTACGATAATAGTGCCAACCCTACCCTACTTTTTGAAGCCACCGATGCCGATGCCGGTACTTTCGGCTTTAATACTAATGACACTTTCTACTTTTCTGGAGCGAGCGTAGGTATTGGCACAATCAACGCACTGTCTAATCTGCATATTGAAAGTGCTGACCCATCATTTAGATTGCACAACACTAATGGCGGTGGTACATACTGGCAGTTAGGAAACATAGGTGCAACAGATTCTTCTTTAATTCTTCAGCCTGGAGGTGAGTATACCTTTGCCATTAGGGATAACCTCGGCACAAACCTGTTTTACGTTACTACTCCGGTTGCCAGTAACAATACGATCATTTTAACTGACCGTGTTGGTATTGGTGACACCACACCCGATTCTGTATTGGAGATAAGTCTCGATGGTTTAAGCACTGATGCCTTTATGATAAGCAGCGACGATGCACTAGATGGAGATCTGGTTCATGTTAATAGCGACGGCCAAATGTTGGTGGAAGACAAAGTATCAGTTGGCTCCGGAGCCCATTGGATACCTGCCCTACTGGTGGAAGACACTATAACAGGAACAACTGCAACCGAAGGCTTTGTGCAGTATGTAAACGCTATCTACGACATTGCAGATTCCGGCTTAAAACAGGCACTTAGAACCCGCGCACGAACAGACATAACTAGCGGTACGATCGATGATTTAATTTCAGTACTTGCAGATGTAACCTTACTTGGAAACGGCGGTACTGTTTCTCAGGCATATTCATTTTACGGTAACCTATTTGCCGATACAGGCGCCACAATAACAGAAGGATACAATTTTTATGCTGATGAATTTGTAGGTAGTGGAACTATTGGTACACAATACGGACTTTATATTGAAGACTTAGACGCTGGAGCAACTGCCAATTACGGTGTATATATTGCCGGTGCGAATACATACGCGCTGTATGCGGCCGCGGATGATGTGGCAATTCTTGATGATTTGTTTGTTGGCAGCGCCTCAGAAGCAGTTACAAACGCAGGTTTTACTTTAGACAACGACGACGCGTATATACATGATCTACTAGGTGTTGGTGACAGTATCTATGTTGAAAATAGCGTGATATTAGGTTCTACCTTGACACTCTCTGACAGCGGGATTATGGACAGTTCAAATATTAACCTCCAAGCAGATAGCGATACTACAAATTTTATATATTTATCAAATGGTACTGAGGTAGGCACGGAAGATGTAAGTGCGCTGTACTGGGATAGCATACTTGCATACACAAACGATCC
>CAZBWW010000025.1:0-13460 GCA_964496005.1 uncultured Candidatus Saccharibacteria bacterium | reverse complement strand
AATAGGTGTGTCAGCAGATGTTTTTGGTACAGATGTTCAGGAGGGCCATGTAGTAAGTATTGATGGTGGAAATTACGTTTTAAGTTTTCAGGAATACGATGAAAACGTTTACGGTATTATTGCCGACTCTCCTGCTATTGCATTAGAAGATACTACGTTAGAAAATTTTTATTACGTTGTAACTTCGGGTGAGGCGCTCGTAAAAGTCACTGCCACAAACGGGCCGATCGAACAAGGTGATTATCTTACGTCTTCAAGAATACCCGGCGTCGCACAAAAAGCAACCCTGAGTGGACAAACCATAGGTTTTGCATTGGAGGAATTTAAGCCGGAAGATCCTAATGCGCAGGGCGAGGTATTAGTGTTGGTCAATATCACAGCCGTGTTGTTAGAAGAGTCACTAGATGACAATTTGTTTAGAATGCTGAAATCAGGTTTTGAAGTGCCCTTCTTAACTCCGCTAACATCTCTCAGATACATATTGGCAGCTCTTGTCGCTTTAGTTACATTTTACATAGGTTTTATGTCTTTTGGGCGAATTTCAGGGAATAGTATTGAAGCATTGGGTAGGAATCCTTTAGCAAGTAAAATCATAAAGTCTGCAATTTTCCTAAATTTTATGCTTACAGTTGTAATAATAGCTGTAGGCCTGTCTATCTCGTATTTAATTTTGACATTATGACAATAATATGTCAGGAACTGAAAATATGTTTTATTTAGATTTAAATTCGACTTTACTAATTATGGCTAATGTTTTTGTGTTTATAGTATTTGTGCTCCTAATTATTGGACTTGTCAGAGTCTATAAACTGAATTTAAAAAGAGAGGAAGAATTAGTAAAAAGTACAACTTATAAACGAGCACTTACAGAACTAGATGATGCTCGAAGCCGAGCAATTTCAATAATTAAAGAAAGTAATATACACGCAGACGAAATTCTAAAAGACGCGTCTTTTTTAAGTGAAGAATCCCGATTATATTTAAAACGCCGTCTAGATGAGGTATCTGCAGAGCAAACAGCAGAGCTTGAAAAGGTTTCTCAGGAAATGCTGGCAGCATATACAAGTGCGCTAAAAGAAGAACAAAAAAGAAGTGTGGATACCTTTAAACAGCTATCGATTGATTTAGAAAAAGAGGTAAGTAAAGAACTTGATGATTTTACCAATGTATTGCACACAGAAACCATTGAATCTGAAAAGCTTGTGCAAGATAAACTAAACGCAGAATACCAGGACTTAAAGGAAGAGATGCTTAGGAAGTTAGAAAACGATATGAATACAATTCTTGCCCAAGTCTCGAAAGAAGTTATTGGTAAAAGTATTGATTTGGAAACCCAGCAAAGCTTGGTAATAGACGCACTAGAACGTGCAAAAAAAGAACATGTATTTGGAAAAATTTAATACCAAAAAAAAATTAGAGCTCTTTTCGGTAGAGTTAGAACGCTTTTTACTTGAAATTTTTAGTACGCGTACGAATACGATAACCGATTTATTAGAAAGCAGTTACGATTACGAATTTGCCGAAGTTATTAAAGAGATTTTAGCTAATGAGGGTTTGAATAAATTTGATGATGTACTTAAGATTGGTGAAGTTTTACGAAAAATTCAAGCCGAGATCAATGACATAAAAGTACTGTCCCTTAAGTTAGCATTTGTGCCTTCAAAGAATTTTATTACAAAGATTTATACCTGGCTTCAGGACATAGGGGCGCAAAAAATAGTACTGGATCTAACCTATGATGAGTCGTTGTTAGGCGGAGTAGTATTAACTTATATGGGAAAATACAAGGATTATAGTGTTTTAAGAAAGCTGACCGAATATGACTTTCGACCATTATCTACAAAAAAGTGAGGAAATAGGAGTTGTAAAATCAACTGATTTTCCGTTGGTATATGTAATGGGGCTTCCTGGCGCTCGGATTGATGAACTTGTAGTTTTTGAAAGCGGGCAGTTTGGTCAAGTTACTGGTTTGGATAGAGACTACGTCGAGATATTAGCTTATTCAGATAAAAATATCCTGCCGGAAGTAAGAGTTGCTAGAACATTTGATCGGCTCGGTCTCGAAATAAGTACAAATTTACTAGGGTCAGTCATAGATGCGTTCGGGCATTCCCTGTATCATACTTCGCCGGTCAAAAATACTGGCGATAAATATACTATAGAAAAAGAATCTGTTGGAATAGCAAACAGAAAAAAAATTACAGAGCCTTTCTTAACAGGTGTATCAATAGTTGATCTAATGGTACCTCTGGGAAAAGGACAGCGTGAGCTAGTAATAGGCGACAGGCAAACCGGAAAAACAAGTTTTGTTTTACAGACTATTTTGAATCAAGTTCAGACTGGTGCGGTGTGTGTTTACGCATGTATTGGTAAAAGAAAAAATGATATAAAACATGTCGAGAACTTTTTTAAAGTGCATGATCTAATGCGAAATAGTGTAATAATAACATCAAGCGCAAACGACCCCCTTGGTTATATATATAGCACTCCGTATTCTGCTATGACAATTGCCGAATATCTTAAAGATACCGGCAGAGATGTGCTGTTAATTCTTGATGATATGACAAATCATGCTAGATTTTATAGAGAAGTTTCCTTGTTGTTGAAAAGATTTCCGGGGAGGGATTCGTATCCGGGTGATATTTTTTATACACACTCTAGACTACTTGTTTACCAATAGTTAGCACTGTAGAAGGTGATATTTCAGGTTATGTACAGACAAATCTCATGTCAATGACTGATGGACACATTTTTTTTGATCGTAATTTGTTTGATAAAGGTCAAAGACCTGCAATAAATCATGCTTTGTCAGTAACGCGAGTAGGCAGACAAACGCAGACGTCCTTAAGATGGTCAGTAAATAGGGAGTTGAGTAGCTTTTTTACTTTGTATACTAGAACAGAAAACTTTATTCATTTTGGTGCCGAAGTAAGCGAGGGTATTAGATCTACGCTTGATCTGGGAGCTAAGGTTTTAGCTTTTTTTAATCAGCCTCCGGGTTCGATTTATAGTATAGAGTTGCAAATTTTGTTTATTTGTATATTGTGGAGCGGGAAGTGGGGTAGTAAAAAAATTGACGCAATAGACACATCAGTTAGAGCAGTTGTTACCAACTATGAAAATACTGAACAATTTAGAACTGATTTCGTAAATCTGGTTAATACATCCCCAACACTAAACGCATTATTGGGTAATTTTTTGAAACAATATACAAAATTTGAGCAATACATTTAATTTTTAATAGGTATGAAAAAGATTGCAAAAAACGAAATAGACACTCTAATATACTTAAAAGATGTTGTTGAAGCTTATGAAGAAATAGCTTCTGTGAGAATGAGACGCGTAAAATTGTCCGTGTTGCAAAATAGAGAATTTCTTGAAGGCGTAAGTAAAATATACAGTCAAGTAAAATATTCATATAGAACTGAAATTAATAAAGCGCGAGTAAAAACAAAAAAACGAGATAATAGTAAAGTGTTTCAAACCAGAACCACTAATGGTAGGTCAATTACAGTTTTATTATCTGTTAACACGGGTTTATATGGTGATATCATTTCACGTACCTTTTCAAGATTTATAGATTATGTAAAAAAACACGATACGGATGTAGCAATTGTGGGAAATGTTGGGCGAAGATACTATGAGCAGGCAGGAGTAGAAGGGCGCAAAGTTTACTATTTTAATCTTTCGGACAGTGATTCTGATCGGGTAAGTTTGAAGACGTTACTTACACATATTATTCAGTACGATTCTATAGTTGTCTTTCATGGAAAATTTAAGGACATTTTGGTTCAGGAGCCTGCCGTATCGCTAATATCCGGTGACGTTTTAAACGAGAGCGAGGCTACACAGGCCGGGTTAATTACAGATGCACATTATATTTTTGAACCAAGTCTTGTAACTGTAATGCAGTATTTTGAGACCGAAATTTTATCAGCTGTATTTGAGCAAGCCATGTTTGAATCTGGGCTTAGCAAGTATTCCTCTAGAATGATTAACCTTGATTCCGCGGTCAGTAAAATAACCGAAAATTTGGCCACAACCAAACTTAAAAATAGAAAGCTTATGCACCGTTCAGAAAATAAAAAGCAACTTACCAAACTCGCCGGCATGTTAAGTCGGCAGTCCGACACAAAGACTTGGAGGGGCATATGACTGACAATTACGGCATAATTCTGAGCGTTAAAGGGTTTGTTGTAGAGGTGCAGTTTACTGGTGAAAACAAACCAATGGAAAAAGACGTTCTGTTATTAGAAGCGGATCAAACTGTCAAATTCGAGGTTTTCAAATGTTTGGATTACGATTTGTTTATGTGCGTGTGCTTAAGTCCGGTACATGCTTTAGCAAGGGGAATGAAGGTTATTAATACCCACTCGTCATTAAGTCTGCCGGTTGGGCAAGAAATACTGGGCAGGGTAATAGATATTTTTGGGCAGCCAGTTGATGGGGGAGAGCCAATAAACGCTGATAGTCGGAAAAGCATTTATTTTCAAGGTCCAAGTTACGAAAATTTTGAGTACGAAAAGACTATCTTCGAAACCGGAATAAAGGTGCTGGATTTATTTTCTCCTATAGTGCGGGGCGGAAAAACCGGATTATTTGGTGGTGCTGGTGTAGGAAAAACTGTGTTATTAAGTGAAATATTACATAATATTATTAACTTTGATAAGGAGAAGACAGTATCTGTGTTCGCGGGAGTAGGTGAGCGTATTAGAGAGGGGCACGAGATATATGAAGAATTGAAGCGCACTAATATTTTGCCAAATGTCTCGCTAATATATGGGTCTATGGCTGACAACCCGTCTGTCAGGTTTCTCACGGCTTATGGGGCTGTAGCTCTAGCGGAGTATTTTAGAGATGACACGAAGAAGGATGTGCTATTTTTTATGGATAATGCATTTAGATTTGCACAAGCCGGAAATGAGTTATCTTTGTTTATGGATACAATCCCATCAGAGGATGGGTATCAGCCAACTTTGTCATCCGAAATGGCCGAATTTCATGAACGCTTAATTTCAAATAAAAATGGATCTATTACCACAATTGAAGCAGTATACGTACCTGCTGATGATTTACTTGATCATGCAGTACAGTCGATCTTTGACTACTTGGATACATCAATAGTACTTTCTCGTAGTGTATATAGTGAGGGGTTGTTTCCCGCAATTGACATAATTAGCTCCACTTCATCCGCGCTAAGCCCAGAAATAGTAGGTGAGGAACATTATAAAATTTCATTAAGAGGTCAAACTATTTTAAAGAAAGCGTCAGAATTGGAAAGAATAGTGTCGTTGGTAGGTGAATCGGAGCTGTCCTATGAAGATAGGTTAATTTATCAGCGTGCGAAAAAAATCCGCAATTATTTAACCCAAAACTTTTTTACTGCGGAGAATCAAACAGGGCAGAGCGGGGTATTTGTGCCGTTAAAAACTACATTAGCCGATGTAAAAAGCTTGATAGAAGGGAAGCACGATGAGATTAGCGAAGATAAGTTTCTGTATATTTCTGATTTAAGTACATTGGTTGTTTAAAATGGCACTTAAAGTATTTATTACCAGTAGACAAGAACGAATCTTTGACGGTACGTGTAACTCGGTTACTTCATATAACGATGTTGGTGAGTTTGACATTTTAGATCATCACGCAAATTTTATTTCCCTAATCAAAAAATATGTAATTATAGATAAGGGCGCACCAAATGAATTAAGAACGGCTATAAGTTCCGGGGTTATGAAATGCGCGAATAATAACGTCGAGGTTTTTATTCAACTACCGACTTAATTATAGACACATCTTTAGTACACCAGAGTTTTATTAGTATGCGCTTATTAAAGCTGTGATTATTGTGATTATAAAGAAACTTTGAAGGATGGGCTCATCGAAGCACATACATACACAGATTTAATGTAGTCCTCGGGCCTAATTTTATTTGGTCTGGCTTGTTTTAGAGTGCTGATAACCTCATTAAAGTTTTCAACCAATGCTTTTAGCTCAAAGCTTTGTTTACCGATAATTGTATGAATAATAGGCGCAGTTGGATCGGTTCTCAATTCTACCTTTCCTTTTTTAATTTGACTAACTGCTGTTTCTACATCTTCAGTAACCGTACCTGATTTGGGGTTTGGCATCATGCCCTGCGGACCAAGAATACGAGCCGCAGCTGCTAATTTAGCCATAAACTTAGGTTCGCTGACTACAACATCAAAATCTACACCCGGTTTTAACGTGCCTTTTTCAATTTTTGAAATATCAGCTTCTGTTAGTTGCACATCAGCCTCAGGTATTTTTTTTGAGGCGAATACCGCGACTTTTTTTGATTTTCCGGTGCCGTGTGGAAGGGTAGTGGTAGTCCTGATATTTTGATCTGCTTGTGAAATATCGATATTTAGGTTTATGTGAGCTTCAATTGCCGCATCAAATTTCGCTTTACTGGAGCGTTTTACTTTTTCTAGCGCGTCTTCAATTTTGTATAGTGTATCGTCTGGCATAACACTGGCCTTTAAAGTTCAACCTCAATTCCCATGGATTTTGCACTGCCTGCTATAATTTTAACTGCCTCGTCAACATCATCCGTGTTCAGATCCGACATTTTTGTTTTTGCAATTTCTTCCAACTGTGCTCGCGAAAGTTTTCCAACTTTAGTTTTATTAGGTATACCGGAGCCTTTAGTTACTCCCGCAGTCCGTTTAATAAGTCCCGAAGTCAGAGGAGTCTTTGTTATGAATTTGAACGATCTGTCTTCGTATACTGTTATTACAACGGGAATTACATCATTTCCTAATTTTGCAGTTCTTGCATTAAACTCTTTACAGAAGTCCATTAGGGGTACACCGTGCTGTCCCAAAGCAGGACCTACAGGAGGTGCCGGAGTTGCTTGTCCTGCCTGAATGTTTAGTTTAATATATGTTTTAACTTTTTTTCCTTTTTTTTGTTTTGTTTCTGCCATACTTTCCTAAGAAATTTGCCTAAGTAACTTGTGCGGGATATTAAATACTTTTTACCTGTACAAAGTCAAGTTCTACGGGGGTTTCCCGACCAAACACGGACACCAGTACTTTTAACTTTCCCTGTTCTTCATTAACTTCATCTACTTTCCCTAAGAAATCTGCAAAAGGACCGTCAGTAATTTTGACCGAGTCGCCAATTGAGAATCTGGCTTCATACCTCGGTTCTTCCGATTTCATCAAATTGACAAGGTTATTAACTTCACTTTCAGGTAGAGGGGTAGGCGTATTGCCTGTACCGACAAAGCCGGTAACTCCGGGGGTAGATCTCACTAAATACCACGAATCGTCACCCATTTCCATTTGGACGACAATATATCCGGGAAAAAGCCTCTCGTCCACTTTTCGTTTCTTTCCTTCTGACACGACTATTTTTGTTTTGTGGGGGACTAGTATTCTAAAAAACTTGGTTCGTGGCCCAATGGCATTTATCCGTTTATTTAACAACGTTGCTACTTTGTTTTCATGTCCGGAATAAGTATGGACAACAAACCACTGTGCATTCTCTGTTACTGTTTTGTTAATTACAAATACGCCCGGATCGTCGTCATCAACTGCGGTATCGTCCGCTGAATCTACAGCGGGTTCGGGTATTTCTGTTGTTTCTTCAATTACATTATCTGTATCAGTATCTTGGGTCATAAGCCATAATTTACCTAATTAAGACATAATTACCTATTAATTAATAACGCCAAAAGCTCTTGAAAGCCGTAATCTAGGGCTGCTACGTAAACGCCAACCACTAAGCTAACACCAATAACATAACCAGTCAAGCGAATAGCCTCACCTCTTGTTGGCCATCTGACTTTCTTTAATTCTGCATAAGACTCTTTTAAAAAATTCGCAATTTTGGTCATAATCTTAGCTATTCTATCATTTTTGGCTTATTTTACAATTATAGGTGTAAAACGAAAAACACTTATAATATTTTTAGCTAATATTCTTATGTAAGTTGCTATTTAGTTTTAAATTGCTTATAATAACTCCGCTGTCTTGACCAAAGACACGCGAATAAGGTCGGCGGGGTGTGCGTTTTTTGATAAAAAGAATGTTGTTATTCCTAGATCCTCCTAGTTAGACACACCCCGCCGACCTAAACCCAAAACTTTAAATGCTATAATCACCGTATGCTTTCACGCGGATTTACAAGCCCCATAATGTTGTTAGGTGAAGACCCAATACTATTTGTATTACTTGCACTCTCATTAGTTATTTCGATTTCTAGTCATGAATTTTCACACGCTTATATTGCTCATCGGCTCGGTGATGATACCGCAAAATATTTAGGTAGAGTGACACTAAACCCGGCATCTCACCTCGATCCCATAGGTACACTTTTTATTTTATTTATAGGTTTTGGGTGGGGTAAACCGGTTCCATTTAATCCTTTTAATTTAAAGAATCCAAAGAGGGATGGTGCGTTAATTGCATTAGCCGGTCCTGCGTCCAACTTTTTACTTGCAGTTACTTTTGCCATCTTGATTAACTTCTTAAACTACACCCCAATTTTTAGTGAGTTTTTATATCTTGTAACATTTTATAACCTTGTTTTAGGGTTATTTAATTTAATTCCGGTCCACCCGCTGGACGGGTTTAAGATAGTAAACGGTATGTTACCGGAAAATTTATCAGTTCAGTGGTTACAGCTTGCACCTTACGGAGTGCCTATATTGCTATTACTTATGCTAACTGGCGCAACCAGTACTATAATTAATCCGGTTCTCAATTTCTTACTTGTTGTATTGGGTTTAGCACTGTAATGCAAATTAGTAATACATTTTGTACTAACGGAAATTAGCTTTTTTGACCTCAGCTAAAAATTTTAGTAAAATACAACTATGAGAGAAATCTCTAGGGCGCAAGCCCCAGTCCTGATGTGTGCGCTGAAACCAAGGTAAAATTGTGTTTCTCTGCAATCCGGTAATTTAGGGACTACTGTTGGTTGATTTACAAATCAATCACGCTGGACCCACATATAAATACGGGATACAATTTTGGTTGACTGCCACATCGGGCATGGAATTATTACTCTTGCATTATTAAAAAAGCCTGCGGTTGCAGGCTTTTTTTAGTTTTACACCGTTACTTATATATCCCGTTTCTTTGTTTTGATACAATGCTAGTATGCGTTTATTTGACGGTAACAAGCACGCCTACATATTAGAACAAAAAATAGCGAACTATTTGGAGCTACATCCTGACGCTGTAAGAGGGGATAATAGTTTAGGAGTTATTTTAATTGGTACTGATGAAGAATCAAAAAAATATGTAACACTGAAGCAAAAGCTTTGTGAACAGCTGGGCTTGCAATTTCAGTTAAAGGAAATTTCAAGTGACTTGCCTGATGATGAGATTCTTGCGTTGGCTAAAGCCGTTTTCACCGACCCTAATATTAAAAGTGTGTTAGTACAACTTCCACTTAGCCGTCCGAATTTATACGAAGTACTAAGTTTATTACCTGAAGAAAAAGATGTGGACATGATGTCTCCGGGTAGACGAGAAAAGTATTTTTCCGGAAATTTTGGCTTTTTACCTCCTGTTGCGCGTGCACTTGAGTATTTTTTGAAAACTGAACGCATAGAGATGAATAAGCGGAAAGCTATTGTCGTAGGTAAGGGATTTTTAGTTGGTTCTGTTGTAGAACGTTATTTACAAGGGCTAGGTGCACATGTTGTATCTTATGATGTTGACGATAACATTGCCGAGCAAAACTTAGGAGCAGATTTAATAGTATTAGCTGCTGATCGCGCAAACATTATAAAGGGTGAAAACATTCTTGTAGGAGCACATGTCGTTGATTTTGGATCACCTGGAAACTTGAATATGCATTCGGAACTTGGACATTTAGGTATACTTTCACCGTCACCTGGGGGTATGGGACCACTTGTTGTAAGGTTTTTGGTAATGAATCACCTCAAGATTTGAAATTCAAGGCAAGATTCTTCGAATTTAGTGCTAGATTTTATTCTATCCGAAAAGCAGTAACTGGGGGGCAAAGATTAATGCAAGCCCGATAGCGAGCATAATTATCCCGCCAATAAGTCGTGCATATTGTGAATATTTACTTTGAATACCCACAGCTTGTAGAGTTAGCATGGCAACTGCAAAGATTATAATGTCGTCCAACATAAATATCAGCTGATAAAGTAGCATATAAAAGAGATTCTGGAGTGTAGTTAGGTTATTAAGAGCGAGAATTTGGGTATATATTGCCGGTAAACCGGCAGAACATATAGCTTCTACAAGGTTAACAGCGAAAGCTAGCATAGAAACTCCTACAAGGGCTAAAACCAAACTCTTGCTTAGGGTAATTTGCTTGAGTTTTTCAAATGTAGCTTTTCTTTTTTTTGTATCCACAACTTCGCACCCGCCATTTTTGTTAGTAATATAAGATCTAAAACTATAAATTGCAGCTAAAATAGCTACTATTCCAATTATAGTTCTGACCCAAGTTATATAGCCGATTAACATAAAGAAATTTAACCACGCTGTCATAAACAATAGATTTACAACCGCCGAAGCTGTAAGAAAAGTAAGACCTATTATCCACATTCTTTTTCTATCAGGCATGCCTAAAAGGAGGCTAATTAAAAACAATAACACCCACATTGCACACGGATTAAAGCCGTCTACAAAGGCGATTACTATTGTTAGCATAAACAAAGATAATCCGCTAGTACTGACGTTTCCTATTATAGGTATAGCGATAGTCTTGGGTAGTATTTCAGAAATTTTTTCATAATCAACCGCAACCTTTTGTTGACCTGTCTTTTCGGTCTGTTTATGTTGGTTAGCAAAGAATTCCGTAGTAAGCTTATTTATATCATTCCTGGTTTTTACCTCCTCAATTTTAGTGTTAATGAATTCAGGTGTCTTAACCTCATCAAAACCCACATGATAATCAGAACCGATCACAGTAAATGGCACAAAACCCACCTCAACATTCATAAAATTACCAACCTCACCAAATAATTTTGCATTCTCTCGGTTTTTTGAAACTTCGTAGAAATTTAGTTTTACATACGGGTCAAGACTGTATGTTTCTTCCAAGTAGGCAATCTCATTTCTGCAATGAGGACAGCCCTCCGAATGAAAGAGATAAATATCCACACTTTGAGGTTGGGGAGGGCTAGGTAAATCACTTTCAGCTGCAAATAACTGGTTTGTATTGGCTATAAAGCCGGTAAACAAAACAACAACTATCAGCGAAGGAAGTAAATAAAGCGTCTTATATAAATGTTGTTTACGAGTGTTAATCATTCAAATAAGCATGTAGAATATTTACTTTTCCTTGTACGCATAAATCTTTTCCGTTATTGCTTTTTCTGTAAGTTCTCCATGTGCTCGGTCCAGTTCAGTACCATCCTCGGCGATAAATATAAACGTGGGAAGTTTATTTTCATCTAAACCGTAGGTTAACGCTTTCTCATTATCTTTATCGTAATCAATGTATTCGGTTTTTAACCATGGGTTTTCTGCTTCAATTTTTTTCCATCGTGGCCTCATTACTACACAGCCATTACACCATTCAGCGCCAATTTTAATTACTTTCATATACCGTTTCCTTATAACTAAGTACGATCAAATCTCATTATCTGCCAGTCCGGAATCTTTTTCAAGTTGAAGTGACTATGCAACACAAAGAGCCGGCATAAAGCCGGCCCAAGTGTGTTTATAGTCCAACGACTACATCCTTAATCTCTCATCGGACGAGCAACGTTTACAACAATGTTTCTACCATCCATATCTGTACCGTTTAGCTGTTCAATGGCTTGCTGTGCGAGTGCATCGTCTTCGAGTTCAACGAAGCCAAAGCCTTTGCTCCTACCTGTAGCTTTATCTGTAATAATTACAGCGGATACTACTGTACCGTAGTCAGCAAACATTGTTCTTAACCCGTCCTCAGTTGTAGAATAAGGTAAATTACCAACGTATAATTTTGTCATATTTCTTCAGTATTCACCACCTTCAGTTAAACTTTGAGAGCTTTAACTGTTCGAACTTCTAATGATGGAGAATACTTGCGGGATAGCTCCAGAAAGATTTCCTTGCATTATAGTTTAACAGTAAAACTTAAACTGAGGGTATTGTAGCATTAAACTGGAAATATACAAGTTAATAGGATGTTACTTGTCGAAGTCTTCTTCATCGGACTCGGTACTTTCTGATTCATCAGCTTTACTGTTTTCAGCATTATCTTCAATTTCATCCTCTAGATCACTATCTGACTCAGGACCATTTTCGCTAGTTGTTGCGTCGTTAACCATAGTTTGCACGTTTGCTTCAGCCTCTTTGTTTTTTGAAAAACCCCGCAAGTTTATAAATATAAGAGATAAGACCGAAATTATGATTCCGGTTATTAAAGTATAATCAAATGCACCTCTAACTATATCTGTTGCAGCTTGTGTAATGCTTTGTGTTAGTAATGCGTTTCTAGCAGGGGACAGTGCTTGATTTGCTATAGTCAACCGGTCAAAATGCATACGTGTTTGCACAATCTCGGGTGCTGCTAACATATAAACTAAGCTAGTTACAATTAGTATTAAACCCACTGTGAAGTACGCTTCTGCCAATGTCTTTCTCCGATTACTATCTGACAAAGCATGAACAAATATGGCAAACGGTACTGAAAAGAGCAACATAACTATACCAACCTTTTGTGTCATTTGTACAAAGTTCCTAAACTCAGAAATACTCTCAAGCATATAAGCTAAACTTTTTACACTTTGAATTAACGTATCAATTACTGATTCTATTCCATACCGGACAACTAATTGGTCAACATATGATTGGAGTTGGGTTACGAAGCGAACCGGAATTGAGCGGTCAATTTCTTGTTTTATTACGTTTTGAATTGCGTTTGATGTGCAGTACACGCTATCAAAATCTCTGCTATTAATGAAGTTCAGATTTTCTGTCTCGTTGCCTGGAGTTTTACATTGAGGCAGTTCACCTAACCCGACTGCGTTTTGAATAATTACACCTGCAGCAATTCTAATCAATCCTTCCTTTTCGAGTGTTTCGACCTGCTCAACCGATGGAATAAAGCTCAGAGCTTCGGGCATTGCAGCATCACTTTTAAGCCATGCAAGTGTGCCTTCAATTGCACCGTTTGTTGTAGTTCTAATACTGTCTTCAAGGGCAATGTTTTGAGATGCTGTTCTAACTAACGAATCAATTTCATTTTGCACCACATTGCCTTCAAGTAATCCAACCGCTTTACCTACCAAAAGAGTACCGATCTCCGCACCACGTTCCGTTTCTGTAACTGCTGAAACAACGCCGGTACCAGCACTTGTCAAGATCTCTGTTACTATCTGGGTTAACGCTTCAGATGCGAATTCTTCGACAGTTTCCGCGACCTGAGTGTAAACACCGGCATTTTCCAGTGCTCCAATGTACAGGTCGGGTGTAAGTAAGCGTTCGCGAACAGTTAATATTAGTAATCCGAATGTG
>CAZBWW010000024.1:0-13862 GCA_964496005.1 uncultured Candidatus Saccharibacteria bacterium | reverse complement strand
CTTTGTCTTTTTAAGTTGCTGAATGACAAGTTCGGTTGATTCACGATCATCAAGTAAATCAATCATTCGTCTTAACTTAACAATTGACTCCAATGTTTTTTCACCATACAAATGCTCTTCGTGCCTGGTACCACTAGCCTTAATGTCAATTGCCGGAAACACTCTTCTCTCTTGCAGAGCTCTATCTAGTCTAAGCTCCATATTTCCGGTTCCTTTAAATTCTTCAAATATAACATCATCCATACGCGAACCGGTTTCGATAAGCGCGGTAGCAATAATTGTTAAACTACCAGCATCTTCAAAATTTCTTGCCGCACCAAAAAAGTGTTTGGCCGGATATAACGCGGACGGATCAAAACCACCGGTTAAAGTTCTGCCTGATGGCGCAACAACCATGTTATATGCACGCGCAAGCCTGGTTAATGAATCCATTAAGATAACAACATCTTTGCCTTTTTCTGCCTGTCTTTTCGCTTTTTCTAAGCAGATTTCTGCAACTTTGGTTTGGTGTTCCGCTTCTTCATCAAAATTACTGGCAAATACTTCTCCGTCAACTTTTCTGCGCATATCGGTTACTTCTTCAGGTCGCTCACCAATAAGCGCGACCAGCAACACAATTTCTGGGTAGTTTTGCGTAATTCCACGTGCAATATCCTGCAACAACCAGGTTTTACCGGCTTTTGGCGGAGAAACTATCATCGCCCGCTGACCCTTCCCAATTGGTGAAATAAGATCAATAAGCCTGGTCGAAATAATTTCTGGCTTAGTTTCCAGCTTCATCCACTCGTTTGGAAAAATTGGTGTCATTTTGTTAAAGTATGGTCTTTTGCGCGCTTCTTCCGGATCCATCCCGTCCACTTTTTCCACCTGCAAAAGGGACATATATGCCTCGCGTTCTTTTGGCGCACGAGCATACCCTTCTACCTCATCCCCCATTCTCAAAGCAAAGCGCTTTATTTGGGATTGACTAATATAAACATCTTTTGGTAGTTCCGGATCTTCCGGAGCTTCGGGCTGACGTATAACTCCATAGTCAGGTAAGATTTCCAAAATACCGGTTACTTTTATTGTTTCCCCTGAATAGTATGTACCGCCATTTTGCTGGTTTTGTTGACTTACTACCCCATTACCCATATTTGGAACCGAACTGTTAACCGGCGCACGCCTCGTTCCTGTACGCACTTGATCAACCGGATGGCCATTTACACTATCAGATGATCTTCTGGAACTAGGTACACTACTAACAGTACTAACATTTGGGTTTGTTGAAGTTGTTCTTGGCATTTGCATTTTTTTGGAAATTTATACGCTACTAGTTGAACCGTCGACTAGCATAGAACTAATACTAATTAGCTCAGATCGGGAGACAGCCACTGCCCCGAGCTGCCTCCCTATCTCAACCAACTAAGCTAAACTAATAGTTTGATTTACCAACCTACTCCGTCTCCAAATTTGCTTTTACCACAAGCCGTTTGTTATAGCCCTGACCCGGTAAAAATACACCACCACAAGTAATCAACGTGAGTTCTGATCTGCCGTCAACATCATCAAAGATTTTTAATCTATCAGGGTCTTGGATATCAACGTAAAAAAGATCAGAAACTGTATAGGCATAATACTTGCCTAACTCATCTACCAAAAACACTTTATCACCTATTACAACGTTTTTCAACTGATAAAATGCAGCCGGCGCACCTGTGTTTGTATCATAATGTGCGTTTATTATTATGTTACCGTGTTCACCCGGTTTTGCGCTTTTTGCATACCAACCCCCCTCATTCCAGTTTTTAGGAGTTTCCAATTGACCATCAGGTTCAACAGCTACTTGACTTAAAGAAATGTCTATCAGTTTTTGTATGTTAGCTTCAGTATTTTCTACAGGACTCTCCGCTTCACCAACCGGTGTTATTTTTTGAATAAGTAAGCGCGTAGGTGTAGCAAAAATCGGTGCCAACGCAGGCTCAAAAACTGAAACTTGCTCAACTTCCGCACCGGCTACTTCCTTGTTAAATTGTGATAAGGAAAATTCTCTGTAGACAATATAACCCGCTACAACAAGTGAGATTATAGTAATGAGTAAAATTAATTTACTTTGTTTATACTTTGTTATTTTGTCTAGCATGCTCATTTATTTCCCTCATTAACCCCATTATTTATTGTTCTAAACCGAAGTGGAAAAATTTAGACCCAACATAGAATGGTCGCGTAAGGTTCGACCAAACCCAACCATTCTACATTGAGTCCAAACGGTATAACTTTAAATCTCTTACACTAAAGTGCCAACAATTCTATGAATTATAGCAGATCGGAGCAGGAGGTGCTATACAAGCACCTCCTTGTTTTAAATTAGCCTTTTCTTGACTAAAGCTCCAAAGATCATAAATCCAAATCCCGCAACGGTCAACGCAATGGTTGAGGTTGCACCTGTTGAAGGCAATTCTGTTATTTCAACATCCCCGTAACAAACTGTTGCGGTGTCTGAGCCTTCAAAATCACCGTCGTATTCGATTTCGACTTTGTTCACAACACACTTCTCAAAGTTTTCCGCATCATACTCTGAATCGTTAACCTCAGCTTCAATTACGAAGGTCTTGGTCTCACCAGGCTCGAAATCGTTCCAGTACTCTGTCAACCCCGAACCGCCAACTCTTTCCATTTCATCAGGCAAGAAGTCTTCCATCTTCATGTCATCAACTTCTACTTCACCAACGTTTTTAACCTTAATTTTAAACTCTACAACCTCATCCTCTTGCACATCCACAACCTTGTCTTCCCATTCGTCGTCACCTTGTATTCTTACATACTTTGTAACTTTGAACGACTTGTTATAGATACATGTTTGCCCATATGCGCCGGTGTCTTCGCAATTGTCGTCGTCATCTTCATCATCATCATTTTGGTTCTCGTATTCGTCTTTAACGCTGTACGGATCGTCATTATCGTTATCATCGTTTGGATTTGGCACATAATCGTCTGTGGCAGTATTTGGACTTTGCCCACCGTTGTTTGAAGTGGAATTTTTCACATCAAAAGCATTAGTAGTGTTTGTTGGTACGGGTTCGTCCTTAATATCAAACGCACTATTAGCAGTAGAAAGTGATTTCCCTTCTTCAGTAGCGGCTGTTGCATACACATCCCCACCTTTTGTAAAAAGCACAAATAATGCAACCATAGATGATACGGTCACAATTACAGCCATAACTTTTAGCATTTTGTTAGTCATATATTTATTTGTGGCAGGAAAGCAGGAAAATTGAAACTCGAAATTAATTAGCTACCTTTATATATTTGCCAGTATGTTATAAGGCACAGGTCACTAATTTGGTTAATTTTATCTTATAGTATCAAAATTGTCAAGCTATGGGTTATACATTTTGTGATGGATTTTTTGTTGTTATAGAGCCGTTAATTGCTTATGGCAATACGTGATTTTCCCTTTTTACAATGCCTACACCGTCTTTTTCTTTAATTTTACGCTCTTTTCTCATGCTTAATATAAGCCACAAAAATAGTGCAAAAACTAGACCAAACCCAATATACTCCAGATATTGAGGCCAAAAAATAACGCGTACTTGTGTACTATCAACATAGTCATTAAATACCCATCCGTTTGCCCAGTTGTTTACCAAAACATGCTGTGCGTCACATATACTGAACCCACATAATGCCAGCCATCCGTTTTCGAATGCCTGATTGTAAACCAAAAGCTTTTCGTTACTGGTAGATTTGGTAAATGGTTCATGCAGAGAGCGTAATTCCCAATAAGGATAAGGTGTTAAACCCACATACTGAAGATCGTTCACACTGGTACTGGTGCCGAATGTTAAGTTACTTACATTAACAGTATAGCCACTGCCCTCGCCTATGGGAGGTACTACAAAAAACTGTGATTCAAAGTCGCTGTTATAACCCAAAGAAACATATAGGTCACAACGTTTTGACACTTCGTTTGTAAGACATATACGTAAAGGCATACCCTGCACATTTCTGGATTTGACTTCCAAAATGTAACCACTGTGTTTTGCGAACGGAAATTGAAAAGAATCACACAAAGACTCTCCATTAGAGACGTAACTCAGGTGTGCCTGCGAACGAAGTACAAACGACTTATCGGATCTGCTTCTACCGTCACACAATCTTGGTCTATTGTTAAGCTCAACAACCGGTCCGGCCAGGTCGCTGTCTTTTGCAAGTGTGATGGCTGACCCGAAAGCCGGTTCTGAGGTTACAGGCTCCCAAACTACTGGTGCGTTGTCCGCAGCTACATTCATAGCTTCAACCAAAATGTTTTCATAAGTTACCCCAACTGCGTCAGTGGTGTTTTCGCCATATGTCAAAAAGCGTATTAAATAATTTTCTGGCGTAGCTGTATTTATAAGCGCAAATGAAGTTTTCCCTGGCTCTAAATTATTTTTGGTTATAGGCGTGTTTACACACAAACCGGAAACAGAATCCAGAACGCATAAATCCGGCTTGCTGCCCTCGGATTTGGCATCAAACGATATACGCACTAGATCACTGACCGGGCTTACGTCGCCAAAATAGTTGCTTAAACCCGTTGTGACACAAGCATCTGTTGACTTCGAAACCAGCTTAAACCCATTTGCAAAATGTGTTACAGAATAGGTCGCTCCCCTGTCAACATCACTACACGTTTCAAGCACTGCTGAATAATCTATACCGAAATTAGTATTTTCGGCACTAGTGTACAAAGTACTTGTTACTTTTTCATTAGGAATAAGATAGACTGACCCAAGACCGATCGGTTCTGTGGAAATAGCAGATTCCTCAACTGTGGGTAGTTTTAATATGTCACCGTTAATTCGAACAGCCATATTATCAATATGTCTTGCAGGAATTGTAATGTAACCGTTTTCAATACCGGTTAGTTTATTCATTAACGAAAACGTCATGGTCGTCGTTCCGGGCTGGAATAGCACATCAAACTGTGTAGGACCAGTAAATGCCATTAATGCCTTGTCCTGATTTTGGGTGTTGCGGGTATAATTGCCCTCCGGCAACGTCAAATAAATTGCAGTGTTATCCGACCTTATAAAATGCGGGTCTAGTGCTTCCGTAAAAGTTGTAGTACCAACAGTTGGAAAATAGTCCTCAGTGTCCGGAGTCGACACATAATACCCGCCAGAGGTCCTAAGAATGTCATCTGTATTCTCCTTAAAAATACTGTCTCCAATGTATGAAAACGCATCAACTGTGTACAGCTGAGAATAAGGTCTGTCCGGCGTAAATTCATAGACTTTCAAACCTGCCCCAAAGTCCTTTTTTAATGCTATTTTGTCGGACGCATCAAACAAAGCCAACAGCTCAGGATAAAAAAGCATTTTAGAGTCTGAGTTAATCACAATCACACTTTCATCAACTAGCAACCATTTGACCTGATACTTCTCCAACACACTTTCAAGCAAAGGCACATTCTGAGAATAAACCGCGTAAGAAACCTCTTTGAAATACTGTTCGTTTTTCAAATTCCACCTATCGAACTCACGGTCCAACAGTGGCTGCTTTAACCCAAACCACAAAAAACCCGCGCCTTGGTATCCCAGATTTGTTTTTTCATCCCAGTTGTGATATACCCAACCCCAAAAAGAATGAACCGGAAAATTTGCGATCCTACCATCGTATAAATACTTTGCACTAGGTTCGTTGGAAGTCGTTGGCTGATAACTAAGGTTATTAAGATAATTAAACAATTCAAAATACCTATCGGGTATTTTTACACGCATAGATTGACTTATTAAACCACCGCTAAATATCGGCAACATTCTATATAACAAGCTAAATAATAATAATGAGTACAAAATTCCAAATAAAACTATTCGGACAGGTAGTTTTTGCGTAAATTTATCTATGAATTCACTAAAAAAACACAAAAAATAGCCAAAGAAAACTGCAAGTGAAAACATAAATAATATCGAAAATTTTGTAAAGGGAAATCTAAGTGCTTCTCTAAATAACGGTAGTTTATTTTGTAAAAATTCAAATATAAAACCAACCGGTGAGTTTACATTAAGCAAAAAGAAAAGCGCGAGAAAAAAAATACCCGCCACTGCTATACCCTCTCTACTTTTGCGAACAATAGACAAGACAAGACCTAAAACCGACAATGCAAATACCACATAGCCAATTTCCACCACGCCAGGATTAAGTTCATGAGAGAGCCACTCATTTAGTAGCGGGCCAAACTTCTGATTACCGACATGCTCTCCCCAATTAAACAAAAAGTTCTTTAGTTGGGCTGTGTCTTTTAAATTACCAAATTCCCTATTTTGCAAGAAAGCCTCTTCCGAAAAAAGCTGGTGAATTTTTGATTCGCGGATTTCTTCACCATGGGTAGCTGCAAAATAGATATTGGGAAAAAGCCAAAACGAATTAATAAGGAGCGTGAGTAGTAACAAAAGTATTGAATTTTTTACTAACGGACCGTTCTGCACATTTTTAGCCGACTTTGATGCTATTTTATATATGAAAAACGTTGTCAAATAATACAAACAAACGTAAGTGGCTAAAGCCAAAAAATAAGCAAAAAATAACGTAGATGTGTGCGATTGTGGTGTCGAAAGAAACGTTAACACAGAAAATATAAGTAGGTTATTTTTCTGCCCACTATCCAAAAACTTTGTTGCATAAAGCAACAACCAGCCTAAAAACGCATATTGTGTCAAAAACATTTCAAGCGGCACGTAGTAGTGCTGAACCGTTCCATAATTTAGCAGATACAATAATGCACCTGCGAATGCGCCGAGTTCTGCAGGTGAGATAAAGGACATTGCGGAATGCGTTGAGTGCAACTTATTGTTTAAAAAATTTTTCAGCGTATGTCTTAGAAAAAAGTACACACCCAAAGGCCCTAGAATAAGCGTTAAAAACACATATCCGTACCTGACTTGCGCAGTTTTCAATACCAGATCAAACAGCAGTAGTACCGCTACACGCGGGATTTCGGCCGCATGCGCCTGCGTTGCTACCGCCCCTAACCCCTGATGTTCCTGCCACACCCCATTGATAATGCGGTTTAGATACAAACCGTAATTAAATTCAGGATGAAGTGTATCCCACCCGGTTAAAAATGTATCGGGAGTGTAATTTTTGACAGCGATGGCAAAGATTATTAGTAGTAATAGAAATGCTGCCGGATTTGCAAATATGAAATTTAATATTCTTGGTTTTTTAGGCAGTTTTACGGGATTCACGTAGTTATTATAGCTTAGTTTGTGGTTTGAGACACATATACCAAACATGGAAACACCCATTAAGGTAAATGTGTTTCCGGCCGAGACGACAATAAGTGTTGCTGACATATATCATCGTCTCGGGCCGGTCGGATTGGTTGACTAATTGCGAATAATTGGGATGAAAAAAGACAGGATTTCCTCTGGAGGCTCTTCGTAGTAAAAGCCTTCCTCAGGATCTCCAAATGTACTCCATCCCAGTTTTCCGGCTGACTCATGGGTCGAGTACGAAATTACAGTCCCGTCGCCGGAATACAACCCGGAACCGATTAGATACCAATCCTGCGGAACAAAAAACCGGTTGTTATACCAGTCAGCGTCCGCATGGTACCCGCATTCGTACCAAGGATCAGCTTCAAGAGTTCTGCAGTAATGCAAACCCGCCGGGAACTGATCGAATGAGTTACCAACGTACTCATACACGGTGAGTCCGTCGATCTGAGTGAGCACGATTGTGTGGGTGATTGGCGGTTTAGTCCAGTAAAAACCGTCGACTATAACGGTCCAGCCGAACTGCGCCGCAGCAATCGTGGCCGTGTATGTCGGGAGAACATCGTTTCCCCAGTAATACACACGGGAATCAAGCGATGTCGTGTACGTTCCCGACATCACGAAATTCCATTCCGTGGCACCACGTAGACACTCCCAATAAGGGTGTATGTCGGTCGTTCGACACATATTCACCTCCGCCGGTGGCTCCTCTTCACCTGAGTAGGTTACAAACGACCCCTGCATCGGGTCGTGGTCCATCAGAAAGCTCTGTCCTGCGCCTGCAATGGCCAGAGTTGTCGCCAGCAGAAACGCTGCGACAAGAAAAATCACAACTAAGACTAGCCTTCGCATGTTACTTAATCCTCCATGTGCACAACCGATCCGCTGATATTATAGGTCATAAACTCTTTTTTGTAAACACTATGGGGTAACGTTATTATGAAAATATATGCTGAAAACCAACAATTATTTCGAATATACCAGAATTTAAACCAACAAGCGACTACTTAAACTCCAAAAAACCATGAAAACACAACCTAAAACAAAGCTGCATAAGAGCACAAACTTAACAATTCTATACCTCTCTGCAAAATACATAACTGCAACAAACAATGGAAATATGCTTAAAGTATATCTCGGAAAGGATGTAAAAACGCCACTCAAAAATGGAACTATAAACATATAAGCTGTTATCACAACATATTCCGTAGGAAGCTTTTTACCCTCCTTAGTACGACCTACAATTAAAAATGCACTTATTACAAATAAGGAGAGTAGAAATGTGAAAAATTCAAAATCGCCGAATCTTGACGACCCAAGTAAATAACTAATTAGTGAGGAAAATGTCCCGTCTCCCACCCGTCCAAACGCCTGTTGAGCGTCTAAAATGATTGCCCATTCACCAGTCAGTTTATAAATATTGTACACATGAATTATTAACGGAATAGGAATAAATATTAGACTTGCCAAACTCAAGCGCAGTTTACGCTGTTCTGACTGTCCTTTATAAATAAAATAAAGGGGAAATAATGTCAGAACTCCAAGTATCCTTGTAATTGACGAGAACATTGCTAAAAATGAACCTAAAATATAGTTCCCACGCTTAGCAAAATATAAGGAACTAAAAAACAATAAATTAAAAAGTGATTCAGTAAAAAAACCGCTTAAAATAAACCCAAACGGAAAGACCAAATAGAACAAAGTAGAGTTAAAAGCTAAGCGCTCATCAAAATCTAATGATAATAACTTATATAAAAATAGTGCAGATAAAAATAATGCGATGTTTGAAATAAGAAGCCCCGATATAATTATGTCTCTAAATACAAATCCTACATACCTTGATAAATAAGAATATAAGGGCAAAAAAGGGTAGGGCGTAACAGTTTCCTTATAATCTAAGTACGCAATCATTTGCACATCCGATTTTTCTACTGATTTACAACCAAAACCTTCGTATTGCCGTTCTACAGAACCGGCAGGACGGTGCTTACCTATAGTGCTTATAGCTGCTTCAGGATCAGTTTGATCAAAATATTCCTGAAATACAAGCTCATCGGCTGCTACAGAAAAATATGAAACATACGCCCGAACACAAGTTTCGCCAACACATGCATTTGGATCAAACAAACCCTGATTAGAAACTTTTACATCTCTTTCGTAATCAATTGGACCTGCATAAGCGCAATATGGAATACCTACATTAATTGCTTGTAAAGGTACACTTGCCATCTCTTCTGTATCATTTATTAAAAATAATGTGTTGTTGGTGCGCGATGCTGCAGGTAGAGATTCTTTGCTGTCGCCTATCTCACCGTAACCAAGAAACACCTTAACCCACGAAGTTGGCGGTATTTGAATTTCTGTTTTAACAAGTGATTTAGAATATTCGGGATAATTATCTTTTGCAATACCATAATAAAATCCGCTATCCCACACTGTCCATACATTTATAAATTGATAACGGGAATCGTATGTCCAGCTTGCAAACGGTTCGTCTTTGTTCAGCAGATTTTCGCGTGCGTATACACCGATAATTGTATATATAAGGCGCGTTATTACTAAGATAGCAAAAATATAAAGTATTTTTTTTGAGAATAAGTTTTTTAACATTACTGGAAAAATTATATAGCACTATCACTCTTCAGTATACGAAAACTGTGGTGCACATAATTAAGATGTGCATTTTGTATTTCGTATCCTAAAGAGTGAGAGCTTACACGCCACGGAATACCCGAAGGTTTCGCGTTTGCGTGCAAGCTCTCTCAAGGGCAGGGACTATCTCGTCAACGGCGCGCCGCCGATGAGAATGAGAGAGCGGGACCCCCAGTTCCACTCCCAGAAATACACGAACGGACACCCGGCGTCGCCACAGTTTGGGCGTCCATTCAACATGCCGGTGGCGTGATCACGAGCCGCGGCTAACGCCACGTCATATGGGGTTTCCATTGTGACGTGGGTCACAGCGACGGCGCCAGGGATGTAACCTGACAACACCACCGATTGGTTCAAATCCTCCGGCGTCGTGCCGTCGGGAAGAGCCCCCGGGAAAAAGACGATGTGCCCAACATCCTCCGCGACCGGCGCGAGGACATTATCATCGACAGACCCGACACCGATGGCTAGGATGCTGTAGCCACCCTCGGCCACGGGTATGATGTGATCCGGCGCCGATGCCACCCTGGGGAAGCAGACGCTCCCGACAATAGTATCTCCATCTTGCAGGAGACTACACGTGTCGGGATACATGTCCACTACCTCTTGGGCCGCCATCCGCGCGCGCTCGTTCCTCTCAGTCTCCGCCGCGGCGGTGGCCGTTGCAGGCATCGAGAAGGGCGTAACAGTCGGTTCCGGCGTGGGCGATGCCGGCGGCGGTTGCTCCTCCTCGGCGGCTCCTCCAGCGGGGGGCGCAGCCAAGGTTGGCGTTGAAATTCCCGGTGGGGGTAGCTCGTCGGCTTCCCCATCAACTACACCCGGGAAGGGCGTGGGGGTGGGGCCAACATCAACGACTTCGTAGTACACGATCGCACCGACCGTGCCTACGATTGCCAAAATCGCGACGACCGCTATCACGCCGAGCGCGATCATCCCAACCAATCCCCAAAGACTCCTACCGTTGCCGGTGGGGTTGTCTGGGGTCACCGGATCCGGATCTGGAACCGGCGAAGAATACCGTTTGTAATTAGGCATTTTAATCCTCCATTGATTTTTGCCTTTACCGATACAATTCGTATCAAAGATACGATTAAAAGCACAAATTTTGCACCCTTGATCGTACCTTTAATCCAGCCAATTACCGCTTTAGTTCGAACAAAATCCTTATTCCTTCAATTAACTCTGACTTCGATTCATTCTAAAAACCCGAAATTATTATACCAACAATTATTGCTATATTTCGGATTCTTAGAACAAGCCGCCAAAACTATGCAAACTGCACAAATTTTGACGGCATAAGTACACGGCGTTCGGCTACCGGCCGAAGTGACTCTTCTTGGGTTGCGCACGAGTCTGCTCTGCACGTGCGAGACCTTCTTCAATACCCTCGCTGTAGGCGACACTGAACGCCTCGTCTAGGGCGGGGATCGAGGCGATCTCGTCGTCGTCGTCGCGGACGAGCAGGTCGGTCAGCCACGCAACGTGGCGCTGATCGGTGGTGAGCACTTGGCTCTTCAGACCATCGATCTCACGTTTCGCATCATCCAACACTTGATTCAGCTGCTTCCTGGCCTCCTCAGCATCTTGCAAGCGGGGCTTCAGCTCTTTCAGCTCATTTTCCGCACGATTGGCGCGGTCAGTCGCCAAGTTGGCTTCGTTCAGGTAATGAGTTACCTGCGCTCGAAGCTTCTCGATTTCCTCGGCAGCACTTTGATCGACAGCACCATCAACAACAACATTGCGGTGTCCAACGATCGGCGAGCCGGCGAGGGTACTCACGACCTCAACCTCAACGCCTCCAGCCGGGGCCGGCTCAAAGAACTGCTCCAGCAGGGACGCCGGTGCGGCTGGCTGGACGGAATCGGAGGTGACGGGCTCTTGAGCATTTGCCGCAAGCGTCCCCTCGATATCCGCGACAAGTCCCGGGTTGAGATCCAGCAAACGCTCTGCTTCCTCAGCCAGCTTTTGCGCAGCGATCTCCTCGGGGGTGCGGGGCTGGAGTTGGGCAACAAGGGCTTCTGCCTTGGCCTGTTCAGCCCTGGCTATCCCCCACGCGGCCACTTTCTCCTGAAGAACGGACTTGAGATCGGCGTGTTGGGCGGCAAGCGGGATCCATCGCTCCATCTCAGCTTTGGCTGCGGCGGCTTTCACTACTGCCACTTCCATTGCCTGCTGTGCAGAGGCTTTTAACGAAACGAAGCTTGCCCCAGAGACATACATAGCCTCCCTTGCACGCAACTCCGCGACCTCGGCTGCCATTGCCTCATCTAGGGCTGCCTTCTCCCGACCGCGACTCGCCTCGGCATCCGCCTCTGCCTGACCCAGCACTTTCGCGGCCTCAGCCCTAACCAAAGCATCGGCCAGCGCCGGGTCGATAGCCTGAACACCAGCCACGAGATCCGCAATAGAGGGCGCCATCTGCTTCGCGAGCTGAAGTTCTGCGCGAAGACGGGCGTTTTCAGCCACCAGGTCGGCAGCGACCTCGGACGGGTCGACGACGACTTTCATCGTCTCCGGCGGACATAAATGCTCCGCAAACGCGTCGAGCACCGGCCACCCCTCAGCAAACTCCTCGTAGCTAGGGTATTCGACCCCAGCTTCGCGGAGCTCGGCCTCCAACTCACGCGTATTCTTACGACGCGAGTCGATGCCGTGCCTCGCAGCAAGGCTGCGAAGCTTGCCGTGAAATTCCCTTCCATACGAGTTCTTCATACTAGTAACCATCTTGATCCTCCTAGATCAACGTCCGCCAATCCTAGCAAACCACACAATCGCGTGGCGCCTCAGCGATACGACCCAACACACAACAAAAAAAGCTCAAAACAAAAAATGGAAGCCCTATACAAAACTCCCACCTTTTACTTTCATCTGTTTATCTTCATCTGTGTGCTAAATCGTACCGCCGGACTTTGCTAACTTAACTCCACCCTACCCCAATCATTTACACTGCGTTACATCAAAACAGCACATTAACACGTATTAAACTAGTAGGAAGAATCTGCTGAAAACGATAAGCCGTACGCTACTAACCGAATATTGGAATTTTTCAAATTGCTTCAACAGCCTAAAACACTTAAATTTGATATATTTTTAAACTGCTGATGTTGGGCACGCATCAATAGTTTAAATCAAAAGTTTAAATTCGGTTAAGTGGCGGAATTCTACATTAAAAACCACGTTTTGTCAATACTATAGGGCATATTCGTGTTTGTCCAAGAGCTGTTTTTACTAAAAGAAGGTGTAAAATCCATAAAACATAAACTTTCTCTATAAAGGGTAAAATTTCTATGTATTTAAGATTTTGTAGCAAGCGCTTTCTTGAGAGAGTTTTTAAAATTATCTGGATTTTCCTGATTAGTGAAACCTTCAGCACCGGCAAACGCATCCACAACTAATTGTGGTTCAGCTTCACATAACAAAACCAATTCTTTTGGAGTTACCCCAAAATTTGCTAGCTCCTGACCCAGTGCTTCAAAGGCGTCCTGCTCTGATTGGGTAGTTTTTTCTTTTCTATCAACTGTTTGCCTTGTCAAATTAATTATAACTTTCCCGGTTGAATAACGGGCACCGGAGTGATTTAACACCCTACCTCTGATATTAGGATCAATCTCTAAAGCATCGAGTTCAATCATAGCTCCCTGATTTCCCGAAATACCATAATATACAGTAAGGTATCTGCGACTACCCCGTCTTACTATTAGCTCATGCACACGCATGACTCCTCCTTCAGGTACAAAACTAACACTAAAATTGCTTTCAGTTGCACGTTTGGCTTCGGGCGAGGCGTTGGAACGGTGGTTAGGATACTGCGCTTCGCTTAACCTCATAGAATTTACCGGAGATTGGCGCTTAGCAATTCTGGCAAGAGTTGGTGAAGAAATTGTCTCAAATCCCATGTGTCTGTATACATAGACAGGTACCTGATCTTGTATAACGCAAACATCATATGGATTTAAACTTAAATGTTCA
>CAZBWW010000023.1:0-14753 GCA_964496005.1 uncultured Candidatus Saccharibacteria bacterium | reverse complement strand
TCAAAAATAATATTTGGGATAAAGCAGATCAGATTAGAAAACAGATCGAGGAGCTCGGATATGTGGTCGAGGACGTTGGGGATGACTTTAAGCTGAAGCGGAAAATTTAGTTATTTTTTTTGTTGGTACAGTATGAGCACAGACTTTTGAAGTTTCTCACTTGCTTCGTATACACTGTTACACTAACTTATTGATCATATCTCCATAACACAGAGCTACCGTCAAACAAATTTTTTAATTGCACAATGTATTTTGGCTCAAAAGTAAAGCTTTCCGCCGCAAAATCTTCGTTGTTTGTGCCTTGAAGTGTGCGTTTAAATACAAAGTCATTTGCAGAGTAAACACCTTTTAGTTCTAGTATGCCGGTTGCCTGGTTTGGTTGGATATCGTGGGCTGTATAAAAATCACCATCGGCGAATATCCCGATACCAACTAAATCAACATTTTTATCAATTTGGACATCACCACTTACAATAAATAGCGCCGTAGACGCTGCTGCGAGTTCAACATCAGTTGATATGTGAAGTATGCCATCTACAAAGACAATCTGGTTAAAAGTTGCATTGTCGTAATTACCCGGAAGTGAACTTGGTTCAATTTCAAAATCGCCATCGATGTGATACACACCGGTGTTAGCTACCAAATCTGAAGATAGTGTGGTTTTAGCATCTGTGATATCCCAAAACTCTTCATAATTATAAATTTGAGGAATAGGGGAGTTTTTTACCCCCCAGTTTTTAGCAGAAGTAAAGAAATCAATTAGGTTACCGCCAGCCTCAATTAACCCATCAGTATTATCTCCATTAGCTTCTGCAAGCATATCAATATTATAGTTTGCTCTTACTGTTCCTTCGCCTGCAAAGCTTACCCATGGACCATTAATACAAAAGTCTTTAGTTGCAGTATTTCCTGCCATGTCTTCGGCAAAAAACTTAGTAATTTTGCATATCTTCCAGTTGCTGTTGCAAAAATCAGTTTTTTGAGTAAGTAAATATGCAGAATTATCACCAGGGTTAGGTGGAGGTGAGCTTAAGTCTACCCAGTCATCTGTTTGCCACGTTCCATTACATTGAAGTACATCCGGGTATCGGCCAAAAGTAGTTTGGCTATCTACTTTATACTGATACTGATCGGTGTTAGGTGATAGTCCTGATGTTGCGTCTTCCACATTGGTATATACAAACAGCTCATGGTCAGCACTAAATACGTCTCTGTACGCGCCAGAATCGTGCCAATTTCCCGGAGGAGTCTGATCAATTTTAAAAGTAATACAGTTTTTTATAGGTGCAGTACAACTATATGTTTCGGCGTTGTTAGCGTTATCTACAGCGTAAAATTCCAACTTGTGATTCGCACTGTCAGACCCAATTGTAATAGTTGTACTGGTATCAACCAAAGAAGATGTTATGCTTACCGCATCGGCGTACAAAGTGCCCGGGCCGGTTAATCCAATATCAAGATAAACACCCTTTGTATACTCCGGGTTTGTAAAGTCCAGAGAAATATTAGTCCAGTCCTGTGTACCGGTAATACTACCGCTTTCGTCAATTTCTACTTCAGAATCGTCATCCAGAATTGCAATTACTTTAAAACTAGCGTTTCCGGTCAAACCTACACCTTTAAACCAAACAGATGCAGACATATTATCAAAAGGCGTAGCGGTAACATACGTGTTCTTATTATTAATACCATGCCACGAGCCACCGGTTGTCACTATTTTTGCTGATGCTGTGGCGTAACCCGGTGTGTATTCAGTTGTGTCCTGGCTGTAAGTCCCTTCAGGGTCAGTAATAGTTGCTTCCCAACTTTGTATTCCGGATGATGTTCCACCTGCAGTTTCAAACGACGGATTTGGTGCTAAATTTCCTGTGCCGGCAAACAACTCCGTTTGCCATGTACCTTCGTCAATACGATAGTTTATCTCTTTTACACCGCTTTCAAGATCAGTTGCGGTTAAGTCAAACTGTACAGTAGAAACATACCAGTCATTATTTCCGTCCGGTGCGGGTGGGGTTTGTATATAAGTTGTGGATGGGGGAGTAACGTCGGTTTGGGCGTATGTAAGCTTTTGATCTTCAGCAGTTAATATTAGCGTGGCAAAAAATATGGTTATTGATAGGGTAAGTACAGAAAATAATTCTTTAGGCATTAGTTAAATAATACAGTAATTTTTTGTGTTTTTGGAGTCTTTTTTAGAAGGTGTAGTTGCAGTAGCGCTCGGAGTTCATAAAAATCATAATTGGGAGCCGTCGGCGAGAAAGTGGAAAATGCGCACTTTCCCGCACCGGCGTACCCAATCTCACCCCAAAAGGCAAGATAATTGGATCCACCAACCTTTCCCTCTCTCCGTTGAAAAGGTTTGTTGTGAACTTAATTACTTAATTCACGAAAGTTCATTCTAGCATAAAAACTGAGCGTGTAAACGAGTAAGTTACATAAAGTTGCGAAAAAGTTGCGGGAACTGTGTTGCGGGTTATTAAAGTGTCTTGTTTTTAAGCTTCGTCTTTACAGCTTTATTTGCTCTTGACTACCGGTCTGCATGTTCTTAATTGTTATGGCGTTTGTTTCTATTTCGGCATCGCCGACAATTACCACAAAAGGAATATTTTTTTTGTCTGCGTACTTAAGCTGTTTTTCCAGTTTGGTGTTTGGTTCCAGCCACGTTTCTACATTATTACCCTGTTCGCGCAGTTTTTTTGCAGTTTCAAGCGTTTTTTGTAAATAGCTGTTTTCTGATTTACCTACCTCAGGCCATAAAGTAACTAAATATTTAGTATTTGCGGTAAAGTCAGGTAACAGCTGCCACCCCTTTAGAAACTCCAATAAAGTTATGTCGCCCATAGCAAAACCGGTTGCGGGTAGGTTGAAGTCACCGAAAATAGTTATCAATTTGTCAAACCGCTCTCCGCCAAACATAGATCGGGTGTTTATTGGATTTTTGTCATACACCTCGTATACAAGCCCGTCGCTGTAATCAAACCCACGGATAATTTTTGGATCAAATTTGCAGTATTTGTCATAATTATTTACTGCCAATAACGTAAAAAGTTGTTGTAAAACTTTATAGCCTTGATTTTTTTCCAGTAGTTCCTGGGGAATTGTTTTATTAAGTGATTTAAAATCTGTAGATAAAAATTCTTCTATTTTAGTAATTTTGTCCAAGTCTAAACCTAAATCGGTTAACGCAGCCTTAAAATCCTCAGCAGAGATTTTTGCCCGTTTGTCCATTAGTCTACGAACAGCTAGCATCGCATCAGCTTCAAGCCCTAAATAGTCTTTTAACAGTGCTTCAACAAGCCTCCGGTCACTTATAAGCAGTTCATACTGTTTTTCGCCAGCACCAAACTCTTTCATTATATCTATAATAAGAGTGATTATTTCATAATCAGCCAAAATACTGTCAACTCCAAAAGTATTTACCTCAAGTTGGTAAAATTCTCTTCCACGGCCCAGTTGCGGTTTTTCGGCCCGCCAATTATTGCCAATCATAAACCATCTAATTGGTCTTTGAAGCTCTTTATACTTAGCCGCAATCATCCGTACTGTTCCCGGCGTTAATTCCGGACGAATTGCAAGCTTTCTGCCTGCGCGGTCTTCCAAAGTATATAGCTGTTCATTTACTATTTCAGCACCAGTCTTTGCCGAGAAAATCTCAAACGGTTCCATAATGGGGAAGTCATATTCCTCAAAACCATATCGAAGACATACCCTTTTCCAGGTTTCAAAGATGTAGTTTCTGGCCCGCATGTCTTCCGGGTAAAAATCGCGCGCGCCTTTGTATGGTTGTGTTGACAGATATGAATTACCGCCGGTCTGTGCGGTATTGTTGGCCGATCTTTTAGCCAACTCGCTTTTAGCAGTTGTATTAGCTTCTTTTGTATTTTTTGTCATATATTTTCAGTTGCGCAAACTAAATGTGTACCTAGGTACTTGCACGGTGCAATTATAACTTAATATTTTCAATTCTAAAATGACCTACTCGTTAAATTGTTGTAGAATTGTTACAAACAACCTTTTTGTTTACCAGATTCGTAAGACAAAGTCGAAGAACTAACTGTACAATAGATGTATGAGTCCGCTACAAATAATTGAGCAATCTGAAGCGACCAGCATAGAAAGCACTCGAGAAAAACTAAGTGGTATAGACAATGAGATGCCAGCTACACATGAGTCGGCTAGTTTGTTGTTTGCAGGTAACATATCACATGTTTTTGATAGACTTTACACTGCAAGAGAGTCTGAAGTACAAGAGCTGATTGATGAAGCCGCAGTCAAAGGGCTGCTTCCCCAGGAACTTGCAGAAACTTTAAAATTTGTTAATGAGTCAGTTAATTATGTTAGATCGAGATTCAAAGCTGAGACTAACGGTGCTAATGTCATTCCCAAAAGTTTAATTAATAAATGTTTTGGTGGTATTTACCATTACAATTATTCTTCTTTTGATCTTAATGCTGTGTCAGTTTATAACCCCTTTGCAGTCGAATTAGCAGTCGGACGGCATGCTGTAGGTAGCTTTTATTATGGAAGGGATATTTCAAGTGAGTATTGTAGTATTCCTGCAGGGTTAGCTACTCACTTTATAACGGGAGTACGTGTCGATAGCTCAGAGGAACCTGCGGAAATACCATTAATTGTGTACCAACGTAGAGTTCAAAAGACCACTATACCTGCACACGAACGATTTCATGTAAACTTTCATCTATTAGAGTGGTCAGAATTACTTCCAAACACCCCAAATTATTGGAAGGCACTAGAGGCAGCAGAAAAAATTGTTGCATTAAGTGCTTGGGGCAGTGACGAAGATGTGTTTGCATCAAAAGAATGGGTGGTATTGCAGAAATATGCTGATTACAACCTTGTTAATGAGGTGCTAGCAAGGTGGGCCCAAGCAATTGAGGACCCCGATTTCGATATTGTATCGGCTGTTTCGGGAGTTATAAAAGTGGATAATTTTTTCTATAATTTTTTTACTAAACATTTAGGAATCAGAGAAGAGAATACAGAAGATTTCAGGTTTATTTGGAACACGTACGCCCAACGTGCAGCTTATAACATACAGCCGGCTTTGACACTGCTTAAATACTATCGGCAGATTGGAGTAGAAAGTAGAATTAAAATTTTAGGAACTGCGTTATGTTTTGTGCCTCTAGAATCATGGAGAGATTATCTGGAAGGCGAAGGACTGCTAGATGAATATAGTGCACTAAGGGAGTTAGAAACAGTACTTAAAGATGTTCCTGAAACCCATGTAACGGTCAGAGGTTCTAAATATGATACAGATGAGATATATTTGGCTGGGAGTGCGGAGTATGACAAAATACTTTCTCAATTAAAGTCGAATCCTGAATTGATTTTAACCAATTATGTTAGGAACCAAACCTCGTCTTTAGCAAGCGGGAAGCTACGTAATTGAACTATAGTTTGTTAAATGTACTAGAAAACTTGCACATTGCCCGCTTTTTAGAAGTATCGTAGTATTAGAACATGCCTAATAGTCTCAACAACGAAGTTGAAACAATCGATAGTATTGCAGATATTCCTATTCCAGGTGGAGGTGATGCCGAAAATTTATCAGGAGACCAACTCGCAGCACAACTATGGCATACTGAGCAGCTAACATTTGATACGCTAGAGTTGCCCGATGTAAGACGTGAGAGGCATGCCATACTTAACCAGTTTGCAGAACACGCTTTTTCACAGCAAGAAAAAAATGTTTGGGATTTTGCTGCCAGACGTGCAATTGTAGCACTAGCAGCACACGGCTTCTTACAGCTTGAATCGCCGGAAACAGGCTCACCTGTGCGAGTAATAGTATTTGATACGGAGAGGATGAGAACAGAGGGCGTAAACTGGTTATCTATAAAAGAGGATGTAGGAGAAATAGTTGGGAAAAAGTGGAATTACGCGGACAAGGCAGGAGGACTAGCGCGTATATCTGAAGGTATAGGTCCTGTTTTTTCACAAGCAGACTTTGACACATACAAACAACAGGTTAACGATGGAGTTGCAGAAGAGGACAGAGTAAAACCAAGAGATTTATTTTATGTTGCAGGAAAAGCTCCTCTAACTGTTGCAGGAATTAATACTGTTGATTGTTATTTAGGGCTGTGGGATGCAAGATGGACATTGTCCTATAATAACGAATACCCCTCTAACAAAGGAGCACATGAAAGTGTGCCTAATGTTGCTGTAGCAGCCGTGCTTTTTCACAAGAACTGGGGAGCGGGGTATCGTGACGAATACGGTAACTTACAAGTAAAGTATCCGGATGGGGTGTATAGAGTTGTTTCTAATGAGTTTTTTAGAGCATGGAGCTTTACTGGCAGGTTCGGAGGCACCGGAAAAGTTATCTCAAGCAGCCCAAAAACGTATTTACCGGAACATTGCCAAAAATTGTTAAAATTGGGACTTGTTAAAGAAGCAGACTTTAAAGGCCATTCGGGGGTTGGGGGAACATACGAATACAACCGACTCGTTGGAAGGGGACTAAGGAAACGCGGTGCAGTAATGGTTGACGGGGTCGAATATTATCTTGGAAATAAGTATTTCAATACCGGCTATACTGTATCAAAACTATCTCCGGATTTTGCAGTGGTCGTAAATGCCAATAACAAAGTCGAACGCATTTTTAAATTAGTAGATTCTGAGGAAAAAGCCCTTCTGAAAGAAAGAAGCTTTCCGTATACAAACCTAACAGAGGTAACCAAACGAGGCTTTTATTCTGTGGAAGAGTTTACCCAATCATTCCCCGACGTGACAGAAGCGCTTAATAGCTTTACAGAGTTTCTTGAGTTTTCAAAAAGAATGGAAGCGTTGGGGATTCAGGTAGTTTCGTTTTCAGCAAGAGAACAAAGTGCGTTGTGGGAAATACTGAAAGGTGGTAGGGGTAGATTTGAACTTGAGAAGTTTGTTGGTAATGATCAAATCTCACCCTCTCAAAAAATTGATCGCATTAAGACACTGCTCGTAGTAGCAGAAAACATAAACAATATTGAAGTTATTGGTCAAATTGCCGACGAACGAAATACCGATTTTCTCTTTGAAAACATGGCAGCCATTTCTGATATTGTCGGTAGTTTTGAACAGAAAGCTTATGAAGCCGAGGATGCCGATGAAGTCACGCATGATAGAATAAGGCAGATTGGCGGTATGATACAAAGGCATGCCTCTAAAATATTCTTAGCAGCACACGATGTAATAAAAGGTGACAATACTGCAGTAAACTTACAGGACGCAAGTACACTGTTATTTAGATATAGAAAATGTGTAGAAAGCTGGTATTTTGAGCATTTTCTCAAAGGTAAGGAAGACAGCAAATACATGCAGCTCTTAAATGCGTTTGACACAGCGGAAGAGGGGTCAAATATGCAGACATTGCTTCTTGGGTTAATAGAAGAATTTTGGAATGAAGATGTGTTGAAAGAGGCGATGGGTAGGCAGTCCACAACAAGTGCATTAGCAAGAATTAAAGCTTTTTACGAAGGTAACGAAGAGTTATTTGCAACAGCCTCAGAAACGACTGGTGATACTGTAAAAGAGCTAACAGAGCTAAATAAGTTTTTCGCAGGTTTTGACAAGATAGAAGGATTGGTTGTTGATTTAGCGTGCGGTGACGGTAAACGGATTACTGAAAAAATGGCAGATATGTTGAATGGCAAAGCGAAAGTGATTGGTTTGGACATTTGGCCTGTGCATCAAAGTAAGCACGAGAATTTAGATATATTACAGGGGGCTATAGATTCTATCCCACTACCGGATGATTCAGTTGCGATCGCAACACTTAACTGGTCGCCTCCCAATGACTGGGTCAGAAGAAAAGAGCAGTTGTTAAATTTTGCGGAAATTGGAAGGGTTCTAAAGCCCAACGGTACACTAAGACTAGATATAGCGCATTTAGAAGGGGGAGATGGTAGTTGGTTGCCGACAGTTGAATCGCAATATGTTGAAGGAGACGCGCAAAAATTTGGTGACATGAAAGTTATGTTTCCCGGTGGTAGAGAAGGTGAGTTTCATATTTACCCGTTTGCCGAACTAAGAGCGTTGTTACAAGATGCTGGATTCTCTAATATTAAGCCTCAGGTGTGGATTACCCGGTCAGGAAAGCCTCGGATAACAATACAATGTCAATATACAGGTAAGGAAAATCCCTTAGCTTAATTATTTAGCTCTTACGTTTGCTGTTCTCAAAGGCCAATTTAAAAATTGACTTCAAAGACCGCGCAATATCAGCATTTTCAATTAATATACCCACAAACTTACCCTTGTTAAAACTAAGCATTGCAATTTTGTTTTCATAAACATCAATCTCTGCGGGGATGGGGTACTTTTTCTTGTCTAAAAGCACACTTTTTCGAAATGAAACAGCATCTTTTTCATGCACAGTTTTTGCAGTGGGCGAGTCTGCTATAAAAGAGATAGCTTTTACCTTGTTTTTTATTCTTAAAGGGATCAATTCATGTGAAATATATTCTGGAATAGCTTTATCAGCAATTTCTAAATCTACACAGCCGTACACAACCTCTTCTTTTGGACTATAAATATCGGCAAAAACCTTCTTTAGACCCAATGTATCTTCATAATATATTACTGTTGGTTTTGTTTCCTGGACTAAGTAGCTTGATTCAAGGCTGGGCATTGCAGCTTCCAATGATATCCTTTGTGTTTGATACTCTTTAAGTTTGTCCTCTATATCCTGCAATAGTTTATGAGGGTGCTCTGCCTTAAAATATGTTTTTTTATTCTTTTTGAATGAAGTTACTAACCCTTTAGTTTTTAAGTCGTCCAGAAACTTGTAAGTCATACCTCTTTTGAAATTAGCTTTTTTTACTAATTCCGAAGCAGGGGAGTGACCATATTGCAGTAAGATATCATAAACTTTTGCCTCACCTGGTTTTAAGCCGGATTGTTCAAGTGCATCTTTATACATAGTTTAAGCTTAATCTTATTATTACATGTTGTCAATATATAGTTGACACAATATAAAACCTATAGTATACTTTATTACAGTAACAACAAGGAGAATGATAGTTGATACTTTTGGAATGTCACAAAGTACTTGACAAATGTTAAACTATAGGTTATTATAAACACACTTGAAAAATAAATAGTTCATTTACGGAGAGACCTACCAATATCTACAGCGCCATAAATAGCGCACCCTACTTAAAGATATTTCTCTTTTTATATATATTTTTAAGAAGGCTCAGATTTGGGTGAAACATAAAATGGTTTCTCACTAGATCTGAGCTTTTTTTGTGCTTAAGTTTCTTTTTAACTTATTGCCATTTTAGAACTCAGATCTTAAAACCAGGATATATATAAAAGTTACATGCAAAAATCTGCCTGTGAGATACGGGACAATTTTTGGTACCCGCTCATGGAAGGTTTTTATCCTGTCTATTAATAGGGGACTACGCTAAAAAGATCCACCGATCATCACGGACAGGTTTTTGCACGTGAACCAAATTATGTCACACAACTTAAATATAAGTTGAAGTGCAATCGGCAAGCGATACGCATTTCCTACCAAGGTAAGTTTTAAGTATAACTTAAACTTAATGTGTTATCGCATACTGCCTTAGAGTGCTAGTACAAATTTAGTACATCTGCGCTCGCGAGAATCTGCCTATTTTATAGGAGAGTGGCTCATAACAAAAAAAAGAGACAGCGTGCTGAACACACGTCAAAAAATGTTCACTTGAACTTAAAAATTGTAGTAGATATTAAATTATCTAACCTGCCTTTGTAGCCTACCGGGTAGTTTTATGGTTACTACAAGGGAGAGAGAACGTCACTTTTGCTTAGATAATGCGTTTGCATTGGAAGGGCATAGAAAAGTGGCTTTTCACCCAAGTCCTTTATGTGCTTTTGAGTTTATACGCAAATTATGCGTCTTGCCCAAGCACAAGAGGGTTTGGAGTGGAAAAGGGGAGAGAGACTAATGTTAACACCTGCCATTATTACTATTTGTTAGCTATTAAGTACCCCAATCCTACCGTACATTGATAATCGAATAATTAAGAGTTAATAAAGTATATACGCACAGAGTGTGCGTACTAATTAGTTTATATGCATAGGGCCGGTAAATGGCTGCTTAGTAGGTTTTAGGCGGTGTTTGCCGGTTTTGTGTTGGGTTTAGTTTGTTTTACGCAAGTTGGAGCTAATTATTTGGCTTTGGTTTGGGCAATGCAAAAAAAGAAACAAGTCTACGCGATTTTTTAGTGCCCAATCGCTGTAGTAGGTTTGTTAAGTGAGGAAAAAATGTTGATCAAAAAAATTGAAATGTACGGAATCCCAGGCACTGTGACCTTGGAACACGGTGACTACTTTCCAGACTATCGCATACGTGTAAACTACGTACACGAAGTCAGTGGGGAGTGGGAACTGCTGAGTCGGGGATTTAGAACTCTCGATTTGGCGTACGCCGCCGTTGACGATATGATAGCCGACTGCCAGTGGAAATTCCGTCTGATGTCAGACGGTTTTTTTACGGCGGTTGATTTTATGTTCAGTCCTCACGAAAGTGAGGAGCTGGTAATGGCAACACGCATGTTGCCAGACCACACGGACGAGGGGATTTACAAGTATCTGTACATCCCGCGCTTCTGGTGGTTCCCGAAGTACTTTTATCGGAAGGCTTCTCTGAGCCAGGCTTTATCCCTGGGTTACACCAGGAAAGACGTCAAGCTACGGCTCTAAGTATCTGAATTGGTCCTACCCACTGCCATAGGCAAGGACCTCCAAAACATAATGCAGGTTGGAATCTGCAATAGTTTTGGATAAAAAACTCCGGTTTTGGGTATAAGACTGGCATTGGGCTAAGCCAGCGAATACCGGAGCATTTGGAGCACAGACCTGAGAAAAAGGATGGTCTGCCAAATGAATAGGTTAAATCTCGCCGCTCTGCTTTTTTAGCATAGCGTAAAATGCGAGTCTCCGCAGTTTCCATCTGCGCCGGGCGTTAATCAATCGTCCACACCCGTCCGACCCACAGCTTTGCTGCGCGGGCGAGGTTAATATAATTTGATTGTCTCAAACAAGCATCTTACTTTTGGTGTTTGTTACGGCCCGCCGGCGATAAGCTTTTTGTCTTATGCGATCGCTGGTGGGTGCTGGTTTCTGCTAATTGCCATATTATTTAAAATGGTAGCTAGTAGAGACTAGATGCTTTCCACAGATTTTTGATTTTTAGAATTAGAAGAATTATCAGAAAAACTAGAGGTGGAAAAAGTGATCAAAATGACTTTGTTAACCGGTAAATATGCCGGCCAAACACGAAACGTAACAAATGAAGACCCGGCAGAGCTATTTGGCTCACTTTTGGAGCACGGATGGAAATGGGAGGTTGATTATTCCCAAAGTACGTATGAAGAGGAGTTACTTTGGGGTGCACAAGATATTGGCGCACGAGCTGTACGGGCACTGATGAACGACCGAACTGTTACTTTTATGGACAAAATGTACCGAGGGTTGGATTCTGCCGGAGATCTTGAGGATGCAATTGTAGCATCCGGCAGAATGGTGACCGTGGGTAAAGACGATGCGAGCGGTCTAGTGATCGAGGTCAAGGGCTATGCAAATTAACAACCTGGGTAAGTGCAGCTTTATTATAAATTAGAGGTGCATTTACCCAAGAATTTCTTCTTTTAGGACTCAAGTAGGGCTCAAAAATGGTGTTTTGTTTATGATTTTAAGTCATATGCAATATTCCTTCTTTGAGAAGATACAAAACAAACTGGCGTAACTGCCAACCAATTCCTAGGTTTACAAATTACTGCTCCCCGGTTAACGCCGAATAAGGTGAGCATATGGTGATTTGTGAGGTTGGATAGCAGTATTTTTTTAAAGTCTGGACGTGGACAATCACACGTAAAAAGATTGTAGGCTGACTCGGAAGCCTTAAGCTTTTGACCCGAGATGAAAAAGAAAAAAAACAAAAGAAAAAGAGGAAAACGATGTCTAGAATTAAGAAGATTGAGGTAAGTTTCGGTGGTGGGGTTGACACGATTTTGTTTTCTGTGAGTAGGAGACAATTTTTCTCCTATGAGCAAAATCGTGACGAGCTTCACCGGTTGTACGGCGGGTTGCCTTACTACACTAGCGGAACAGGTCTAACCGGCGCGGGCTTTTTGCAGCCCACGGCTGAGCAAGATGATCTGATCAAGTTCGGCTGGTACCGCACTGATGCCCGCGGCCAGCAGGGCAAAGAGATCGTTATTCCCAGTCCCTCGAGGTACGGGAAGCCGGTCTGCGGCTATGTCCCGATCACAAACCACGGGGGGATCGACCGGAGCAGTCCGATCGTTTTGTCAGACGGCGATAACGTCGTTTTCTCCAGCGTGTACGACGCGCCGGCGTACCTGAATAGCTGGGCGACGCTTGACTTCATGCGAATGACCCTGACCTACTACGCCGCCGAGGGGTACACCAATAGCTTTGCGTGGGGGTTTTTGAATGAGAATCACATGTCCGGGGTGCGCGCGACCAGATTTTTGGATCTCGAGCGTGCAAGTTCGGAGCTCCGCCGGATCGGGCAACCGTATGAACTATACGGAAGCCATTTCGACAGGGCACTGAACATCTTTTCGCACATGACTAGCTGGCGCGGCCAGCGCTGGTTCCACGTCAGTCCGGATTATTATCTGGACATGATGTGGGAAACCGACCCCCGTGAAATCGTTGGTGAAATCCGCAACGGTTGGATCGGGACCGGCACCGGCTTGTTCTGGCGCCGGAGCGGCGTTGTCGTCCAGGCCTTCGTCGAGCGCGAGTTTGATGGGAACTGGGTCGAGTACGAGGAAGAAATTCCGGTACTAACCTGGTTCCAACACCCGGTTTCACACTGGGTGGCTCAAATCGGCGCAGAGCTCGAGGCGAAGGCCGCGAGCATCCGCTCGTCAAGGACAGCGGTGGAAAAGCCTGTTTCCGATCTGAGGGAGTGGATGGCGGCAAACCCGGAAGTTGTGGTTCGAATCCAGGACTCCCTGGATGCAGGGAACTGCGTGCCGGGTACAGCCAGCTTCGTTCGGAGTTTCGGGATCGAGCTCATTGACGGGGCAACCACAGTTGGTGCCCTGCTCGAAAACCCGAACATCGAGCGTATGCTCGAGAGCGAGGCCTTCCGCCGCGTGATGTGGCGAGTACTCCCTAAGCCCGCCGCGGTTCCGGCTGATGCTGATGAGGAAGAAGAGCCTGAATTCGTCGACTACGACGCCAAGTCGGTCGAAGTAATGACCGAGGAAGAGGTCGAGCCGGTGGAAGAAGAGCCCATGGTCGAAGAAGAGTGGGACGAACTCGACGACTAGGCGTCCACATCTGGACGGTAACGTCGACCCGGCAAAAAAGGCTGCTAATAAGTACGCGTAAGCGAACGGCAGCGGAGCCATTTCCACAAATGCTCCTATAAAAGACTGTGTGGAGTCTCTTGGCCCAGGATCACAATTGCTTCGGCGATTGTCTCTGTCCTGGGCCCTCTTTTCAAGATTTCTGATATTTTATAAGTTTTGAAATTGGGCTGTTGTAGGCGGAAGATTTATCGTTTTTTGTGCATAAGAAATGATAAGTATTCCTTCTTTAACAAAGAGGGTTTAGCAAATAGAAAATAAATGAGGAAAAAAGATGTCAGTAATTTATGTAGTAAAGAATTTTGTTGTCGAGGATCGGGACGGCGCCCGCAAGTTTGAAGCGGGCAAGGTATATCACATCCACTTGTGGGATGTGGTAATAGCCATACAGTACGAAACTGCAGGGAAAGCAGAATCGTACATGAAAATTGTAGAGGTGTCTTACGAAGGAACCCTGGGAATTGTGCCCAGGGGACACGCGAGAATGACTCCTGGAACCATCGGGTTTGGTCAAGCCCTCCGAAGGCATGATGACAGGAGTTACGAACCACAGTTTTTAGACACGCCATTAGGCGTGGAATACGCGGTGCGCAATCACCCATCAGGGGACTTTGTCGAGTGGTGGGTGAGGCAAGAGGGGCAACTCTCATTTGACGACGAAACAAACCAGCCAACGGGCTGGTGGCGGATTACTTCCCCTTGGGGGACTGAAGCATGTGTCGAAGGGACTCTTCAAGAGGCCCACGACATTATGCTCGGCCTCGCCAAGGCCGACGACCGGCAGATCACTCCTCGACAGCTTGAAAAGATTTTTGCTGTGAGGAGGTTTGAGACGACGTCCTTCCTACCGTGGAAGGAAGTGGTTCTGCTCAACGGACTCGGACTCACACAAGTCCGGCTCCTGGATGAGAACACTGACGTTTTCGTTTCCGAAAATCCCGTGGGTTGTGTTTACCACGGCGGTTTTCCAACGGTTGACGGTGGGAGGCAGCAAATCACTGCATACCAAGTCAAAAACGGAAACCACGAAAACGTTGTCGTCTTTAGATCGGCGGGGGATGCATTGCTAAAAATCATCGCTCTTTCCTCCCTGCGAGAATGGGAAGGGATGCTAAAGGGCGATGACGAGGAAAGGATTAACTGGTTGACCTACAACCGCGTAGACATCCAGTGATTCTAAACGGCACACTCCACATTGAGCACTTTGCTCTGTGTGCCCGCTGGCGAATTGTTAGTAGCCGGAATGAAATAAACCATTGCTAAGTGGAAGCCAAACCGCGAATGGGTGAAGCGGAAAGGCCAAGCAATGGCATGTTGGGCAGTTCGGTTGTAAAACTGAGCATGTTTCTCTTGTGGTAACAGCAAGATAAACATAGGGCGTGAGAGATCAGGAGCCCCTCCAACATGAAA
>CAZBWW010000022.1:0-15534 GCA_964496005.1 uncultured Candidatus Saccharibacteria bacterium | reverse complement strand
ACTAAATTTTCCGCATCATCTTAATGTCCTCCCCTACGTCCTCGACCACAGATCCGAGCTCCTCGTTCGGTTTTCTATTCGGATCTGCTTTATCCCTAATTTTTTTTTTGCGGTATTGCCGTCTGGTTTGAGCTAAATCTTGCACTTTTTTGGGTATTTCAAGCCCAACATGCTCTTCTATATTTAGCCCCAATACTTCATCAAACTTTAGAATGGATACAAGTTTTGTTCCTTCTTCTAGATCAGACTTCATCATATCCCACACAACCGCCATTGCCTTAGGAATATTTAAGTCATCGTTTATCGCATCTGTAAATTCGGCTAAATAAACTTCGTCAACTTGTGCGTTTTCTTCCTGCCGTAAACCGGATACTGAAGTATAAAGTTTTTTTAGTGCGTTATCAGAACTTTGTAAAGCTGTCCACGTAAAATTGAGCGCGCTTCGGTAGTGTGCTGTCATATAAAAATATCTAAGCGAAAGCGGGTGAAATCCTTTGTTCTCAACATCAGTTACGGTATAAATATTGCCCAAACTCTTGCCCATTTTCCCGCCATCAACTTGTAAATGAGTCCCATGCACCCAGTAATTTACCGGTTTTTTGCCCGTTGCGCATTGGCTTTGGGCAATTTCATTCGGATGATGAACTGTTTTATGGTCTTCACCGCCTATATGAATATCAATCGTATCACCTAACTCATTTAGCACCATTGCGCTACATTCCAGATGCCATCCCGGGAAACCAACTCCCCACGGCGAGTCCCATTCCTGCCACCTGCGCTGTCCTGAAGGAGTTTTCTTCCATAGGGCGAAATCCATCGGGTTCTTTTTTTCCGGATTGGGTTCGATCCTAGCTCCTTCACCACCATCTGCAGGTGTAAACCCGGACATTTGGGTATAGCCTTTAAATTTAGAGGTATCAAAGTAAACACCGTCTGTGGTTTTGTAAGTATAGCCCTTCATTTCCAACGTCTTCACTAGCTCGATCTGCTCCTGAATGTAATCACTTGCTTTTGTGAATTTAACCGGCTTTACTAAATTAAGCTTGTCAAAATCTTCTAAAAACTGCTTCGTATAAAATTCCGCAATTTCCTGTGCACTTTTGCCTTCTTTTTCTGCCGCTAACTCCAATCTGTCATCTCCGGTGTCAGCGTCGCCGGCATTATCCCCTGTCAAATGGCCCACATCAGTTAAATTCATGATAAAACGCACTTTAAAGCCATTAAATTGCAGTGTACGCAGTAAAAAATCGCTTAAAGTAAAAGTCCTAAAGTTACCTAGTGATTGAAAAAAGTAAACAGTTGGGCCGCAGGTATATTGAAGAACGGTACCCGGTGTAATGGGTCTAAAATCTTCGAGTTTTCGTGTAAGTGAATTGTATAATCTGAGTTGCACGTATTTATTTTAGCACACTAATAAAGCTAAAAATCTGATCTACCGTCAAGCGCCTTTTGAAGTGTTGAGTCATCCGCGTATTCTACATCACCACCAACAGGCAGACCGCGTGCGATTCTGGTAATCTTAACTTGCCCGGAGTCAAAGCCACTGTCTCTAATTAATTTTGTAATGTACATTGCCGTTGATTCACCTTCCATGCTTGTATTGGTGGCTAAAATAACTTCTAGCTGTTCCCACGCTGAACTGTTATTTAATCTTTTAAGTAGGTCCGAAATATACAATTCATCCGGTCCAATATTATTAAGCGGATCTATGACGCCATGCAATACGTGGTACAGTCCATTAAACCCCGCACGTTCAATCGCCAATGCATCTAATGGGCTTGATACAACAGCAATTAGCGTCTGCTCTCGTGAACTATCACTACAAATTTCACACGGATCCGCCTCACCTACATTTTTACAAATTGAGCATGTTTTTGTTTTGCTTTTTAGCTCAGTTAACGCACGTGCAAAATTTTCCAACTCCTCCTGCGGAAAGCGCAATATATAAAATGTAAGTCTTTGAGCCGTTTTGGGCCCAATCCCCGGCAACCGTTCGAAGTGATCTATTAATGTAGTTATGGGTTTAGGAAGTCGCACAGCAAAAGTTTAACTGAAATTGTTAAAGCGGTAAAGCACCGTCAAAAATGTCACTTAATGTTTCGTCAGACAGCACGGGAACTTTTACATTGTAATCTGTTAGGTCTCCGCTTTCCAATTTATTTGTATCTGTTTTTACCGGAGGCTTATCGCTCCTAGTACACTTAATTCTAACAGGTATAGTCGTCACTTCGGCTATCACCTCTTCGACTATTGTTCTGTTTTTTGTGGCCTCAAGCCGTTCTTTGTGAAACGAATAATAAACTTCTAAATATAGTGTATCGTCGGCAAACTCGATTGGTTTCGCAGATTTCAAAAGCGCGTGAATTGAATTGTTGTGTTGAACTGACGCTTTTACTATTTCGTCCCAAGCCTTTATAAATTCAGTCAGTTGCGCGTCGTTTGTTGGTGTGTTTTTTTTTGAATTATTCTGTGCACTATTTTTTGCAGTCTTTTTTGTGGGGTGGGTTAGGAGCTCTTCCGACAAATCAGTTGTCGCCTGCAGTCTTTGGTCAGGCTCTTGGCTTGGATGTTGATGAACTTTAAAATCAGTGGTGCTGTCAAAATCATGCGTACTGGATGTCGCAGTTGGCTCAGCATCACCGGCATTTCCGTCATCGTCATTATCATCGTCTTCGCTGTCATCGGTTTGGCGAGCCACACTACTCCCCCTAGTCAAAGAGATAACAGCCAACTCCAAAGGCAACTGTGGAATTACCGAGTCAGTTAAAGAATTGCCTGCGGTCATAAATGCATCTATATACACAATTAACTCTCTTACCTTAATTTTACTGGCTTGTTCCTGCATTGCCTTAAAAATTTCACCGGTAGTATCAACCAAGCCTTCGTACGCGTCTGCGCTCACAAAAAGCATATCTCGCAGGTAAGTTAATAGGTCAAATACCCATACATTTAAATCAAGCCCGTCTTCAACTAACTTGTTAATTTGCCCTATTGCTGACCTAGTATCTTTAGCTAGCAAATTATCAACAAAATCAACATAAAGCTGCTGTGAACTCAATCCTACAAATGACTGTGGATCTAGGTTCCCTTCGACTACCTGCTGTAACATGGTCTCAGCGTCTCTAAAGCCCCCAAACGACGCCTCGGCGATTTTTTCAAGGTCATCTGTACTTACTGTGGTTACACCTTCTACTTTGCAGATTTCTTCCAGCTTTTTGACTAATTGTGCTTTTGTCGCCCGCTTTAACTTAAACAGCTGACAGCGCGATTTGATAGTATCCGGCACTTTATGTAATTCTGTTGTGCACAAAATAAAAACCGCGTGTTTTGGCGGTTCTTCTAAGGTTTTAAGTAAAGCATTAAAGGCCTCTTTGGTAAGCATATGCACCTCGTCAATGATATAAACCTTGTACTCACCGATGGACGGCGCAAGCTTAATTTTATCTTTTAATTCACGAATATCGTCGATTCCCCTGTTACTTGCGGCATCAATTTCGATTAAGTCCAAAAATGTGCCTTTTTGAATATTTTCGCAGTTCTGACATGTACCGCAAGGATCGCCGGTTTTATCCAGTTTCGTACAATTTAGCGCTTTGGCAAGTATTCTCGCCGTAGTTGTCTTACCTGTTCCACGCGGTCCTACAAACAAATAAGCATGAACTGTCTTCTTATTACTGACTTGAGTCATTAATGCAACCGCCGTATCGTTGGGTTTTAATATTTCACTAAATTTTTGTGGTCGGTATTTTGTGTAATACATTTTGGTAACTGGAATCGATTTACTGTAGCAGTATATAAGGTACATTAACTCGCAACACAATATCAACTAACTTAGGTTTGAGGAAGGTTTAGACTCAAAACTGCGCGTTAAGTTTTTACAACAACTGTACTTCAAAAAAGTTCCAAGGTAAGTGTTCTAATAAACTCGATTTCCTTAACGCTTAAATCAGTTAAAACGAATTTTTCTACATCATATATTGAATTGTTTCCGGCTTGTTCGGAGTTAGTAGGTCGGCCGACACCGATTCTTAATCGCCAAAAATTTGATGAGCCTAGTTTTTCGACAATATCTTCGACACCATGATGACCCGCTGCCCCCATGTTCTTTTTAAATTTAGTTGTAAACGGTTCGAGATCTACATCATCATGCACAATTATTAAATCATTAAGGTCGATGGTAAAGTAATTAACCAATTTAGCTACTACCTCGCCCGAATTGTTCATATAGGTTTGTGGTTTTGCAAAAATAACTTCCTGCCCAAAAAACTCGCCACGTGTCAACAAAGCATTAAACTTTTTCTCAAAAGTCCAAGTTGAGTTGCTTTTTTCGGCTAAAGCATCAACAAAGATAAACCCCGCATTATGTTTGTTTTTAGCGTATTTTTCTGATGGATTGCCAAGTCCGACAATTAGCTTCATATAAGAAGTATACCTGTAATTTTGTGTGGAGGTAACTAGTATGAGTAAGAACGGTAATAACAAAGAAGGTTATGATTTATACAAGTGAAAGTGACAAATGCGATTTAAAAGATATGGAAAAATTATGATTTATAAAGCGAGTATGAAAAAAATGTGCAGTAACGAAAAAAAGAAACGGTGAATTGGCTCCCAAGTTCACCGCTTCCAGCACCCACTCACAACACAAGCAAGTATCAATATCTTCACCAGAGCAATGCCACCGACTATAATTTCGAAAAGCCCTGGCTGAAAATCCGATACTGCTGCCAACACTACAACAAGCAGAACCAAAAGTACTACCACAACACTTAAGGGTAGCACTAGGAACATGTCCGCATTATCAGCAGACCTTCGCCATGTGTTCACTTCGCATCTCTCCATTATTGCAATACACTTGTGGACACCTCATCTATAATATCTCGATACTACTATGTTCAAATTTAAATTTCAATAATATTAATCATTTCGTTTGTTAAAAAATAAGGTTAGTAAAAAAACGGTGATTTTGGCTCCCCCACCAAGATCACCGCCGTCTCACCTCCCTTATTAACCCAGCTATCGCACCAATGAATGTGAGCCAGAATAATACTGACAATACTAGCTCATAAGTTTCGTACCGGTGGAGAGGATCACTTGAAACTCTTATCGGGATGTACAGCATAAAATAAAGCTGTACAGCCATAAGGGCTAGTAGGGGAAGCCATAGAATGATACATCCCCAGTCCAACCCCCTTTGTTGAGGTTCCCCATGCCCACCATCGTCAGATGCAATTTTACTGCCACTAGACATCTCATCCTCTCCTTCTACCCATAACCCACAATAAGACTATGCCAAAGAACACCACCGGTGGGATTAGCAACGGTACCCTTGCCAACAAGAACACAGCCCCAGCTATAAGGGCGAGCAACAGCGAACCGGCGAATAAGACAAAAACCCCGGCCACTATTAAACAACATCCCTCCATAGATGGAGGAGGTACACCGCGAAACCGGTTCTCGTCCACTTTTTCCTCCTTATGGACGTGGATTACAACAACTGCCCTATAGTACCAAAATTTGTCGAAAGTTTAAAATGCGGATATATCAAAATACTATTAACTATAAAGGGTACAATCAAACTGTAAAAATTTAAGCTGCACTAACCCCTAATGCTCATCCCCCTCATGATGCACACCTAACAAATGCAAAACCCCATGCTCAACTAACTGTGCAACTTCCTCTTCCAAAGTATTACCGTACTCCTCCGCCTGCCTTTTCGCCTGTTCAACATTCACAACCACATCTCCAAGGTAAAGCTCACCTTCACCGGTTTGTTCGCCTATTTCAAATGACAACACATCCGTTGCATAATCTTTGTCACGGTACTCTTTATTTAACGCCTGCATTTCTTTGTCCGTGGTTAGTTTTACTGAAATATGAATTGGTAACCCGTTGCCGATATTAGCTATATCTAGATGCTTTTTCGCGGTCATAATCTTACACGAACATTTACTGCAAATGTTAACCGTACAGCCAATCTATTGTGGCCTCTGGTTTAAAGTACTTAAATCCCCGCCAAACTGCACGTAATACTCTTCAAGTAATTTTAATTCACTTTGTTCTTTGGCAACCGACTCTGCTCTACCGGCTTGCTCGTATTGCTCAATTGACTGCTTTCGCTCCTTCATCTGCTTTTTAAAAACTTTCATAATCTCGTCATCAGTAAATTCTGCTCCACCGGCTCTAACCTCAATTTCCTTATTTTTTATCTGCGCCAACAAATACCTCAAGGCCTCGGTCTTAAACGAGTCCTTATTTTTCATTGCCGTATATAAATCTGTATTCAAGACATCACGAATCATTAATACCCTCGTTTTCTGTCAAGATATATTTTCCTGGCTTTTTCTTTTGCTTTTTCTGCTTTAATTTCGCTTGGTTTTCTATATCTTTCTCTTTGTCTAAGTTCTTTTAAAATTCCTGATTTTAATACTTCTCTGTTAAATCTTCTCAACGCTTGGTCTAATGATTCTCCGTGTCTAACTTTGACTTTCGTCATTGTGTAGCAATAACACCTCCAAACAACGCTAACTTTAATTTAGTACATAAAACCCACACTCTTGGTTTACGTCCAGCTCCTAACCTACGTCTGTCCGCCCGGCTCTTCAAGCGAGCCCCCTAATATATGAAAATGCTCATGTTCAAAATGGTTATAACCCGCTCCATTGTTCACAAGCTTATAACCTGTTTTATCCAACCCTAACTGCTTTACCGTAATATTAATTGCGACAAACATTTTCTCCCAGTATCCGTCAGCCAAATATTTTCCGGTCAAAGTATCACTTTTTTCACGGTGCTGTTTGTCTACTACAAGCACGTGTACGGGAGCTACCGGAAATTTGTTTTCAATTACCACAAACTCCTCTGTTTCTGCAACTTTCTTAGAAGGTGCATCGCCCCTCACAATTTTACAGAATAAACATTCTTCGTCAATCTGCGACTTTGACATACTATAGAGTATAGCAGATAGTATTTAAATTATGCGAGAAATATCACGAATAGTGACTAAAACCAGCACTGCAAGCAAAACCAGTAGGCCAACTTTGTGAATTGCTAATTCAGTACGTGGATTAATCCTTTTACCTCGCACTTTTTCATATACTATAAAAACCAGCCTTCCCCCGTCTAGCGCCGGTAACGGAAGTATGTTAACTATAGCCAATGTGATTGACAACAAAGCAATTAAGTCCAAGATACTTAGCGCGGGATAAGACGAAGATTTCAAAATGCCGCCCACAATCGAAAATATACCTACGGGTCCTGCAACACTTGACGATACCGGAGTGAGATCACGTTGTGCAAAAGCACTTTGTATTAGTTTACCAAAAGTTCTGGTCGTATAAGCCGTCATATTGTACGTATGTTGAATACCGGCAACAATTTTTGTATCACCATAATGTAATGTTACCGAGTCACCGATGTACACACCAAGCACACCATTACCTTCGTCATCAGCCGTAACAGTTGTGACTACCGTCCTTATTGGTTTGTCAAAAGAACGCACATCCATTAAAAGTACACTTACTTCCTGCCCAACTTTATCCGCCAAATATGCCCTAATGTCGTTCAAGTTGTACACCTGTGTCCCATTCAGCTCAATAATGGCTTCACCCATATTTATCCCTGCTTGTTCCGCCGGAGCACCTTCTTCTAGTCCAAGTACAACTGTTGTAAAGCGTTCTTCGTACCCAAACCTAAAGTGATGATCAAAATACATCGGAATGTTAAAAGACCTAAACCCGGTAAAAAACAAGAAAACGTAGTACAAAAAGATAGCTAAAAATAGGTTCATCAATACACCTGCTGATATAATCAACGCCCGCTGACCCGGTGTTTTAGACGCAAAATTCTTAGGATCGGCTTTAGCCTCTTTTAGAGTAATTACTTCCTCATCTACATCTTCACCGGTCAGCTTTACAAACCCGCCAAACGGCAAAAGATTTAACGAATATAGTGTTCCTTTGAATTTTTTCCCAAATACTCTTGGCGGAAGCCCGAAACCAAACTCCTCAACCTGTACACCCGTTTTTTTTGCTGTATAAAAATGCCCAAATTCATGGATTAGTACCAAAACAGACAGTATTCCGATAAATATAAATAATGTAAACATAAGTACCTGATAAAACGTGAACTACACGGTTAAGAGTTCTTTCTTTTTTTTGTCTCCTAACTCTTCGGCTTGAGCCACAAATTCCTTTACTATATCTTCAACCTCATCCCGTTTTGTAAATTTTTCATCCTCCCCAAATTTTTTAGCTTCAAAATCCGCATCAATAGCTTTCATGGCTTCTTGTCTAGTATTTCTCATAGAAGATTTTACCTCTTCTACTTTAACAGCCACTAATCGAGTAAATTCTTTACGCCTTTCTTCTGTTAATGTTGGAATAGGAACTATTACGTTGTCGTTAATAATTGATGGATTTAACCCTAATTCACTTTTTTGGATCGCTGTTCGAATAGTTTCCAACAAACTTTTGTCCCACGGTGCGACCTGGAGTGTCTGCCCATCAATAACTGAGATGCTTCCTACTTCCCTAATAGTCATATCCGCACCATACGCATTAATTTTTACAACATCAAGAAGCGCTGGCGTCACCCGCCCCGTTCTAACCTGAACAAGCTCGCTCTTTAAATAGTCTAATGAATTATTTAGCTTGGTTTTTAACTCAGATATTGTCATTATACTCACTAGATTACACTGCACACCTAATTGAAGCAAGTTGTCTTGTTTATTTTACTGAAAGTCTGGCAAAGTCCGTAACTCCAATGTTTTCGCCCAGTTTTGCAATCGTTTCTTTTACTAAATCTTTGATCTTCTTGCTTTCGTCCTTAATATAATCAGCTTCCATTAATTCTTCCACATTTTTATATTCTGCAGTAGCAACCTGCAAAGCCAGTTCATGGCATAATTTTTGAAAATCTTCAGTTCTTGCAACAAAATCAGTTTCACACGAAACGAGCACTAAACTACCTACTTTACCGCCGGCGTGAATATAAGAATGTACCAGTCCGTCGTTAGTTTCTCTGTCTGATTTCTTTTCCGCTTTAGCTAAACCCTTTCCTAACAACACTGCCTTTGCTTGTTCATAGTTCCCTTCCGCTGTTTCTAGCTCTTTCTTTACATCTAGAATACCCGCACCGGTTTCATCACGTAACTTTTTTATGGTTTGTACATCCAGCCCTTTTTTTGTGTCCTTGTTGGTGTTTTTACTCGTTACAGTTTTTTTTGTCATTTTTTTATTTCTTTCTTGGTAACATTAACTCTTTTTGCTTTCGGCTTTACGATTTTTGCCTTTTCAACTTCTTCATTAAGCTCCTCCTCGTTTACTTCTTCCATGGATTCTACAAGCTCTTCCAGCTCGGGTGTTTTTTCTTTAAGTATTTCATCGGCTACAACCGGAGACTCGCTATATGTCACAGTTACCTGCTCTGCAACCTTCGCTTCATCCTGTACTTTTTTGGTTTTTTTCTCAACCACTTGATTATCTGCTTTAGCTTCTCCTTTTTTGGCATATTCCTTATAACCCTCCTCTACCGCATCAGCTACCGTCTTAAGTATTAATGCAATGGACTTAATCGCATCATCATTTCCGGGAATTATATAATCTATCCCACGCGGATCTGTATTTGTATCGACCAGCGAAACTATTTTAACTTTTGCAATACCTGCTTCTCTGACAGCCGTTCTTTCACGTTTTGCATCAACTATAAATAGCGCGTCAGGCACTTTTTTCAACCCGACAACTCCGCCGACTGCTTTTTGTAATTTAGCAATTTCCCTATCAATAAGTAATCTTTCTTTTTTTGTATAATGGTCAAGCTCACCGGCTTCCCGCTTTCTCATCAAATCTACAAGTTTATCCATGTTTTTTTTGATAATGTCGAAATTGGTAATTGTACCCCCAAGCCATCGCTCACTTACGTAAAATGCACCACACCTTTTGGCTTCTATTTCAATTATTTCACGTGCTTGTCGTTTTGTACCCACAAAAATAATTTTTCCACCTTTGGCAGCTGTATCGTATAAAAATTCACACGCATTTTTTAATAATTTTTCAGTTTGTTCTAAATCAATAATATGAATGTTCTTTTTAACAGCGTAGATATACTGTTCCATACTTGGATACCATCGCCTAGTTTGGTGTCCAAAATGTACACCTGCGTCTAATAATTCTTTGGTTGTAGGTACAGTGTATTTTGCCATTAGTTCTTTTTCTAGAGGAAACTATACTAAATAAATGTTAATAAAGATTCCTCCTTTTAATTTTGACCTTCTTTTAAAAAGTCGGTCTCACCTGAAAAGCGTGTTCTAAAAACATGCCAGGAAGTTTCAGGGCATTCATGAACATAACACACCGGCAGTAGATTTTCAAGCAATAGGTCTTTCGGCAAAAACCGGCAAGAGAAATAGTCGATTTGATATAATGGCACAGATGACTGAGCTTGATAAACAATATCAAAAATTGTTGCAGGAAATAATGGAAAACGGGATAGAAGAGGTAAATGAGCGCACAGGTCATTCGGTAAAAGCACTTCCCGGTAAAACACTTGAAATCGAGCCTGAAGATGGCTTCCCACTGTTAACGTTAAGAAAGATCCCAGTTAAACTGTTTGTTGCGGAACAAGTATGGTTTTTAACCGGTAGTAGAAAACCTGCCGAATTTCTTACCCAATTCACTAAAATTTGGGATGATTTTACTAATATAAATGGGGTGCTATCGGCAGCTTATGGTTACAGATGGCGGCACCACTTTGGCCGAGACCAAATTGCATTACTTGTTAAATTGCTACAAGCTGAACCATCGTCTAGACACGCTGTGGTAGTTACATGGGATCCCGGTGGAGATGGCTTAAACCCAAAACTCAGAAAAGCAAATGTCCCATGCCCTTATACTTTCACTGTAAACATAATAGGTAACAAATTGCATATGCATAATATTGTAAGGTCTAATGATATGGTTTTAGGAGCACCGCACGACATTGGCGGGTTTGCATTACTCCAAAGACTACTTGCTGCAAAATTAGGAGTTGGAGTTGGTAAATATACTCATTCAATATCTAATGCACATATTTATGGTATTCATTATGAGGGTGCGGTTGAAATGATAAACCGAAAAAATAAACACGGGAAAATTGAGCTTAACCTAAAAGCAGATGACTTTGACCGCGCATGCACTGGTGATGCCAATCTAGTTACTGAAATTGTCGACCAGCTTAGCAGCCAGTACAACCCAATGGAGCCAATTAAAGGCCTAAAAATTGTAATTTAACGGTCATTCATGAAATGCAGCATAAAAAAGTAAAAGTAATCTTAATCGCTGCCCACACAATAGACGGTTTCATTGCACGTGAGAGAAATGAGCTGATTGATTGGACATCAAAAGAAGACAAACAATTTTTTAGATCAGAAACTACAAAGGCAGGAGTTGTAGTTATGGGACAAACCACTTATGAAACGTTTAAGCGTCCGCTTCCAAACAGATTAAACATTGTCTTAACAAAAGACATAAAAAAACTAACTGTGCGAGCTAACAAACTCGGCTACACTAATGTCGAGTTTATTAATCTTGCGCCCTCAAAAGTTGTGGAAGCGGTTGCAGCCAAAGGCTTTACAACAGTGTTTTTGTGCGGTGGAAGCTATACGTATACCACTTTTTTAAAAAATAAACTTGTTGATGAGCTTTGGTTCACAATCGAACCACTGATATTTGGTAAAGGGCTTTCATGCTTTACGGATAGTGTGTATAATGTCTCATGTAAATTGCTGAATGTAACGAAACTTGCTACTGACTCAATTCAAGTCAAATACAAAGTGATTTACAGCAAATAATATGGTAGGTGGAGTATTAACAAAAAACCAGATATTGGAGCGCATAAAAACCGGCAACCTTAAATTTACACCCGGCCTTGATAAATTCCAGTTACAAACACACTCGATTGATCTTAGACTTGGCTATTCCTTCATGCTAGCAAAACAGTGGGAACTTACTGAAAAAGGACGTGAAACATTTTTAATTGACTATACAGATACTAAAAAAAGGTTTGAAGTTATAGAGCTGGAAAAAGGACAATATTTTGAACTTTTGCCTCGTGAATCTGTAATTGTGTCTTCGCTTGAAGAAGTAGAGATGCCAGATGATTTGATGGCAACACTTTTTCCCAGATCATCAGTAAACCGCCGTGGGTTAACAGTAGATCTGAGCGGTATTATCGATGCCGGATTTGCGGGAAATCTAGTTATCCCTGTTAAAAACAATACTAATAACCAAATTATCCGCGTGTATCCGGGCGAACGGTTTTGCCAATTAGTACTATTCCCTTTAAGCGATGCCGTTAAACCGGAAAAAAGCCGCTGGCACAAAAAAGACATTATTGTAGGTTCATTAAACGAAAAAAGAAAATTGGAAGAAGAAATGATTCTTAAAGGAAAAATTTCTGATTTGAAGAAAAAGTACGCGCTATTCCCTGCCCTTGAAAAATAACATTTAGTAGTTCGTGTGTACATAATACATGTGAACTATAGCTGCCAAAAGGTAAAAAATTAAGAGAATTGGATGTCACTAATGAGAACTGAGGGATTTGTATTTAGAGGAAATAATTCAAAAATAGTTTTAGAGCGGGTTTGGAAAAAAGTTAACAAATACGGTAAAGTATATATGGGTCAACGAGGACCAATACAATCTCTTAAAGGTGTTACAATAATTCTTGAAAACCCCCAAGATACCAGCGACCGCTACCCTTACTGGGATAAGAAATCGGATGAGTGGTATCAAAACTATTTTGTACGAAAAGAAACAAACAATCCGCCTGAAGATATTGTGACAAATAATGATATTTATCCATATAAGTATGTGTGGCGGTCAAGATATTACGATGATGGCTGGGGGTACGTTAAAGGCACTGTTGCAGCATTAAAAAAAGCAGGTATAACTAAATTGGCCTTAAATTCCAGCGAAGAACTGACAGCCTTATTAACAAAAACTTATGCTTTTTATCACCCGGAAAGTCTATTGGCTGTTTTAGCGTGGAAAGGGCAAAGATTACTCAATTACTATTTAGCAAATGAAACTATTTTGGATAACGAGCTAGCAAGAAGTAGAAAAGACACGTTAATGAGCGTAATTTCCGAACTAAAGGAAAATCCTAACTCCCGGCGCGCAATCACCCCCTCTTTTACATATGAGAATATTGACCATAGCGGTGTTGCAGGTGCTGTTCCTGTTTATCAAAACTATCAACTATATGTAGATTTCGATTCCAGTGGCGAACCTAAAAGTTTAATTTCTATGCATTTACACCGCGCACTTGATGGTTACGGCGGAACACAGTTAGATATAAATCATGACTATGACTGGGGCAAAATTGCCGCGCGGGAAATAGGACTGCCTTTAAGTAAAATAATAATTTACTGCAACGATATGTATATACATTTGGAAGGTGCAGAAGCACATACAGACTTGGTTGAAAAAACAAGTATTCAACACTGGCTCAGGGCAGTTGTAGATTCCTACGATCCGAAACAGGAAGATATTGAAAAAAGATTGTCAAACGACAGATACAAAGCTAAAATAAGGCACGCATGGCAAAACAAATAAAAAAACCATTAAAAAAAGCTGATCCGCAGATTTCTAAGTTAATTAAACTTGAAGAAGCACGTCAGCAAAATCAACTTGAAATGATTCCAAGTGAAAATTACGCCTCGCAGGCAGTAATGACTGCGGTTGGTTCTGTACTAGCCAACAAGTATTCTGAAGGATACGCCGGAAAAAGGTATTATCAGGGAAATGACTATGTTGACGAGGTGGAAAGGCTCGCGATTTCAAGAGTACAGGAAATGTTTCGTGTTCCTTTTGCAAATGTTCAGCCATACTCGGGGTCGCCTGCAAATACTGCGGTGTATTTTGCACTACTGCAGCCCGGTGACACCATAATGGGATTAGAACTTGGCTCAGGGGGGCATTTAACTCACGGTCATCCTAAGGTAACGTTTTCAGGCAGTTATTTTAAGAGCGTACAATACACAGTAGAAAAAGATGGTTTTATTGATTACGCCAAGCTTGAGAATTTAGCGCTTAAACATAAACCGAAAATTATTGTGTCAGGCACAACCGCGTACCCACGGACATTAAATTTTAAGAAATTTGGCGAAATTGCCGACAAAGTTGGTGCGTGGCATCTGTCTGATATTTCACATATCGCAGGTCTAGTAGTCACAGGTGTACATCCGTCCCCTGTTGCGTATGCTGACGTAGTAATGTTTACCACACACAAAACTTTGCGTGGACCGCGCGGAGCAGTATTGCTTGTTACCAAAAAAGGACTTAAGAAAGATCCTGAATTGGGTGCAAAAATAAACAAAGCAATAATTCCGGGTCTACAAGGCGGTCCGCACAACAATACAACGGCGGGCATTGCCGTGGCTCTGAAAGAAGCTCAAAGTACAGCGTTTGCAAAGTATTCCAGACAAGTTGTAACAAACAGTAAAGTTCTCGCGCGTGAATTTAAAAAATATGGTTTTAACATGATGTCCGGCGGTACTGATAATCACTTAATACTGATAAATCTTGCAAATAAGGGTATCGATGGTTGGTCTGCAGCTTGGGCTTTGGAATATGCAGGTATTATTTTAAACAGAAATAGCATCCCTAACGATCCGCTTCCACCGTTTTATACTTCAGGTATTAGACTAGGAACACCGGCGATTACAACCCGCGGGATGAAAGAAAAGGAAATGGTGCGAATTGCCGGCTGGATTAATGAAGTTGTAAATATTGCAGTTAGCCTTTTACCTGATGACGGTTACATAGGCGATAAAGTAGATGCTAAATCAGCTAGAGATTCATTTAAAAAAGCTGCACGTTCTAACAAAAGAATTCGTGAAATTGCCGGTGAGGTAAAAAAACTATGCACTAGGTTTCCTGTCCCGTAAATTCATGATCCCATAAACTCATTTTCCGGTGAGTCTTCAGTTTCTGTAAAGTTAGCTCCGCCGCTAATATCTATATCTCCCTCACCTTCATTACCTTCCTCATCAGCTGCAACAATGCCATCAGATTTTTTGCGTTTCTTGCCTTGCAACGGGTTTTTCCAGCTTGCATACTTACACTCCGGATAGTTGCTACACCCATAAAATGTACGCCCCTTTGCTTTTTTCACGATTACATCGCCTGTACCGCATGTAGGACAAATCATGCCAATTTTATCTAAGTATGGTTTTGTAGTTTTACATTTCGGATAATTACTACATGCCAGAAACTTACCGAATCTGCCCTGTTTTAATATAAACACACCGTCTTCGCACTCAGTGCACTTGCCAAAATCTTCTTGCGGCGTCGGTGCCTCAGTTCCGTTTTCATCAATAATGCTAGTTACAAGCGGTTTTGCGAATTTACACTCCGGATACCCTGAACAGCTTAAGAACTTGCCGTACTTCCCTAGTTTAATCACAAGCAGTTTCCCACATTCCGGACATTCTTCTGTTGTTTCTTCTAACGTTGTTACATCCCTTTTGCTTAATTCATCTTCTTTTTCGATAAGTAT
>CAZBWW010000021.1:0-17247 GCA_964496005.1 uncultured Candidatus Saccharibacteria bacterium | reverse complement strand
TTTTATCATCCCACCGTTCTTCTTTTCGGTTGCGGCTATAGTAGATATGAGAATAGAAACCGAGCAGGTAGAAGCAACAGCTACCTTGACTAAAGATAATGTACCGACAAAAATTACTGCGGCTATAGAGTATAAAGTCGAAGACGCACGAAAGTCGGTAATTGATGTGCAAAATTACCGATCGTCAGTAATTTGGCTATCTACAGAAGCATTGAAAAACACTATCGGGAGTATGGATCTAAAAGAAATTCTAAGTGAGCGTGACCAAATCGCAGCGTCCCTTAAGGAACAGATTGACGCAGGTGCTGTGGTGTACGGTGTTGATGTTAGAGCAGTTAGAATTACCGATGTTGATACGCCACCATCTTTGGTTGAAGAATTAGCTGTAATAGCACGCGAGAGACGCGCCGCTGAAGCAAAACAAATCCAGGCATCGACCGAGATAATGGTTGCGGAAAAACTAAAGGAGGCAAGTGAAATTTTGCACAAAAGTGAAGGGGGTATGCGTTTGCGTGAATTACAAATTTTAGCAGAAATGAGCAAGGAAGAAAGCTCAATGGTGATTATTTACCCATATGGTGATCGCACCGGTGCAGAGATCGCAAATTCTACGGCCGGACATGTAACCGATACTGCGGGTAAGTCTGTGGTCAAACACAACTGAAATACCAAAGCGTAAATATGAGTATTACGCAAAGTTCATAAAGTAAAATTGTCGGGCTAAGGACAAAAAAACTTGGTATAATGTGCGGGTGACTTCCGCAGAGCTATATGTAGTTGCTACTCCTATAGGAAACATGAGCGATATAAGTGCGCGGGCACTAGAGACGCTAAAAAAGGTTGATTATGTTGTGTCTGAAGACGCACGCATTACAGGCAGGCTGTTAAAGCATTACAATATTGAAAAACAGCAAATTTTGTATCGTGACGAAAACAGACATAAAGCTCTTCCAAAAATTTTAGAATTATTAACTTCCGGTAAAGCGTTGGCACTCACTTCAGATAGCGGAACACCATTGATTTCAGATCCCGGCTTTAAATTAGTACGAGCAGTTTTGGATGCCGGATTTAAGGTGCTTGCAGTACCAGGTCCCTCGGCCGTAATAGCAGCGCTTTCTATTTCCGGATTGCCCACCGACAAGTTTATATTTTTAGGGTTTTTACCCCGCAAAGCATCTGCCAGAGCGGAAATTCTGGAAAAATACGGTGTACTTGATGCTACCTTAGTACTTTATGAATCACCTTACAGGGTGCTAAAGCTATTAACAGAGATTCAAACTGTGCTGCGTCAAAGATATGTATGTGTGGCTAAGGAGCTGACAAAAGTGTATGAAACAGTGTTTTTTGGGTCTGTGCAAGAAGTTATCGCTAAACTAGAAAAAAGCAGTAAAAAGGGCGAGTTTGTTGTAATGGTTGCAAAGGAAGGCTTTGAGGTATAAACTGGCACACTTAATTACTATGGAAAACGCGATTTTAAAGTCAGAAAAAACCAAGTTACAACAAACAATAGATGTGCTTAAAGACGCTCGGCATGGGCTTGAAAAAGCTATGGCCGCACTTGGGATGCAGAATCTTGCACAGCTGAAAGAGTTACGGGATGATCCGGTGACCAGTGGGACGGATTTTCTAATGTTTGTTCAGCAGTTACATGAAAAAAATGAAGCATTTAATGTAAAAGATAAGGTTAAACGCATGGAGGAGCTGGATTATTTGGCAAACGAACCTTACTTTGCACGCCTTGACTTATGTGAACCTAACAGCAAAACTACAGCAGATACAGAAACGGTGTATATTGGCAAATTCGGATTTACAGACGAGCGTACCCCGCTAATAACAGATTGGCGGGCAAAAATCGCTTCACTATATTACAGGTACAGATATCCGCAAAAAAATGTTAAATACGAGACAATAGAAGGCGAGATTGTAAAAGACCTAACTCTCAAAAGAACATACGAAATTGATAGGGGAGAGCTGATCAAATACTATAATAACGATATTCAATTTGATGAGGATGAGTTAATAGCCGGTAAAATAGAGGAGCGCACAGGAGGTGTGTTAGAAGATATTATTGAAACTATTCAAGAATCACAGTTGGATATTATTGAGTCCGACCCGCGAAAAATTTGTATAGTGCAGGGGTGTGTCGGAAGTGGAAAAAGCACAGTAGCAATTCATAAGTTGTCTCACACTTTTTTTAACTACCCGAACTTGGTACAGCCGGATAGAGCCATTTTGGTGGCGAAAAGTGGTGTTCTTGTAAGCTATTTAGCAACACTGTTTCCAAAACTTGGTATTTTTGACATTAGTTATAAAACGCTAAGAGAGCTAGTAGTAAACGTAGTTTTTAGAGAAGAAATGAGTATTGAGTACGATTTGGATGCCCATTCCGATTTAGCAGAATTTTCTCTTGCGGATATTAAAAGATTGGAAAAGGTTTTTGATGCAATACACACAGAATATGCCACTAAAATTGAAAAAATTCTTGATAACGACGAGTTTGCAAGTTTTAGTAGTTTTGTTTACAGTCGTAATCAGTCCGTAAAAGAAAATATAAATGAGTTTATTGCCGATCTTACTGAAGAATTAGACTTTCAGAAAGCTAAATTAAAAGATGATCCGAAAGCTGCAAAAAGTTGGATTTATCGCGAAAACGTAGTCAATTTGCGAAAATTAATAAAAAATTTACAAGCGATAAAGCAGAACTTAAAAACGAAAACTCTGCCGGCAGTATGTAAAAAATGGCAAATAAGCTTAAATGCAAAACTTGGGTACTTGGAGACTTTGATTTACATTTATATGCATTCTGAGTTATTTGGACTTGAGAAATCTTTGAAATATCAGTATTGCGTGGTTGATGAAGGCCAGGACTTTAGTCCTTTGGAATATTTGATTTTGGGTAAAGTAGTCCAAAACGGTAGGTTTTGTATTTTAGGTGATTTAAATCAAAGCTACTTTAATGATGGGTTGTCTGATTGGGACATGATAAAAGAAGTTATCACCGAAGCAAAAGAAGCTGAAACTTTTGAATTAACGACTAATTATAGAAGCACCGCTCAAATTATTAAGTTTGCTAATGAAATATTGAAACCATATACAGAAAAATATTTACCTATGTCGATTGATAGAAACGGCCCTGAACCTAAAATCCATGCCATACACCAGATTAACGACATTAAACGTGCTTTTGCTCAAGATTTGGAAAATGAAGTTATGTCTTTAAATAAAAGTATTGGCATTATTTGTTTTACACAAGAAGATTATGACTTGGCAGAACAAGTGTTAAGTAACCTGCAAACAGAACAGAAAATTCCCGCAAGTGCGGTAATTAAACTGGATGATAAAAAACGGGTTTCATATATTCCAAAAGGGGTTTATTTGTCTATGTTTGAGGTATGTAAGGGTCTTGAGTTTTCTAAAGTTTATGTATTAGGTCTAGATTTAACTAAAGTTACAGACTTTCAAACGGCAAAAAAAGCTTTTGTTGCGGTAACAAGAGCTATGACTGAATTATCAATCTATTGTTAAGTATAGTCCTGCTATTTTTGTACTACACCCTTTTCGTACTACAGTAGTTGCGTTGTAAGAGGTAAAAAATAATTCCAAAAAACTAACAAAAAAATTAACGCCGCAGTAATAGCTGCCGTAAGCACAAAGCCCGCTGATAAGTCTTTAATTATTCGTGCACCTTCGTGCTGTTCCGTAATTAAATGATCTATAAATTCCTCAACAACCGTGTTGACCATTTCTGCCGACAGCAAAAAACCCATACTTAAGACCAGCAAACCCCATTCTGTATTTGTTATGTCAAAGTAAAAACCAAAAAACAAAGCTACAAGCGCAATTAAAACCTGTATCCGAAAGTTCGGTTCATTTAACAATGCGTGCCCAATACCTTTAAACGCAAATTTAAAGCTTTTTACATGTCTAGCAGGATGATGACTATTAATTAGTTGTTTCATATTTTTTATGTCTAAATATCAGGACTTTTATAAGTATTTTGTCCTAGATACATCATACCCTGCCTTCACGGTGATATTCAAGCTAATAATACGGTATAATATCCGTGATGTTTGCGCGGTTAAAAAGAAGAAAATTATTAATATTTAGTATTGTGCTTGTGGTTGGCGCGGGAGTTATACTTATTGCGCGAGCAAAAAATGGAAGTATCCCGGTCGAACAAGTAGAGCCCATAACAACCAAAGTTATTAAAAGTGTGTCAGCGACCGGAACCGTTGTATCTGAAAACGAAGTAAACCTCTCTTTTCCCGCGATTGGGAAGGTTGCGGCAGTTTATGTAAAAAAAGCTGATTTTGTTAAAAAAGGTACGATGTTGGCCCAACTGGATAGTTCTTCTGCATATCAGTCTGCACAGTCACTAAAAGACTCTCGTGATGTGGCGCTAAGAGACCGCGATTTATTTATTGAAAATTACGAGACCAATAAAGATGCTGTTGGTGGCGAAGATGAATACGAAATAAATCTAAGAAGGCTTGATGAGTTAGTAAGCAGAGCAGAAGCCTCTTATCAATCACAATTAAGCTCGTTAACTAATTTTTATATTTATGCTCCATTTGCGGGTACTATTGTTAGTGTCGATGCAAAACCCGGTGAGGCAATTACGGCAGGCATAACCGGAGTCAGACTTGCTGATCTTACAAACTTATTATTTGAAATAGCTGTTGATCAGGAAGACTTTGGGTTGTTAAAAATAGGTTTGCCTGTTGAGATCACACTTGATTCATATGAAGACAGGGTTTTCAATGGCGTGGTCTCGGAGTTACCGTTATTTGTTGAAGACGGCACCGAAGAATTTAGTGTCAAAATTCAGTTTTCTGCAGATAGTAAAGACGGGGTTTTGTTAGGTATGGACGGTGATGCAGACATTATAATTGAGGAATCCGGGTCCGAACTACCTTCACTAAGTTTTGACCAGCTGTTTTCAGACGAGACCGGAACTTACGTATGGGTTATGGAGAACGGGCTGGCTCAGAAAATGTATGTTGAAACGGGTTTGGAGGGCGATATTTATACTGAAGTAACAACTGACCTTACGGGGTTTGTCTTAATTGCCCCAACAGGAGATCAAGAGCTAACTGCCGGAGCTAAGGTTGAGCTTACAAATTAGCGTACTTACCCATATGGTTAATACTCCGAATACAAAAAAGAAAATTCTTGAAGCACAAAATATTGAGAAAGTGTATAAAATAGGCGATTACGAAATAAAAGCAGTATCCGGCATCTCTCTAACTATTTATGAAGGTGATTTTATGGCTATTATCGGAAAATCGGGTTCGGGTAAATCGACATTAATGCATATGATTGGTCTACTGGATACTCCTTCAAGCGGGTCAATTCTACTAAATGGGCAAGATGTGAGTAAAATGGACGATAAAAAGCTTGCGAAAATGCGAAACAAAGAAATAGGGTTTGTTTTTCAATCGTTTAATTTGCTGCGCAGGACGTCTGCCTTGGATAATGTAATTTTGCCGTTAAAGTACAGCACTACACCTAAGAATGAGTGGCGAAAAAAAGCAGTAGATATGTTGAATTTGGTTGAGCTTGGTGATCGGTTAACAAATAAATCAAACGAACTATCCGGCGGGCAAAAACAAAGGGTAGCAATTGCGCGCGCCCTGGTAACAAACCCGTCTTTAATTTTGGCTGACGAACCTACAGGTAATTTAGACTCTAAAACAGGCGATGAAATAACGGAGTTATTTAAGCGGTTAAACAGTCAAGGCAAGACAATCGTACTTGTTACACATGATGAAGATTTGGCTAAGATTGCAAAAAGAAGAATTATGCTTAGTGATGGCAAAATAGTTAGCGAAGAATAAAAAGAAAGAAATAATGATACAGGCAGCACTTATTACCATTACAGAAACTTTTCGTACAGCCGTATCGTCTTTAAAATCAAACAAAGTTAGATCCACTCTCACGATGCTGGGTGTAATCATAGGAGTCTATTCGGTGGTCATGCTAAGCGCTTTAGGTAAAGGCATTCAAAACTATGTTACTGATGAATTTGAAAAACTAGGGTCCAACATAGTATTTATCTCGCCCGGTAAGTTTGATATTAGCGGAGATCCAGCATCATCTTTAACTGCAAATAAATTAGCTGAAAAACATATCGACTTAATAAACGAACTTGCAGGTGAATATGTTGATTCTACATCCGCGTATACAATAACCGGTGATACCGTTGGTTACAAGACCAAAGCATTTTTTGCCGAGATATCGGGAGTAAGTAGTGAGGGTATTGAAATGATGAATTTCGAAATAGTTGATGGACGGTCGTTCACAGCAGGCGAACAGCGTGCAAAGAACAAAGTAGCCATTATTGGACCTGAAGTGGCAAAAGAGTTATTTTCTAACCAATCTCCTCTTGGGGAACGCATTGAGGTTAATGGGGAAAAATATGAGGTTATAGGTACATTTGCTGAAAAAGGCGATAACTACGACGATATGGTTATTGTGCCTTATACTGCGGCAGTTGATACTTTTGGTATTAATAATCTGTCCAGCATAATGGTGAAGGTGTCTGATCCAAATAAGATAGATTTAGCGATGAAGCAAATTCAGCTCGCTTTATTACGTGATCTAAAAGAAGACGATTTTTCGGTAATTTCATCTCAGGATATATTAAGTTCGATTCAGAATGTCTTGCGGATACTAACACTTGGACTTGGAGCCATTGCCGGTATTTCTTTATTTGTTGGGGGAATAGGTATTATGAACATCATGCTAGTATCTGTAACGGAGCGAACCCACGAAATTGGGTTAAGAAAAGCCGTAGGAGCTACATCTGCAAATATCGGATCTCAATTTATTACAGAAGCGGTGCTAATAAGTTTTGGCGGTGGGCTAATTGGAGTAATATTAGCGTTTTTAGCGACACTTGCAGCACAACAATTTTTACGTGCGGAAATAACAGTAGGTGCGGTAGTTGTGGCGTTTGGGTTTTCGGCCTTTGTTGGTATCGTATTTGGGACATATCCGGCTTTGTTGGCAAGCAGAAAGGATCCAATAGAAGCTTTAAGGTACGAATAATTGCTTGCACTACCGGAATTTTACCAGCATGCATGTTTAGTGCAGAGGTATAATTATATGTTTGTTGAAACCATAAAAATTGCATTAAGTGCACTAAACGCAAACAAAGTACGTGCAGTACTTACAATGTTGGGAGTAGTTATTGGTGTATTTTCTGTTGTGAGCATGGTGTCACTTGGTCGCGGTGTCCAAAACTATGTTACAGATACATTTAACTCTCTTGGATCAAATTTGATAATTGTGTCGCCGGGCAAGGTAGATCTACAGGACGATCCTGCCAAATACCTAAGCAGAAATAAACTAAGCGAAAAACACTTGGATTTAATTAGACGGTATGCAGATGAGTATATTGTTGATGCTACGCCTTCTGTCAGGATTGGCCAGAATTTTAAATATAAAACGAATACCTATTTCGGCACAATTATAGGTGTGGATTATTCAGCACCAAGTATATTGAATTTTGACACGCGCGAAGGGCGGTTTTTTTCACGAAATGAAGTGCGATCTAACGCAAAAGTAGTAATCATTGGGCCAAATGTAGCAGAAAGTTTATTTGCGGGGGGTTCGGCGCTTGGACAAAAAATAAGGCTTGGTGACGAGGCGTTTGAGGTAATAGGTATTATGGAGAAGAAAAACCAATCTTTTGATGACAATGTTGTCGCACCTTATACAACAGTGATGACAACATTTGATGTTAAAAATTTCAGCAGTATAGGCATGAAGGCTCGCGATACTGACAGCATTGACAAAGCGATTCAACAGGTAGAACTCGCATTGTTACGAGATTTAAAAGCAGATGATTTTACAGCCTTGTCACAGCAGGATTTGTTAGGATCAATTCAAAGTATTTTAGGAGTGTTAACGCTTGGGCTTGGCGCTATAGCTGGAATATCGTTAATTGTTGGTGGCATAGGGATTATGAATATTATGCTTGTTTCCGTAACCGAAAGAATTAAGGAAATTGGCCTGCGAAAAGCCGTTGGGGCTACGCCATTTAATATTGGTCTTCAATTTTTGATCGAATCCGTTTTACTAAGTGTAGGCGGGGGTATGATCGGTTTACTACTTGGCTATGGGACTACTTTGGCAGCACGTACGGTTATTAGAGCCGATTTACCTATCACGGCGGTTTTTCTGGCATTTGGCTTTTCAGTTGTCGTTGGAGTTGTTTTTGGAACATACCCTGCATTACGGGCAAGTAAACTTGATCCTATCGAAGCGTTAAGGTACGAGTAAAAGTATTTTACATTAGCTGCCGTGAATATCTTTGCAATTTTTAATTCTTTGGTGGTATTCCATGCGGTACTGCTACTAATGTAAGATGATATATCCCCTTATTTGCTAGGGTTAGCTCTTTAATGTCATCAGATGTGCCGGTTTTAGTGCCGTCGGTATTTTCTGTGAATACCCGCCATTTATATGTTATACCCTCTTCAGGATTATTATAAGTTTGCAGATTTATCCCGTTTACATCGTCGAGTTCGGTTCCATATGTGTATTCTGTTTTTTCATACGTAAATCCCTGTTCTTTTCTTAACAGCCCAAGTAAATCAGAAAACGAGTCTACATTGTTAAGTCTTGCGGAATAGGTTTTTACGGGTAAATTAATAATTGACGGATCCACAACTAACGTAACTTTAATAGGTTTTATTTCTTCAACTACTTTTTCTTCGGGTTCTTCTCTAATTTTTAACTCATCCGAACTAATAACGGAATTTACATAAAAATAACTGGAAATAAAAAATATTACTGTTACCACTATTGTAGCTGCTTTAACGGTATTTTTTGATACTTTCATAATATTTCAATAATACCATTTTTTCGGTATGGTGATGTATAATTATGCTTGTTTATAGGCGGAATTTTAAGGTGTAATGGCTGTTTAATTATTCTAAGTTGCCTCCGTAGCTCAGCGGATAGAGCACACGGCTTCGGACCGTGGGGTCGGGAGTTCAAATCTCTCCGGGGGCGCCATGAAGCTTTGCCACACATGCTTACCGGTTACCCGTCTAGCAAGCCTAGCAATCTCGCTTTTTGAAGCCAAACCGTACCAATTGTTGTTATAATGAGCTTTGAACATGGGGGCGTAGCTCAGTGGTAGAGCATCTGGCTCTTAACCAGAGTGTCGTGGGTTCGATCCCCACCGCCCTCACCAAAAATTTAAGCTTTTTAAATAATATTTAAATACGCCGTGAATTCAAGACAATAATGTCAATATAATTTGCTATAATCACACCATGAAAGACATAGGAATAGTATTAATTGTAGTTTTCGTACTTGTAGTTGCCGGATATGCCTTGTTAGCATTTGGGTGTGAAGGTACAACTAACAATTACGCATACTGCAACTCATACGTTTACGCAGAAGAATAGTAACTTTTCTGCCAGAGTGGAGGAATTGGCAGACTCGCAGTCTTCAGAGGGCTGTTTCCGTAAGGAAGTGTGGGTTCGACTCCCACCTCTGGCACCACGCAAAATTATATAGATAAAAACATAGCGAATTAACCCCATATACTAGGCCTCGGTACACAAGTTAATTTATTTATCGCTATAATTTGTTAGAATTACACTGTCATCCGGGCGGGTGGCGGAATGGTAGACGCGCTAGCTTGAGGGGCTAGTGGGATTTTTTTCCTGTGCAGGTTCGACTCCTGTCTCGCCCACCAATATCATATATTGCATTTTCAACTATAGACTACTTGACAATTTATACGCAGTGTTATAACTTGTTATTACTATGAAATATCAGCAAAAACTTAAAAGAATAGGCAACTCAGTTGGTATAATAATTCCAAGCCAGGTTTTGGAAAGCTTGAATATTGGAGTAGGAACACAAGTATTTTTAGAACAATTTCAAGATAAACTTCTAATAGAAAAGGAAAATTCAAGTAATATTTCTCCTGAGTTCCTTAAAGTTGCCGATTCATTAGCCGACAGATACCAAGATGCATTTAGAGAATTAGCTAAACAATGAGGTATCTGAGGGTCGAAGAAATTTTAGTTATTCATGATTACCAAATTGAGCGTTTTGGAGGAGCACAAGGAATACTAAATCTTCCGCTTTTAGAATCTGCTATAAACAGACCGATTACGAATATTTCAAATAAGGATATGTATGAATCAATTTACGAGAAAGCAGCCGTTTTAGCCTACTCGATAATTATCAATCACCCCTTTGTAGATGGAAACAAAAGAACAGGGATGCATTCAGCATTAACTTTTTTGGAGCTTAACGGATACGAAGTTACGCTTTCTCAAAAAATGGTGGGTCAGATTGCTTTAGATGTTGTGAATAAAAAGATGGATTTGGACAATATAACTTCTGTTTTTAAGAAATACTCGACCCGGAGATAGTTCGTTCTCCCATCGCTAATATAATTTTACCGCAAAAAAATTATTAAAGTCGGTTACGAATTATGTAGTATATAACCAATCATAGTGTTATCATCTACAAATAATGAAAATCTGTTTCATATACAACGTTAAACATAATACAAACTATTCCACCGAAGGTTCACAAGAAGATATCGAATTTGACTCTGTTGATGTTATTGAGGCAATTGAGAAGACAATAAAAAAACTTGGGCACGAAGTAATTAAAATGGAAGCGGATCTTACTGCATTTAGTAAACTCCAAAAACACAAAGCTGACATTGATCTTGTTTTTAATATCGCTGAAGGTTTGTCAGGGGATGCCCGCGAGTCACAAGTGCCTATATTTTGTGAAATGCTTGGGATTCCTTACACTCATTCTTCACCAACAACACACGCCATAAAACTTAATAAACATTTGACAAAAACGCTTTTGCGCTCCGTTGGAGTGCAGAGCCCACAATCTAGTGTAGTTAGCAGTGAAGATCAGGCTATCAAGCATACGCTTAAATATCCATTAATTGTGAAGCCAAACAAGGAGGGTTCAAGTAAAGGTGTTTTTAATGATAGTGTCGTAAACACTGACAAGGAACTTCGAAAAGCGGTAGATAGGTTAGTAAATCAGTTAGCTTGTGACGAGGTTATACTAGAAGAATATGTTGACGGGCGGGAATTAACCGTTGCGTTGCTTGGGAACCCGCCTAAAGTACTTCCCATAATTGAGCAAAGATTTGACTTTTTACCTGCTGGTTTTAATAAAATTGCGGGTTATGAGGCGAAATGGATTTATGAAGACAATTTAAAAGATATTTCAGAAGCATATGTGTGTCCCGCTAAACTATCTCCAAAACTGCAGGAAAATGTAGAAAAGACATCTAAAATTATATGGGATACGATGGAAGTAAAGGATTGTGCCAGGATTGATTACAGAGTAAATCGCGATGAGTTATTTTTTATAGAAATTAATACAATTCCGGGAATTAACCCCGACCCTACAATAATTAGCTACTTTCCTACTGCTGCAAGAAAAGCAGGGTTAAGCTTTGAACAGCTAATTACTGAAATTATTAACTCGGCTATAGCTAGGTATAAGTAAAAATTTATTTTACAGTACTCTTTCATTTTTATAATTTATCTTCCGAAAAGTTATATGCATAAACTTATTATTAAATAGGCTGTGTAAACAACAAACCCCCGGAGTAAAACCGGGGGTATGTTAAAAAATATTAATTTTATGATTTAGTTATCTTGATCTTACAACCATGGTCACATTGTTATTGCTAGTGTCCGGGTCTGTAACCGAGCTCCATGTAGCTAACATGTTTGTCAGACTACCGGTTTCCATACTTGTAAGTGTTACTGTAAAGGTTATTGTTTCACCTGCAGGTACTGCTTCCGGAGTGTGAAAATATAAATACTTAAAGCTGTTGGACACGGTTAAGGTATGGTTACCTTCATAGTCAGTTGTTGCTCCAACAACATCAAATCCATAATCAAAATCTATAGCAACTGAAAAATTGTTAGCAGCTTCAGGCCCATTGTTGACGGCCTTAAATTTTATAGTTTTTGTTTGTCCTAGAGGAATGCTGATTGCTGATTTTGCATTAAGAAAAAGGTCAGCTCCGTCTGAGGCTAAAGCAGTACTGCCAGAAATAGTTACAACTAAAGCTAAAGATAACAAAGAGAGTAAAAAGTGTTTTTTAGTCATTTGTACCTTTCTATATACTAACTATATAAACTGCGTATTATTATACCCCATAGTAATAAATGTTGCAACCGACGTTTGGGCATATATATATGAGCTAGTTAAGGTATTTGTTACAATAAAGCAGTGAAAAAAATTTTATTATTAGTGATAGGCCTTGTTTTTACACTTCTGTATTTGCCTTTTGTAACCGTGCACGCGCAAGAAGCAATTAATTCTTTTAACGCTGTAATAACAATAAATGCGGATGGAACTATTTCGGTTACGGAACAGCTTAACTACGATTTCGGATCGGCTGAACGCCATGGCATTATTCGAGATATTCCACTAATAAAAACTAATACTGAGGGTAAAAAATTTAAACTAGATGTAGCTGTTGAATCGGTTTTAAACACAATCGGGCAACCATATACGTTTACCACGACGCAAGCTAACGATATGTTAAGTATAAAAATTGGTGATCCGGATGTAACTGTAACCGGAGAGCAGCAATATATCATAATTTATACAATTGGCGGAGCGCTCACTTACTTTACGGACCACGATGAATTGTACTGGAATATTACAGGTAATGAGTGGGGAGTACCTATAGAGAACGCGTCTGCAACAATTATATTTCCTGATTCTGTGCCGGCAACAGAATCAGAGTCTACATGTTTTACAGGTGTGCCGGGTTCAACACAAAGCAAGTGTCGTGTTATTACTTATACTGATGATGAAAACACAAAAGGACTACTAGTAAGTTCTGAAGGTGATTTATCTGTAGGCGAGGGGTTAACCGTAGTTGTTGGGTTTCCAAAAGGTCACGTTCAGCAACTCGAACCGCAGCAAATATCTACTTTATTTGCGGAATTAATATCTTTTGTTAAAAAGCTATTTTTTATTACATTGATAATAGGCTGGTATGTAATTACGCCGTCAATAATAATGTGGCGTTGGTTTAAAGACAAAAAAAATACCACAAGGTTGCAAAGAATAGTCACAGCTTGGTTTGACCCGCCTAAAAATACTAGTGGTAGTTTTCTTACACCTGCGGAAACCGCTGTCTTAGTAGACGGCGCGCTCAATCATCAAAAAATTACTGCTACTATTATTAGCTTGGCGCAAAAAGGTTTGCTTAAAATAAACGTAACCGACAAAGATAACATTGAGTTTGAAAAGCTAGGCGATTATACAAGTGAGCCGGGGTTAGAAAAGTTTGAAAAAACATTGCTTAAGGCACTTTTTAATGCAGGTGATGATAATAGCGTAACAACAGCAGACTTGAAGAAATCACTGTCTTTTGGTCAAAGCATAAAAATATTTCAGAAAGAAGTAGCGCAGTCCCTAAAAACGAAAAAACTTGTAAAACGTGATTTATACGCACTTGGAGATAAAGCTGCTGTATTAACATCCTTCGGGTTGCTTACACTTAATTTGTTTTTAGTACTTGTTTCGCGTTTTATGTTGAAAAAACTTTTTGGTAGAACCACTTTGGGGATTGAGAAGTATTCTGAAGCCAAATCGCTAGAAAACTTTTTAGTTTCTCAAGATGAGAAACTAGATTTTCAGGCACAGAACCAAATGTTTTTTGAAAAATTGTTGCCTTATGCTACTGCGTTTGGCGTAGAAGATATTTGGGCAAAACGCTTTAAGGACTTGGAGTTTTCACACTCGGAGTGGTATCAAAGCACGGATAATAAATGGAATTCTCTTGCGATGTCTAATCTTAGCAATACTATTGGTAATAGCATAACAAGCGCTAACAAGTATGCAAATTATAAATCAGGAAGTAGTTCTTCGGGTTTTTCAAGCGGCTTTTCAGGTGGAGGTTCTTCCGGAGGCGGTGGTGGAGGGGGAGGCGGTCGAAGTTGGTAACAACATGGGGTCCGGGTTTTAGTAAGCAAGGCTTGTGCTGTCAGGAAGCAGTAAAAGTAGCAAAAGGCAGATTACACAAAATCTAAAAATGCTACAATAAATTATGCGAGCTAAACTGCCACTTTTTGTTTTTTTATTGCTTTTATTTCTTATACTGGCTGCGGTAACCGCACTTTTTCATTATTCACAACCAATACGCGTATTTCGCCAAGAAGCTGTTTTTGGCGAGCTTTCCTTAAGCGGAATGGAATATACCCAAGGTCGAAAAGTACTCGAAGATCGGCTTACCAGACCAATTTATTTAGATTTAGAAGCTACAAGCCAAGCAGAAACTTTAGAAAATATTGGGGTGTTTATTAATGATGAGCAGCTTTTACACCTCACAAAAAATTGTCCGTCAGACTTACTTAGATTATTTTGTATAAATGAGTTTGCCGGAGAAATGGTTGCAGGGGATGCGCTTGAAGTGGATTCAGCTAAACTAGATTCCTTTATTAAGGAGTTCGAAGAAAACTTAGCGTTTATGGTTAACAATACAATTATTTCGTTTGAGGACTACACTTTTAGACCATTAAGTGCTGACGCTAAAGTACTTATTGACAGAAATACTTTTATGACAAAAGCTAAACTCGCTGAAATAGTCGGCCAAGATAGAGTATCACTTGCGCTTACAACAGAAACCGTTGACGACAGCAAATTGCAGGCAGAAATTACAAAAGAGCTTAGCGTTAATATGGCATATCCGTTGTTAATAAAATACGGCAAAAACCCCATTTATATTCCGGAGTACGAAGTTGGTACATTTATTACTACCAAAATCGAAGACGGATTGACGGTAGGGAAGATAGCTGAACAAGAAATTAGCGACTATATTACTGAACTAGGTGAAACTTATGCATCTGAAGATGTACGAGTCTACCATCAGGAAGCGACAGAAGCTATTCAACGAGCACTTTTGTTTAGAGCCTCAAACTACCAGATTAATAACGCAGTAATTCTGCCTTTAGAGGGTAAACCTAGAACTAACGGTGAATTACATGATACATATCTGGAAGTTATAAAGTCACAGCAACGGCTGTACAGGTTTGAAAATGGAAAACTGGCAAAAACATATATCGTATCAACCGGATTGACTTGGGATACACCACCCGGAACATATGAGGTTCAGGGTAAACAAGCAATGACAATTTCGTATTTTGGCAACTGGTATATGCCGTGGTATTTGCCGATAGGTACTATTAACGGGTATAGGTTTGGGTTTCACGCCATTCCGTATCATATAGATGGTGCGGGGAATATTTATTCACGTGATCCAAATACGATGGGTAGTCCTGCAACAGGTGGGTGTATACAATTGGTCGAAAAAGAGGCTAAAGAGTTGTTTGAGTGGGCCAGGATTGGTACGCCAGTATATATTTATGAATGATTTTTTGTTAGTTGACGAGGGGTTTTTATGATTACCTTTTCATTAGTTGGTTGTTTTCTATAGTGGAGCGTAAATTTAGTTTATGTTAAACTCGTGGTGTTACTTTATGCTATTTTTGCGACGGTAGTTCAGTTGGTAGAACGTCTCCTTGCCAAGGAGAAGGTCGCCGGTTCGAGTCCGGTCCGTCGCTCCAGAGCTTGGGTTATAGCAATTTCGAACAACGCGAGCGAAGCGAGAGGCTTTTCGAGTCCGGTTCGTCGCTCTAGTAGGTCTTACTGTAAATTCTTGAGTTATTCTTGGGGCGGTAGCCAAGTTGGTCACGGCACCGGTCTGAAAAACCGGCGATGTGGGTTCGATTCCCACCCTCCCCACCAAATATTTTACCCTATAACAACAGTAAATAATTGGTGTCATTTTCATCTATTTGGTGGGAATTTGAACCGTTACATTTTACTTAATGCGGTTGTATCAACGGTAGGGTTTTTGCTCTCAACTCTATCTTTACATACATAAGAATGGTTTGGGAGAAACGAAAATATAAATTTACTACCTACTATAAATAATGTAAAATTAATATATGAAAAAATACGAATACAAAGTTGCTTCAGTTGAGATAAGTGCAAGTAAGGATCAGGTTAATAAAGAACTAAATGCTTTTGGCGAAGAAGGTTGGGAAATTATATCAGTTGTTGATTATTCTAATTTAGGCTTGACACAAATTATTTTTGAAGCTTCTGTTACATCGGGATTAATAATCTTCATGAAACGAGAAAGAAACATTGCCTGATGAAAATTATATTGGCTGAGAAAAAAGCAGAAATTCTACAAACAATCGAAAAGATTGCATTCCCAAAAATAATTCCGGATCTTGACGTACAATTTGACACTTATTTCGCTGGTTTTGATGGAAAAGCTTCAGTAGAAAAGGTATATAGCTTTATATCCAAAATATTAAACGAAAATGACTTAATACTTGGGCTGGATTGGAAATGGAGTGTACAAGACGAACTCGAATTACTTAAAACGCAAGTCAATAACTTTAATTATGAGCTCAGTTCGTATGAGGTAGATCAAGATTATAAGGTAACCGGCAAGCTAGTAGTTAACGGCAAGGAATACGAATTAGCTAGTTTGTCAGAATACGACTTTTTTGAACTAGTGAACCGTATTTTATATGACATTGATTTTGATAAAAGAATACTGATTATCGAGGGTGGTACGGGCGATACGCTTTTTTACTGTTACGTTTTAAAAGAGAATTATGACGATCTTTTACTAAATGAATTTTTGCCATATGTTTGTGGGTAATGACTAACTCAAAGAAATATTTAGCCAAATTACTTTCAATTTTTAATTTTGGATCTGATGTTGGGATTAGTATTATTTCCGCAGTTGTTTTAGCTAATATACTAAATCAGGAATTCACATTTACGTGGCTCGTATTTAGCATATTATTCTCGTTAGCACCTGATATTGACATACTTGTAGAATTACCTTTGGTTGCAGTAAAAAAAGTAAAACCTAACTCAATTCATCGCGCATATACACACCATCCATTATTTTATTATGCTGGTGGTTTAGTATTGCTGCTAATTAACTTTAATTACGGTGTGCTATTTATTGTAAATACCACTTTTCATTTTTTGCATGATAGTATTGGCACTGCGTGGGGAATTTCTTGGCTTTATCCCATCCACAGCACATATTATAAATTTTTTGCTGACAATAGGGGGGTGATTGCTAAGAATCTTGTGCAAAAATGGACACCAGCCGAACGCGAATTTGCAATTAAAACTTATGGGGACGTTAACTGGATAGTAAACCTGTACTGTAATTCG
>CAZBWW010000020.1:0-18072 GCA_964496005.1 uncultured Candidatus Saccharibacteria bacterium | reverse complement strand
CAAAATAAAATTTTACGTATTCCGTTTAAAGAACGGACGCTTGAAACAAATGGCGAACTAGTACCACACTATTATGCATTTATAGAGCTAATGCAAAAACAAGAAAAACAAGCTGCCGAAAAAGGTGATTATGAAAAGGCAATTTTATGGCGTGATGCTGTATATAAACTTACGCACAAATACGACATATACGATAGTTTGAATGTGATTGATTTGTTACGAATCGAGGTAGGAAACGGTGAAGTCGAAGCTTTTTTAGAAAAGTATACGCAAGATTATCAAAAGCTGAGGGGCGGGCAACCTGAACAGCGGGGGAGTTAAAGCTATTTATAAATAAATTCGAAAACTTTGTGCGTTTTTGGCTAATTCCAAGCCATTAAAGCCATTTCTGCCTCTTTTTTAGACAAAACCTTCACAATAATACCCATTTGCACCATTACAAAATCTCCTATGTTAAGTACATCATCACCAACCAGGGCCTGTCGCTCTTCATTTACAGTTGCGTACTCAACTAGTACTTTATGACCATCGATTTTTTTTACTTTTCCAGGTATTGCTAAACACATACTGTGCTACTATTATATAGTACAAAGGGATTTTAGCTAAAATATGCCCACAAAAAAATTAATTATCGGCTGGTTTTCATTTACTTGTTGTGAAGACAGCACCATTTTATTTACCGAACTTTTGAACGATAACCTAGAAGAGTGGAAAAAATTAATTGAGTTTAGGCATGTAAAAGTGTTGAAAACAAATAATTCACTTGAAAATTTAGATGTTGCATTTGTTGAGGGGGCTATTTCTTCAGAAAAACAGGCATTGGAAGCAAAAAAAATAAGAGAACATGCAAAGATAGTTGTTGCTATAGGCTCCTGCGCGTGTACAGGAATGCCATCCGCAAGCAGAAATGAATTTGTCAGTGAAGAAATAAATGACAGAATAAAGTGGTATTTAAGCCATTTTGATTACAGCGAAAAAGTAATAAAGCTTGAAGATGTTATAGCTGTAGATGATAAGGTAAATGGTTGTCCAATGAACGCACAATTGTTTATAGAAACAGTTAACAAGTATTTAAAGCACTTTGGAGTCGTAAATTAAGTAGTAAAAAAGTATGCACTCAGGAGACATAACCATTGAAAATATTTCAAAAATTGAGGGCACTGCCGGTTTAGAAGTTAAAATAGCTGATGGGAAGGTACAAGACTTAAAATTTATTATTAAGGATTATCGCAGGTTTTATACAGAAGCAGTAAAAGGTAAGCCGTTCATTGCCGCACCTTCGTTTTTATCACGAATTTGTGGTACATGTTCAGTCGCGCATTTGTTTGCTGCGATCGAAGCAATAGAAAAATCCCAAAAGATTGTCGTTACCGAACAAACTAAATTACTTAGGCGGTTAGCATATGATGGGTTAATGATAAGAGATCACGCGCTCCATCTGTACTTCTTTGTATTGCCTGACGTACTGGGAATAGACTCTATCCTAGATATAAGCGATGTACATGACGATCCCGCACATATTTTATTGCACGACTCTTTTGATATTAAACGGCTGGGCACTAGAATAACAGATATTGTGATCGGAGCCGCTATTCACGCGCCTTTTCCTACAATCGGGGGTTTTTTAAAACTTGCCGACCAAGGCAAATTTCCTGAATTAATAGCTGAACTTGAAAAAGTAAGACCACAAGTACTTAGGGGTATAGAGACTTTTTATAACTGGAACGCGGGTTTAGTACGCAATTCTGATTACTTATGCTTGCGAAATGACGGGTACTTTGATTTTTTAGAGGGCGATATCACAAATTCCAACGGTATAAGGGTAGCTGAAGAACATTTTCACGATTTTATGAAATCTGTTGTAATTCCATATTCGCAGGCAGAGGGGTATGTTTTCTCGGATGTACACGAAGATTATTTAGTTGGTGCGTTGGCTAGAATTAACTTTAATAAGGATTTGCTTAACCCCAAAACACAAAAGGATTGTGAACGGTATCTTGCTGTTTTTCCGTCAAACAATATTTACCATAACAACTTGGCGCAGGCCATAGAAATTCTGCAATGTGTTGATGATGCCTTGGATATATTGAAAAACCTGCAAATTGTTGAAGAAAAGCCCGTCAGACAACCCGCTGTCGCAGGCACAGGCGTTGGGGTGGTCGAAGCGCCAAGAGGTATCTTGTACCACATGGCTAAAGTCGATGACAAGGGAATGATTGTTGATTACGATGTAATTGTACCTACAGCACAAAATCAAATAAATATTGAAAATGATTTAAAAAAGTACTTTACTGAAAATTTGGTAAAAGACAAAGAAATCTTAAGACTCGATGCAGAAAAAATAATCCGTGCTTACGACCCGTGCATGTCCTGCGCTACTAATTTTCTGAAAATTGACTGGAGTGAAGCGTAGTCGATACTTTTAGACATCGGTAATGCAATTAATGTAATTTTGCCAATTTTGCCCAATTTTTGTAAATACCGTAATTGAAAATTTAAGTCAAAATCATGCGCGGTAGTTCGTGGCGCCATCTGAATTGAATTAACAGCAAAATCCTCGAAAAGCGATACATCTTCTAAATCTGCCACTACATCCATAATAACGACGTTTTCTTGGTTAGCGAAAGGTACATCTTCATTAGGCTTAATATAAAAAAAATTAATACCGGAAATTTTATTTTTTAATTTTTCAGCAGTAATAATAGCTGCGTTATCACTAAAGTTATCCTGGTTACCAAATACATAGACATTCATACTCAATTATTTTATGCTATTTGTGACTGCTAAGCTATGAGTGCAACAAGTAAAAAAAGACGAACAAAGGAAAAAACTTATTCTAAAGGAACGCATGCTAAAAGTACCCAGGCATTACAGCTTGCATGCCGTTTTGCTTTACCGCCAAACTCCCTGGGATATTGTGGCCGAGGATCAGCGCCTGAAAAGTTTAAGGCTTGTATAAGTAAAGGTACTACCGCCGGAATTAAACAGGAATTAACTAAGTTTATTGTGCTCCATCCATACTTTAAGACTATTGGGCAGCTTACCAAAAAACCAAAGTTTTCATATGAGGTAGTAGAAAGCTATTGCTTAGGAAATGAGTTGCTACACAAGGTAGATAATGCTGGTCTCGAGTCTGGTTACGAGGTGCTATTGCAAAATTTTCTGGCGCAGGGAGTGCCGGATTGGTTTGTTGCCGAGTTAAGAGAAAAAAAACCAAAAAGATTTATTCCACATCATTTATTTCAGATTTTGCATGTTGGGGTAGGTAAGGCAAGCGGTGCAGTACCGTTTAATCTGGAATCAATAACTAATTGCATGGTCAGATGGGGTGAAGTTAGTTCTATAACAAATAAGACAGCAGCACTAAAGCTACATACCTTAAAAACAGGTAACCAAGGCTACAAACTTGCAAAAATAACCACGCACGTGCCTTTTAATCCTAACCTGTTTTCTGACCTCCAGCCAGGAGCGGTTGCTGCCGTCCATTGGGGTCAGGTTATAAAAGTACTTACTAAGAAGGAAGCTGAAAATTTAGAATTTTGGACGCGTGAAGTGCTGAATGCTGTACAGTAGTGGGTATAAACCGGTACTTTGCACCGCCTTAATATAGTTGCGCTGAAGTATCTGTGCCCACATCTTTCTTAAGAGAATACCAAAATAAAAGCATACCGCAGATTACTAATACGGTTTGTAAAGTAAGTAGAAAATTCCACGTATGTGTTACAAAAACAGCTGTTAATAAGTTGGTAACCAATGTTGAAGATACCAATACAGCTGTAACAGTAATTGCGGGGGCCAGTTTAAGTGCGTGGTACCAACTTAGTACATACCCTAATAAAAATATAACGGTGACACCTAACCAAAGTGCGTGTGTGGTAGTTAATCCAAATTGTGCATTTGCATCACCAGTCCCGGTAAAAAACGCCGCTAGAAGCAATACAAGAGCTCCCAAACACATTCTTGATGCTGCTACAATGTTTGGGTGTACTGTCGTTAATACTTTTTTAGCTACTACAGTTTCTAAAGCCCACAAAATAGTTGCCGCTAATATCAGTAATTCCCCCTGTGTAAACAAAAAACCTTTAAAACCGCCAATAACAAGGTTACCGGCAAATAGCAGGGCGATTGCAAAAACTTGAGTTTTGGTTAGTTTTTCGTGCAGTAACGGAATAGCAAAAATGATTACCCACAGTACTAAAGTTTTATGAATAAGCGCAGCGTTTAGTGCGGGTATTTGTGATATTCCGGTAAAAAAAAGATAAAACGGTAGTGAGCCACCAATAAGCCCCACCAATACTAAATAAAAAATTTCTTTTTTTGTTAGCTTTTTGAGTATTGGTAGTTTGTGGGTAGCGACAAGGATACCTACTAGTAATAAAGCTACTCCTATGTTTTTGGCAGTTGTAAAAACTAAAGGTTGAGGAAATGTTTCTACAGCAAACTTATTAATAAATATAGAAACACCCGAGATTACAGCGGTAAGTAATGCAAAATAAATTCCTTTAGTCATATAAGACTTTACTTGTTACTTATTGTTAATTTGTTAATTAGGCCAAACTTGTTCACCGGTTTCAGTATCAATTAACACAATAGCCTTTGTAGGACATGATTGCGCTGCAAGAAGTAGGTTTTCTGCTGTATCAGTGCTTGTGTCTTTAACTATTGCTTTTTTTTCACCATCTAACTCAAACGTGTCGGGTGAAAACGCAACACAGGATGCCGCGCCGATACATAAGTCCCTTATAACTTTAACTTGATACTTTCCCACCTGAACAACTTTGTCTGCGGATTGTTGATCCATATATGTAAGCATAATGGAATGTAAATTTTTTAGCAATGAGCAATTTACATATTAACTGTATGCTTTAAATAGTGAAGTAATATCTCGTTTTACCGGTTGAGCTTCTACAAGTGTTGTAGTTTGTAATTGCGACAACTGTCCTTCATAAGTTGGTTCTTCAACCTGATAAAAAATTCCTAATGGAATTGCTTTTTCTCCAAATTCAAGTGATTTTTTAAAGGCAGCCTCTTTGTTGGTGACATCGTGTTCCGGACCCAAATAGTAGGTATTGTTTTGATATAGTTCATGTGTACACACATGGTTAAATGTGGTACATGGCTGCAATACATCTACTATTGCAAGTCCCTTGTGCGCATTTGCCTTAATAATAAGTTCTGTTAATTGCTTAATGTCGCCTGCATACGCGCGGGCAACAAATGTTGCACCTGCCGCTAATGCAAGTGTAATAGGAACTATGGGGTTATCTAAATTGCCTTCAGGAGTTGATTTTGACTTAAAACCATGAGCCGAAACCGGGGATGTTTGCCCAGTTGTTAATGCATATAATCCATTATCGTGAATTACAACCGTAATATCATGATTACGCCTGCATGTATGCAAAAAATGATTTCCTCCTTCACCTAAGCAATCACCGTCGCCGGTAAACACAAATACATTTAATTTATGGTTTGCCATTTTTAAGCCCGATGCAACAGGTAATGGTCTTCCGTGTAAACCCTCAAATGATGTAAGTTTTGTAAAATTAACAATATGCCCGTGGCATCCGATACCAGCTACCATAACAGAATTTGTGTTATCCCAGCCCTGCTGCACAATAGCGGCTTTAAAAGCCCCCCACATGGGTAAATTTCCACAGCCTGCGCACCAGTTTGGCGCATGTGGTGTTGTTAAATCTTTTAATTCAGTCATTTCGCTAATACCTCAGTAATTTTTTGCACAATATCTTCTATAAAAAAGGGTCTACCGTCATAACGCAGTAAATTATCCGTTATCTTTATGCCGGTTTTTTCCATTAATAAGGAACCGAATTGACCGGTGTAATTAGCTTCAATGTTGATAATGTGTTTTGCGCCTTGTAACATTGTCGTAATTTCATTAACCGGTAGGGGATTCATCCATGTTACGTGCAGATAATTTACATTGTTGAAATGCTTTAGTGCTTCCAAAATACTCCCTTTGTTACTACCCCAGGACACAATTGTAATATCCGCGTTATCGGGTCCATAAAGTACTGGTTTTTGCATATCCTCATGTGCACACGTTACAAGTTTTTGCATTCTCTTAGACATCTGGTCCAATCTGTTTTGCTGTTCTTCAGAAGAGTAGCCAACCTCATCATGTTCGTCCGAGTTTGCAATAAAGAAATTGCCTGAACCCGGTGTTGATCGAAGTGAAATACCATCATCAGCTAGCAGATACCTCTTGTAATCTTCTGTTTTCTGGGTTGTAAATTTTCCCCGGGTAGCAACGTATTGTGCAGTATCAAATTGCAGAAAAGATTGATCGTTTTCACAAATATTCTTGTCAAGAAGTAAAACAACGGGTGTCTGATATTTGTCTGCCAAATTAAATGCCTGCATAGTTAACTCAAAGGCTTCCTGTGCATCAGCCGGTGCTAAAACTATTCTTGGAAATTCATCTTGGTGCGCATGTAGAACAAATCTGAGGTCTCCTTGGGAAGTCCATGTCGGTAAACCGGTTGCGGGACCACCCCGCATACCCTCAATAATTACTAGCGGTGTTTCTGTAATACCGGCAAGCCCGTACCCTTCTACCATAAGTGAAAATCCACCACCAGAAGTAGCGGTTAACGCACGTGCGCCTGCAAAAGACGCGCCTATAGCCATATTTATAGCGGAAATCTCATCCTCGGGCTGTTTATAAACGTAACCGAATTCTTTCTGATGTTGAGCAAAAACATGCAAAATATTAGAAATTGGCGACATGGGGTATATTGCCGTAAATTGCAGTCCCGCTGCTATAGCGCCTAATGCTGTTGATTCGCACCCATTAAGTACTATAGTAGGTACTGCGCTGCCAAGTGAATTTTTTGGTACTAACACTTGTTTTATCAATGAAGCGTGGTTTTGTGATACAAAATCAAATCCAAGTTTTGCAGCTAATTTATCTGATTCCGCTATTTTTTCACCTTTATCTATATATTCGTCGTAAATTAAGTTATTAAGACTAGCTAAATTACCGCCTAAAATAGCCGCCGCCGCTCCAAGAGCAACTGTATTCAATAATAAATCCTTATTTCCGGCTTCTGTAGCAAGTTTCGCCATAGGAATTCCGCATAAACTGACTGTAGGCGCAATTTTTGTAGTATCAAATTTCTTTTCACTATCAAATAACAAAACGGCGTCTGCCACAAGACTTGCGGTATGTAAGTCAACGGTATCCTGATTAAGAGCAATCAGCAGATTTGTAGTGCTGCTCGGACCTCTTATTTCCTCATCGGCGATATTTATCTGCATTACATTGTGCCCACCCCTTATTATTGACGGATATTCTGTATATGTATAGACATGATAGCCGGATCTAGCGGCAAACTTTGCGAACAACACACCGGCTGACTTAATACCTTGACCAGCCTGTCCGCCTATTTTTAGTGTAAATGCTTTTTTAGTGTAGTTAGTCTCAATCATAGACAATGGTTAGTCTGTATGTGCTTTTTTACAAACAAAACCTTTATAATAATACAATTACACAAATTTTTCTGTGTAAACCCTTTCCTTCGGCATTCCGTTTTCTAATAATAATGCGCTTGCATCAGCTATCATTGCACGATGCCCACATAAATAAGCCGCGCACTTGCTGGCATCCGCGAAATTCTTTTTAACAAGTTCGGTTATAAACCCAACAGGACCGTTCCAATCCGCTTCGGGAGTACACACCGAAATTTCATAGTTAAAGTTAGGGTATTCCTTCGTAAGCTGATCAAAATAATCCTGCCAGAATACTTCTTTACAGTATGTTAGCCCAAAGTACAACGTAATAGGCATTTTACTTTTCTGCTCTTTCAGCAACGCGTCAATCATACATCTGGTTGCGCTAATTCCCGATCCGGTAGCTAAAAACAGCAAATGCTCAGCCCCATCAGCTTCGTTTAGCGTAAACACACCAAACGGACCTAAATATGTCATTTTGTCACCAACTTTTAGGTTTTCAAAGAATTTACTTCCGGGGCCACCGGGACGAGTATCTACAAGTAAACTAAATTTCTTAGTACCTTCTCTGGTCGCAATTGAATATGCACGAATAGCATCACTTGCCACTTTTACACTAATATATTGCCCGGGTTTAAAGTCAAGCGGTACTTCGGGTTCAAACTCATAGTAGTTAAACTGAGATGCAAGATTTTTGTGCTCCAAAGTCTTTGCGACAAGTAGTTTTGGCGCATTACTTGCCGCCGGTTTCTGCTCAGCCGATTTCATAACCATTTTGCCGTCAACCGCCCAGACATCGTTTATAGTAATTATCGCAGGGTTTATTTCAATATCCGTTGCTTCAGGTATTAATTCTGCCAACTTACTAATACGCACAATTAAGTCATACAATTTTTCGAGAGGATATTGCGGTTCATCGCTGTTTTTAGTCAAAACTTTATATATTTTGGATTGGTTAACTAGTTTTTCCGCGTCGTTTAACGTAATGGGTAGTAAGTGCAAATTTCGATCTTCAATTAATTCCGCAAATGACCCGCCGGCGCCAAATTGCAGAACTTTCCCAAATGTTGGATCGGTTTTTACCCCAATAATTACCTCAACACCGCTTAATACGTCTTTTTGAACTTGTACCTTTACATGAGCTTTAATGTTTTGATCAAGCTGTTCAGTTTTACGCTCCAGCTTATGCCATGCGTCCTCCAACTGCTCTGCATTCATTATGTTTAGCATTACGCCGCCAACGTCTGCTTTATGCAACAAACCCGGAGATGATAGTTTTAATACAACCGGCCAACCATTTTTTTCTGCGAAATCATGTGCTTCGGTAACTGTTTGCGCCAACACTGAAGCAGGAGCTGTGATACCGCAAGATGTCATTACTTTGTACACTGTTTGACTATCCAACGTCTTGTAATTGTTGTTTATCGCTTCTTGAATCGTTTCTCTAATTAAGTTATCTTCGGTAGAAATATGAAAATCGATTTTTTTAATTTGAGTAGTAGTTTTATTTTTTTCCGCCAAGTTTTGCTGTTCCAGTCTTTTCTTATTAAATTGCCACATTTTGCCAATCGCATTAATAGCCCGTTCTGGAAATCTAAATGACGGTATTTTGGCAGCATTAAGGGTTTGCTCGCCATCAAAAACTAAATTTCCACCAATAAAAGAAACAAAAATGGGTTTAGCATGTTTTTTTGCCAGCTCGCTAATTACCTGCGCAGTTTTTTCGACCTGGGTCATAAGTTGGGGCGTTAAAATCACAAGTAAACCATCAACTGTAGAGGAGCTTAAGACTGTATCTATCGCAGAAGCGTATCTATCTGCTAATGCGTCACCTAACACATCAACCGGATTTATAATACTTGCTGTTCGCGGTAGTGCGATTTCAAGCTTTTTTTTGGTTTCAGCCGGTAAGTCGGCTAACTCTAAACCTGCAGCACCGAGCGCATCAGCACTAATAACTGCGGGACCACCCGCATTGGAAACTATGGCAATTCTTGGTCCGGCAGGTGCGTTTTCCCAGGAAAAAGCCCGCGCTAAATCAAAAAATTCTTCCAGCGATTCGCACCGTGTAATGTTTGCTTGGGCAAGTACCGCTTCGAACACATCATCTTCGCCTGCAAGGGCCCCTGTGTGAGATTGCATAGCGTGTGCTGCGGCTTTGGTCTTTCCGGGTTTAATAACAAAAATCGGATCTTTCTCAGCAATCTTAGAAGTTAATTTTAAAAATTGATCGCCGTTGGATATAGATTCTAAATAAAGCCCAATAGGAAATACTTCAGACAGTCCATCTGAGGTGGGTGAGAACAAACTGCTCTGAGATTGGGCTAGAAAGTACTCTAAAAAATGATTTTCGGTCAGCTGTGCTTTATTACCTAAAGTAATGAATTCATTGAAACCGACATTATTTGAAGTAAACCAGTCAAACAGCGCGGCTGCAATTGCACCCGATTGCGAAATAAACCGTAAATTACCTTTTTGTGTTGGCGGTTTTGCAAAAGTGGCGTTTAAAGGCGCTAAGTTATTTACAAAACCAAGACAATTTGGACCCAGCAAATTGAGTTCATATTTTTTCGCGGTAGTTATTAAATCGTTTTCAAGCTTTTCGCCTTGAGATCCGGTTTCTTTAAAGCCCGAGGCAAATATAACTACGTTCTTCACTTTTTTTTCGCCTAGTTGTTGCACTGCCTCAAGTACAGAACCTGCCGGAATCGCAAGTATCGCCAAATCAGGCACAGTAGTCAGTTCGGTTACACTTTTATAACACTTTACACCGTTTATTGTGTCTGTATTTGGATTAATAGGGTATAGATCACCTGTAAAACCTGATTCTAGTATGTTTTTTAGCACAATGGCACCTAGTTTTTCCGGTGACCGCGATGCGCCTACAACAGCTATAGATTTGGGGTAAAAAAAGGCAGTTAAGTCTGTGGGCATGGTATTAGTTTATGTAACTTTTAGGCATGTGTCAAAGGAATAGCCAAGTTTGGATCTAATGTATTAGTCCCACCAGCAAAACAATGAATTCCGTTTTACAAGATCTAATGGAATCTCATGTAAATCGATATTTGCGGAAAACCAAACCTCGTCACAGTAGTAAAAGTACTGTTTAGTCAACTTAGCGAGTTTATCGGTATCTTTCAGTTCATTTAGAACAACAAATTCGACGGTGTCGTAGTCCATGGTTATAAGCTTTGCTCCAAACTCTTCCTGCCATGCCTTTATGATAGCCGCGTGAATAATCGGAGGCGGACACTGATTAAAATTTCCGAAGTTTAGGTAAATAGGCAATTTCCAAAGCTCATCATATGTTTCGACAAAATACACTTCTTTATTTTTACATTTGTGATGTATAAAAGTCCAGCCGTCGGGTACTCCTTTTGTTAAAAAATACTCAGGCACATTGTTATATTTCGGTAATCCCTCACTAACGGGCAGATTAGTTTTAACTAGGTTGTTAACGGTATCAATTGTAGGGTTAGGATCTGTTTCCCCAAGCCAATCTATAATCTTTGTTTCTGCTTTTTTTACTAGCTCTTCTGAAGTTAATTTATGCACTTCGGCAAATACGTCGGCATAATTTTCTCCACGCATATTCGACAATTCCCATATATCACCGTCTTCTAAAAGGCTATCACCGATCATTACACAATCTAAATTTTTCTCGCCTCTTAATTTTTGTAAATAATTAAAAAAATGGTTACTGTTAATATCTGCTGCAGGAACGGAAAAATACCATAAAGAAGTGCTATCACCAACCTGTTTTAACTCCTGCCCAATCGACACTTGTGGTACCGCATGCTCATTGTTCCTAAACCACACAGAAGAATAATACCCATGCTCATTTTGAGTAGGCATCCTATTTGGCGCAACAAAATCCAGCTTATAAAAATCCTCAATTTCGGTGTAAGGAACAGCAAAAACAACTGTTAAATCTTTTCCTTCTGCATATACGTCCCTGCCGTGTACAAAAAACTGTAAATCCACTAAAACAATATTATATTTGGCAGCCAAAGTTGGATTTACTAACTCTAATAATTCTCGCCCAAACATTACGTTAGTTTCGAGATGTGTTTCATTATGCTCAATACCAACCTTGTATTCAACCACTTCTTCGGCTTTATATCGCTCTTCAATAAAAAGTTCTGTAAATTTAAATTGGCGTGCTAATTTGCTTATTGCATTTAATATCTCTCTTGGGTGTGGATAAAGTCCATTCTTTTTCACTATAACAGCCTTGTTATTTAGCTGCAATACTTTTAAAGTGGTAAGTATATAGTGCTGATGAGGATCACCATTATCCGGTACTGTTGGAAAATCTACATCCAGTAAACCAAAAAAAGACAGAATATCATACGCGGCTTTAAAATCCTGCTCCATACAAAAATGCTACCATATATATAACAATGGAAGCAATTAACAACTATAACGAAAAAGATGGTAAACCCGATGTGTTAACGCTAGTCGGAAAAGTATTATTACTAGCTGTTTATATATTTTTGTTAATTAAGTATGTTGAAAACCCTGCATATTTTGGAGTAATAAGCAGTGCTAATTTTGTAATGCACGAAGCAGGCCATATGCTTTTTGGGCATTTTGGGCAAGTTATTGGAATTTGGGGTGGTACTGTTTTTCAACTTATAGTACCAATAAGCATATTAATATATTTTTATCTCAAAAAGGATTTTTTCGCGTGTACATTTGCGTTAGCTTGGCTTAGTACAAATTTATTTTATATTGGCACTTACGCAGCCGATGCAGTTTATCAAAATCTACCGTTGACTGGAATCGGCGGGGGAGAAGTGATTCATGATTGGAATTATTTACTTAGTTATTACGGTATGTTGCATAATTATTCATATGTGTACAAGGTTATTTACGGGTTGGGGTATCTGTTTTTAGGAGCCGCGGCTTTAATAGCGATCTTAATAATTATTAGAGATTTGAAGCGAACGCGTTGATACTTACACAACTACAGTAAAATACAATAATAATAAACCCTTCAAATTTCGAGCCTTAACCACTATTCTTTACATAAAATTAAGCTGTGAATCAAATACTAATTGCTATATTTAATATGTGCTGAATTAGTGGTACACTATTTACAAACCTGCCCACTTGGTAGGTTTTTTTATGAAGGGGGGTGAGTGTAGTGGCAGAAGAAAATGGAAAAAAAAATAACAGTGTAGTTATAGTATCAATTATCGCAGTGATAGCAGTATTAGCCGCAGGTTTCTTTTTCCTTCAATATTCAAACGAACAAGCACAAACAGAAGAATTACAAAAACAGTTGATGGAAGCTGAAAAAACTGAGCAGGCTACAGAAGCAAAAATTGATGAAGCAAAACAAGCGGCTGGCGGTGCTATGGAAGAAGCTAAAGAGTCAGCAGGTTTATTTTTGCAGGGGTTAGCGGCTGAGGTCGTAAAAACCGCAGAAGAAGTACAGGCAATAATTGCCGCACAGAACGCGGAAATCGAAACCTTAAATCAACAAGTGTCCACACTAGACCACACAACTCAATGTCAGGAACTGCTTGAGGTCGGTCCAAAAAACGAGGATACGTGGTATACAACTGAATATAGCGATGATTTCCAACAAGATATTTGTAAATATTACAACGACATACAAAATGACTTAAATGATGCGGAGGAAGACGGAGATGAAGATGAAATAGAGGCACTTGAGCAGGCATTGGAAATTGCTGAGCCTTATTATGACAACTTTGTAACTCAGTGTAGTGATATTTACGATGTTGAAAATTGCGAGTTTATTGAGTAATTTCTTAGTTACTTGATAAGTGGTTTCTAATTGAAACGATAGAAGTTTAGGGGTGCGTTAAGCGCCCCTTTACTTATTAGATAAATATTTGTGTGGAGTTGTCAAGTATTGGAGTTTTTCAAATACTATTCTGAGTTTTGGGTTTTCTTGTTTATGCTTTAATGAACGAAACGAAAGAAGCCAGCAAGGGTGTGGGTGCACCGTGTGCTGGCTTCTGAAAAAAAAATCGGCAGCCGGGCAGGTTGGTGTGCTCTACTAGCCGTCGGCGCCGGGAGGATTCAAAAACCCGGTGGGCGGGTAGGTGTATGGGAGCTTGTTTTGGTAACAAGCCCTGCCGCCGCCGCTTTCGCCAGGGATGGGAACACACCGCCCCTCGTAATTGAACGATCGGACCTGCACCTCGCCGGTGCACTCCATGCCGGTGGGCGGACAAAACGGTACCACGTTGAATGCAAAGCCGGCTTCGAAGTACTGGTAGTTCGGCACACCCGGCACCCAATAGTAGGGGACAACAAAAGTTATGGTGTCCTCCCACGAGCCGTCCGCGTGTACATATGGCTGCAACCACAACGGCGCCCTCTTGTTGTGGTGCAGCCAGTACCACCCATCCGTGAACAAATAGCCAGGTGCGGTCGCCGTGATTTCGATGGCGTTGGGGCCAAGGTAGACATGGACGTTCCCGTAAGAAGTCCACGTACCCCAGTCGTAGGTGCCGAGGAAAAAGTCGAACTCTTCCCCGTACTCAGGGGCCTGCACCGCCGCTGGGGTAGTGGTGTCCGCAGTGTTGGCTGCGCTGACCGTGCCGACGGCAACCAGGGCGGCCATCAAAACGGCAATCAGTACAAAAACTTTTCGTGCACTCATCTTATTTCTCCTTTTGCGCTTTTTTAACAAATTCCGACGCACGCCGGAATCTTAGATCATCCAGAGCATATCAAATATTATAGGTTAGTGCAAACTATATATAAAACGTAGGAAACACACCGAATATTATAGATAAAACTTAGTTTACAGGGATAAAATTAGCAATAAAACTAGCAATTCGTAAAAAAAGTACCGTCCCGCCTATCTATCAACCAAATTATCAACCTACTCACCACTCTCACACGCTGCCTGGCACCGCTCTAACGTCTCAAATGGAACAACCCCATCACATCCGCCCCACACAAACGAGCTGCAACTGCCCGTATCCTGGTCAAAGTAATATCTTTCAATATAGGCATAACAGTTTCCTGCATCCGGTACTAACGCACATGCATCGGTAGCCTGTAATTCTTCTAGCGCTCCTAATTCGGCTCGTAAATCCATTAGGTTAATTGTTGCAACTTTTGGATTATCTTGAGTAAGAGTTAAACATGACTCATTATGTAAACATTTTCCTATTAATAAGGTATTTTGCAAGTTTTCTGAGTCAAAGACACGCGCATTAACAAAATACAGCTTATTCGCATCGACCTCAGCAGGTTCCAGTTTAAACACATAATTCGTCTCTTTTCCCTGAACATGCTTAAAATTCTCATCAATAATATTGTCGGCTAGTACGGGTTGAGCGGCAGCATTATTTGCATCAATTTCCACCATTACAATTTCCAGCGGGAATTCAAAACTTGGTACATCTGCACCAACATTCACAACACCTGACAAATATTCGGAGGTTATTTTGTCTTTAATAAACAAATCCTTAACTTTTCGGTATTTAGCATTCCCAATAAAATCAATAAAAACATATAAAAGTATAAAAGCTGCGACTGCTATTAGTGCAATCTTGATGAAATCTTTCATATGTCAATAATAATAAGTAACCTGATAGTTGTCAATTAACATAATATGCAGACAAATTTACCCCATGCTAAAAAAGGACAAGCAATAAATGAGTTCGACATATAGATACTAGATATAAGTAAATTTCCCAGTGAAACTAAAAAGGCCCCAAACTGGAGCCCCTTTAGTTTTTTTCATAAGTTCAATGACTAGTCTGCTTATTTTAACTTCCGCACTTTAAATGCAAAGGCCATAAGCATAATACCTGCTGCAATACCGTAAATTCCTAAAAGAATCGGGATTACCACTAATGCTGACACAGGGCTTGTTAAAGTTAGTATTCCAACAAGTACGCCAAGAAATCCTACCATTATAAGCAGCCATTCGCCTTCCATCTCTTTTCGGAGTGAGAACCCTGCGACAATACCGAACACCCCGGCAATAAGTGCCCATAATCCAATTAAATAGATGGTTAAAAATACTGTAATTCCGGTCCATTTCAAGATGAAAATACCAATAAACACACCGAGCAAGCCTTCGAGTAGTGCCATCCACCAATTATTGTCTTTTCTCATGGTTGCAACACCAACAATGGCAGTAATTATACCCTCGACTAACGCAAAGACTCCAAAAACGAATATCAATACGGCTAGGGTAGCAACGGGGTAAACAAGTGCAAATATACCTAATATAATAGTTAAAATACCCCTGATAGCAACTAGCCACCAATACTCAGCTAAACTTTTATCCATGTTATTCACCTCCTTAAATGTAGTTTTATAATAGCATACGCATATATTTTATTACAAGGAAAATTTTGGTATTATAGCAATATGCCGTTAACAGTAAGTAAATCAAACTCAGGAAAAGCTGCAGTTAAAATAGTAGTCGCGTGGGGTATTCAGACTATAGCCATAGTTCTAATTGCAAATTTTTATGAAAAAATTCACGTTGAAGATGTAGCTACTGCCTTTTTGCTTGCAGGAGTTATTGGTTTATTAAATGCATTAATTTGGCCAGCTCTATCTGCTTTTACATTAAAAATTACGATTTATACTTTTGGTTTTGCAGCACTCTTCTTTAACGCCTTAATAATAATGGTTAGCGCGGAAGTTGTGAACGGTGTTTACATTGAAGACTTATGGGCAGCAATGTGGGTTGCTGTTGGAATTACAATTTTAAACGTAATAATTTCGGGGCTTTTCTCACTTGATGACGATTCTTCGTATTACCAGAATGTGATGCGTAAAAGGCTTGAGAAACAAGGAAGTGTTGGAAATGCCAAAGATGATGGTATTATTTTTTTGGAAATAGATGGCTTATCTAAACAAACGCTGGAAAAAGCTTTAGATATGGGTTATATGCCCACAGTAAAAAGCTGGCTAGCTACTGAAACTCACACGCTTGATGGGTGGGAAACTGATTTGTCATCACAAACGGGAGCTTCTCAAGCCGGATTGTTGCTGGGAAGCAATGTAAATATACCCGCTTTTAGGTGGGTATTAAAGAATGATAACAATCGAATAGTCACATCATCCGGACCGAACGACACACCCGCTATAGAGGCTGAACATTCAACAGGAAAGGGCTTATTGGCCCAAAACGGCGGCAGTAGAACTAATTTATTTTCGGGCGATGCCGAGGATGTGGTTTTTACCTACAGCAAATTACAGGATTTTTCTAAACTATATAACAAAGTACTTTATGGCTTTTTTTCTAATCCCTACAATTTAATTAGAACTTTTGCACTTACTTTTTGGGATATTGTTCTTGAAGTAAAATCCCAGGTTAGACAAAGTGTACGGGACGTGCAACCGCGGTTAGGAAAACACCGGTTTGGTGCCTACCCGTTAATAAGAGCTTTTACAACTGTATTTTTACGTGATTTAACAACGTATGTCTTGATTGCAGATATTTATACCGGACAAAAAGATGTTATATATTCTACGTACGCCGCATACGATGAAATTGCGCATCATTCAGGTGTTGAGGATCCGGACGCGTTTTATATACTGTCTAAAATAGATAACGCATTTAAGAGACTGACATTTGCCAATAACGAGGCACAAAGAAAATATAAATTTGTGGTTTTGTCAGACCACGGACAAAGTAAAGGTGCGACATTTAAGCAAAGATATAAAATAACTTTAGATGAGCTTGTCAAACAACTGATAGGTGAACAGGTTAGAGTAAAAAGTAACCTAAGCACCGAAGAGGGGTGGGGAAATCTAAACATGGTGTTAACCGGTGTAGCACAAGACAAAGACAGTCTTACAGGCCGAACCGTTAGATCTATTGTACGCAAGAAAATGTATCAAGACAGCGTTGTACTTGGTCCGGAAGCAAAACAATTGGAAACGGATTTTGAGGCAGATAGAAATACAGAAAGAGTACTGGATGACAGTGATAATGCCATTGTTCTTGCGTCCGGTAATTTAGGCTTGATTTACTTAACAAAATGGAAAAACCGCGCCACGTTGGAACAACTTAACGCGCAGTATCCAAACCTAATACTTGGGTTGGCACAACACGACGGTGTGGGGTTTATAATGGTTGATTCAAAAGAGTTTGGGCCATTAGCAATAAGTGCAAACGGCGTATACCACTTAAAAACCGGTAAAATTGAGGGTGTAAACCCATTGCAAAACTTTGGACCTAACGCTGCACAGCATCTACTTAGAGAGCATAGCTATAATAATGTACCTGATATTCTTGTAAACAGTTTCTATGACAGGGAGCTAGACGAGGGCTGTGCGTATGAAGAGCTTATAGGTTTTCACGGCGGATTAGGTGGAAATCAAGCTCACGCGTTTGTTATGCACCCAGTAGAATTTTCCTACCCTTCTGATCCTGTCATTGGAGCCGAAAACGTGCACAAAATACTGCTAAATTGGACGAAAAGAGCTACCAGCACAAATTAGTGCAACTTGGCAAATTAACTAAAACTGCTTCAAAAAATTGTGGTTAACAGATGAGGACAAAAAACAAACATTTCGATATATTTTTCTTTTTGTTCTTATTTTTAACATTACTTGTCCTCCTATAACCTATAATTATTATTAGAG
>CAZBWW010000019.1:0-19526 GCA_964496005.1 uncultured Candidatus Saccharibacteria bacterium | reverse complement strand
GGCAAGAGTTGGTGCAGAAATTGTCTCAAATCCCATGTGTCTGTATCCATAGACAGGTACCTGATCTTGTATACCGCTACCATCATATGGATTTACACTTAAATGTGCATAACTGGGCCCAATAACAGCGGACCATTTGCTGCTGTCATCGCCTGTAATTTGTACGCCTCCATTTTTCGCAAAGTATAAGACCTCATCTCTAAGCCCCCTTGTAGCTTCTATCAAAACGGGATTTCTATAATAATAATCAAAACCTTTTGCGGAGCTTAATGCTGTATAATGTATAATTAACCGTAAATTACTCGCTAAATTGATACGTTCTGCAGCAGTAAGTTTAGAAATATGCCCCGGCAGTTCAGTTTCTAACTCCTGGAGATTATTCGCAATTACTGCAAGTGTATCTATCTCCACTATATTGTTTACAGTAACGTAACCAGCAGAATCTTCTATTCTTCTATAACCTGCCGCCAACCCAAGAACTTCCTGTGCAACCTCAGTACCAAATATTCTTTCCAATTCGAGCGCACATCGTGCGTATTTTTCGGAATAATCAAGTCTTTCAAATGGGATATGAACTTCGGTTGTTACGGGTCGGCCGGTTTCGGGATCGTGCTCAATTTTTGTGGCAACCGGGTTAACAAGTAAATAGGTTTCATTTATAGGGTCGTATAAGCGTTCTGCTGTTGATCTTGCATTTTTAGGCCATCTTCTGTCTACTACTGAATAAATTTCTAAAAATGATTGTTCTTTGGCACCTGTTTCATCAACTAAAGAAGTTATTGCACCAGCATCACCAGCATATACTAGCTCGCCGAATGGGTTTAGAGAAACTCCCGCTGGAAGCTGACTATCACCATTTACATCACCTTCAAATGGTTTAGCATTAAGAGCCTGCCTTCTTATTGCTGCATACGCTTCATCGTCAAGTCTCTCTTCCTCCTCAGCATCCGACGCATCACCTACAGGGTTGATCTCTTCACTACCCTGATCCCCTGCCTGCTCCGCATCGTCAATTTTACGATCACCATTACCATCAAGATTCATACCATAATCGTACATACCAAAACCAAAAAATACAACAATAATATGCCAAACACACAAACTGCACTACACTCCAAAACATGCTAACTATAATCATTTACCCCATCACTAAAACAAAAAACTCACAACATTTCAATCTACATCGCTTGTTAACTGCGTACAAATATGTTCCACTTAATACATTCCTGCTTCTCCTGTCCAGAAGCATGAACTCATAATGGCGCAAGCCATCGTTAAAAAACGCTCTGTAGTTGTCGCTACTAAGTCGCTCCTTATGGAGCGTTTTTTATTGTCAACATTTTATGTCGGAATTATTTTCGTGGGTTTGGCGCACTTACAGCCACATCAGCTTGTACCGGCGATTGTTTCACCTTCTCACTAAAAACCATCTTGCCAGCTTCTGTCTGCAACAACTTCACAACCTCAACCTCAACTTTACTCCCGATTAAGCTACTGCTGTCGGCAACCACCACCATTGTACCGTCTTTTAAATATCCCACTCCCTGGCCTTTCTCCTTGCCCTTTTGCACCAAGTCAATTGTCAGCTTTTCACCCGGAATAAAATCCGGCTTTAATGACTCTGCCAATTTATTTAAGTTTAATACCTGAATATTTGAGGCTTCTGCGACTTTATTTAAATTGTAGTCCAACGTCATAATCCGTAATCTGTATTCTCTTGCTAATTTTAATAATTCCTCATCTACTCCTTCGTCCCCGCTTCCGTTTTTCTTATGATTTTTTGCTGGCGCGGTTTTATTTTTTTGCAAGTCTTCAGTTTTGTTCCCATCTTTGTTAAATTCACCTGCACGTAAATCTACTATCAGCACTTTACTTTTTTTCTTTACCTGATTTATCATTTCCAATCCCCGTCTTCCTTTTTTCCGTTTGATATCGTCTTTGTTATCAGCCAATAGTTTTAATTCCGCAATCACAAATTTAGGTACAATCAAAGGTGCTAATAAAAATCCGGTTTTTGAAACCTCAAGAATTCTCCCGTCAATTAACACCGATGTGTCAAGCAAAATTCCGTCTTTCAGTTTTTCACTCATTTGTTTTTTCTTTTTTTTGTGACTTTCTTTCTTTTGGTTTTCTTTCCGTTTTTGGTTTCTGTTTTCCTCCATTCTACGCATATACTGATTCCAAAAATCCTCTACTACCTTTTGTGTTGTTAGTACAACAAGTCCCTCGACCCAATTTTTGACAATCATAAAATACTTTGGCACTAAGAAAAAACCAATTAAGCCCAAAACAAATGCGGATAAAAGCTCCCCTAACAATGGAATACCAAACAACGGGTATTCATAAAAATATGCGGATGAAAATATATTTATGCCAAATACGAAAAGTCCGGCGGCAAGTACAAATCGCACAATGTATTCGCGGGTACTTATGGTATTTTTTTCATTTTTTTCAGTCATGTTTCGTGCTTTTTTTAACTACACTTATTAATTTTTACACCATATTCTGTACGGTAACTATTTTGTACTACATTATTACTCAAAAGCCACTTTTAACGCTTGTCCAACGTATTTTATATTTGCAGGACTTAACACATTTTTGTATCCTAACTTCTTTGCTTCCTTAACTCTCTTATCTTCATACGACACTCTACGCACCTCACCCAACAAACCACACTCTCCAAAAACGGCTAGTCCATTTTTTAACGGCTTATCTTTTACCGAAGACGCAATTGCCAAACACACAGCTAAGTCTGCTGCGTACTCACTTACTTTAAAACCACCCGCCACATTTATATACACATCGAAGTTTGCCAAATCTAAATGTGCTCTTTTTTCGAGTATAGCAATTAATACTTGCAGCCTATTGACATTAAAACCACTGGTTGTTCGTCTTGGATACCCAAAAGGTGTCCGTGTCGATAAAGCCTGGATTTCAAACAATAACGGTCTGTACCCTTCCATTACAACTGTAACACACGAGCCGGAAACATTTTGCTGTTTTTGACTTAGCAACATTTCGGATGGGTTTGTGACTTCCCGTAAACCGGTATCACCCATTTCAAAAATACCTACTTCTGACACTGGTCCAAACCGGTTTTTCGTTGTTTTAAGAATGCGGTACATGTGTTGTGCATCACCTTCAAGATATAAAACTGTATCTACTAAATGTTCCAGTACTTTAGGTCCTGCCACTGTACCGTCTTTGGTTACATGACCAACAAGTATGGTTGGAATACCGTGCCGTTTTGCAAGTTGTGCAAGTAGTTGGGAACACAACCTAACCTGCCCCACAGATCCCGAAATTCCGGACAATGCTCCACTTGATAGCGTCTGAATTGAATCTACTATAAGTAAGCCTATGCGTTCTTGTTTAACAATATTTTCCAAAACTCCTATTATTATTCCCACATCTATTTCCGAAATCACTAACAAGTTGTCCGCTTTGTACCCCATCCGCTCAACACGTAATTTTATTTGCTCGGGGCTTTCTTCGCCCCCGATGTAGCATACTTTTTGCTCTGTCTCAACTATTTTTTTTTGAGGTGATTTTGAATTTGCGGTACTTGTTTTAGATATTTTTTTGGTTAGTTCGCCAGTCCGTTTTTCCAATTCACCGGATCTATTTAACGCCTCAGCTATTTGAGTAAGCAATGTACTCTTACCTATGCCCGGGTCCCCTGCTAAAAGGATTACTTGTCCCTGAACAAAACCCCCTCCAATGACTCTATCGAACTCTTCAATGCCTGTTTTGACCCTTTGTGTTTGTTTTGGTCTTACGCTCGATAAGTATATCGGTTTTGTACCGCCTGAGATTGTAACTGAACCACTGCCTAACCCGCCTGTCACATAACCCGTTCCCCCCAAACTCAGACTACCACTCTTAGTTTCAACAACTGTCTCAACAAATGAGTTCCACTCGCCACAGTCAGGACACTGACCCAACCACTTAGCACTTTCGTAAGCACATTTTTGGCATATATATGCGGATTTTATTTTCGCCATGCATTAATAATACCATTTAGATTGGAGTTTTTACTGTAATACTTCCACCTTCAACACCCGCACTTAACTTCAACGGCCTTTTCTTTTTAATCAACAATATCTGCGCCACCTTATCCAACAAATCCTTTTCGACCACTCTTCTCAAGGATCTGGCGCCATACTCATCCGAATACCCTGTCTGTAATAACTGCTGTTTTACAGCCTTACTTATTCTCAAACTCACTTTTTGTGCCTTCAACCCCTCTGCTACCTCGGCCAGCATAATATCCAGCACTTTCAGTTGATCTTCTTTTCCAAGACGTCTAAAAACAATAATCTCATCAAATCTGTTTAATAATTCCGGTTTCAAAATTTTTTTTAGATTTAACTTTAGGTGAGCTGACACACGTGCATCATCCGCCAACTTTAGCCCCTCTACAAATCCAATTTCTTTATTATGCAAAATTTCCGTACCTATATTACTGGTTAAAATTACTACGCTTTTGGAAAAATCGTGTGTTGCCCCCTTGGCGTCTGCCAACTCTCCCTCTTCCATAATTTGTAATAAAATATTTAATACATCTGGGTGCGCCTTTTCAATTTCGTCAAATAATACTACGCTTTCTGGATGCGCAGCGATCTTAGCAGTTAACTCCCCACCTTCACCATAACCCACATACCCGGGCGGTGCGCCAACCAATCGAGCTACAGTATGTTTTTCGGAAAAATCACTCATATCAAGTCTGATCAAATTTGACTTCTCACCCAACACTCTCGCAAGTTCAGTTTTTCCAACACCAGTCGGTCCTAAAAAGAGAAAACTTCCCATCGGCCGTTTTCGTTGTCTTAATCCTAGTTTAGCCCTGATTAACGCTTTTACTACTGTATCAACAGCAGCGTCCTGACCTACAACTTTTTTCTTTATTTCATCTGCTAACCCGCTTAACGTTTTTGTGTCGGCTTTCTCATCCTGCTCTTTTATATAGTCCATTTCTTCTAAAGCTGCTCTGATATCGGTTTTACCTAGTTTTAGTGGTTTACTAAATATCATCGCGTCTTCATGCCCAACCAAAACTTTGTCAACAGAAACCATTTTTGCTTCCAACTTTAGGGCTTCATCATACTTACCTTTTGCCAAATTCCTGTCTAGATCCTCTAAAATGTCAACCGTTTTGTCTACAAGTTTTTTATAGTCACCCGGCACAGCGCTCTTCTTAACCAACAAATTAGCGCACGCAATGTCCAGTAAATCTACGCCTTTTTTTGGAAAGCTAGGCGTGGTAATTTCATCCTTAGCAAGCTCATACACATACTCAACCACATTGTCACTTATTGTCACATTGTGAAATTCTCCCAACGCTTTAGCTTTTAATTTAAGCATTTTCTGTACTTCTTCATCCTCAGGCTCAGCTAGCTCAATAACCGAAAACCCGTCAAATAAATAATCGTTATCTACATTAAGCCTCTCAAAGACCGAGGTATTCATTGTAGCTATAAAACTAACGCCTGATGCTCTTAACGCATCTCTAAACATTGTGTAAATTAGAGGTACACCAACCCCCGCTGATGTTGAAATAAATAGATTCTGCAAATTTTTTACGCTAACTATTACCCGTTTTAACCCGCGTAATTCGTCCTGTAAATTGAGCAGTGTGTTTTCAATACTGCCCTTGTTTGCAACACTTGTAACATAACTCATCAGATCAAATTCAATTACCTGATACCCTGCCAAAACCGGTGGAACATCAAGAGATACAATACTCCTAACTAGCAGCTGAATCAGAGAATCTTTACCAACACCTGTCTCACCAATAATTAGCGCGTTATTATTATCTTTTTTAAGTAAGATTGAACTAAGGTGATTTAGCTCCTCTCTAAATACGAGCGGCTCGCGATATAGTCGTAAAATATCAGCATTTAGGTTGTTCCCAAATGTGTCAAGGATTATGCTGTCACGGGCGGTTGAAACCATTTTTAGCGCTTTTGGAAACATACTAGTACTTGAAATGTGGTCATACACTTTCCGATAATCTTTACTGTTACAAAGTTTTAGCAGTGCAAGTAGCAGATGTTCTGTTCCTACATACGGATGTGCGAGTTTAGAAGCTTGATAATATGCTTGTAGTACCAAAGCATTTAATTCAACTCTCTTTGTGGTAATAATTTTTAGCTCGGGAAATTTACTCAACACCTGCCCACCGTACCCAGCTGATTTAGCCAATTCTTTCACAACGGTTCCGGCAGTTGTTGTTTTTTTAGGCACACCGTTAGTATTTTGTGGAATTCCCAATTTGATAATTACGGTACTTGCCTTTTGAGTTAATCTACCTACTGGCATTTTAAATCTTATTCTGGTTAACCTTCGACTTGTCTGGTACTTAATGCAAGCTTTTGTTTAGCACCATCTACATTTGTAACTACAGCTTCCACCTCATCCCCCACTTTTAAGGGACCTGCTGCTTCTGACACGTGTACTAAACCATCCAGCCCTTTTTCAAGATTTACAAACGCACCAAACGGCACAATTTTACTGACTTTTCCCTTTACTACGGTACCAACCGGATACCTATCCTCAACACCGTCCCATGGATTCGTAATTAACTGTTTGACGCTTAGTGCCAGTTTTTGTGACTGCTCGTCTATCCCAAGCACTTTAACCTCTATCGGACTACCTACACTATAGTATGTACCCGGATTGCTGACTTTTTCCCACGCAATTTCACTTATATGCACTAATCCCTCAACACCGTCTAAGTCAACAAACAACCCAAAAGGCATAACTCCGGTAACAATTCCCTCCAATATATCGCCTTCTTTTATGTTGGCTAATTTTTGCTCTTTAGCTTCTTCACTATATGATGCCACCGCTTCCTTCTCGGACAGTACTAAGCGGTTTTTTACTTTATCGTGCTCAATTACTTTTACTTTCAACGTTTTGCCGGATAATACCTTTAGTGATTCTTTTAATTCGGCTTCGCTACCGGCCGCTGTTTTCGCTAAGTCATTCGCAAAATGGACTCTGTCTAAATGTGACAGAGGTACAAAACCCCGTAACCCTAAACAATCTACCAACAACCCGCCTTTTGTATATTCGAGCACGTCAACTTCGAGTACTGACTCATCTGCATATGCATCCTCAACTGTCTGCCATTTCTTGTCTTTTTCTGCCCTGCGCAATGACAGAACCACATACCCCTGCCTGTTTTCAGACTGCACTACCATAGCCATAATACTGTCTCCGGGCTTTAAGTTTTTGTATGATTTATCACTGTCTACAAGCTCCTCACCAGAAATAATCCCCTCGCTTTTTGCCCCAACGTCAACCAATACTTCTCCGTGTCCAACACTGATTACTACTCCCTCAACTAAATCACCATAATTAAAGTCCTTGATCGTAACATCACTGTCGGTAAGCAGTTTTGTCATTATCGAATCTGCTTTATATATTTTTTTTGCTTTAGCCATAAATTTTTTGTGTGAAATACTTTGGACTTTGCTTAATTTTATACGTGAGGCTGACTGCAACAAAGCCAAAAAACAGCAGAGAGCATGAGCATTATACATAAGCATATATAGTAATACAAGCCTAAAGTTGTAATTTATGAGCTGTTTTGCTATGCGCCCCCTTTACTAAAATTTTGGTAAAAGTCAGTAAAAGAGCAAAAGAAAATGAGATAAAAATGAGGTTAAGATTCAAAAAAGCCTCCCTATATTTTTTAAATAATATATATATGACATAGACGTACATCTATGTAGTGTTCCATAGCTAGTAAATCATCGCAAATAGTAGATATTTATACCATAAACGTGATAGAATTTTTATGAATTATGGTATGTTACCCTGCCCACAAAAAAACAGTTAAGCTTGTTACACAAATATTTGCTGTAGTTAGCGGTTTACTAGCCTGTACGCTATTTGTCACTTTATCTTTTTTAGTGCTAAAGAGTCATTCGTTACGACCTGTCAATGCAGATACTGAAACACTTACCCATAGAGTTGACTGGATGCTTGGTAAATTTGATGGCACTCAAGCTGACAGTAAAGAAGGGGATGTGATACTAATTGGTGACGGTAATTGGGGACCTAAAGTTTGGCGCTCACCGGATGCTGCACTCACAACAGGTACTTCTACGACTAGCGATGGTAACTATGTATATGTATTAGCCGGACGGGATTATTACTTTGCCAGGTACTTGCCAACAGAAAATAGGTGGGAAGACTTAACAGCGCCCTACACTATGTCTGATGCTGGTTCTGATATGACTTACCTTGATGGCTACATTTACACCATATTCGGTGGCGCGCAAAAAGAATTCAAAAGATACTCTATCGCACACGATTTATGGGAGGATTTAGCTGACACACCTGATCTTGTTTCTTCAGGTGGAACTAGTGCAACTGACGGAACAACAATCTTTGCATTACGTGGCGGTGGTACAACTGATTTTTGGACATATGACATTTCGGACGATATATGGTCCCTTGTTACAGGACCAGCAGCAACAATAAGTACGGGTGCAGAATTAAAATACGACAATGGTTACCTATATACGCCAAGAGGTGCTAATACTACAACATTCTATAGATACAGTATTAGCGGACAAACTTGGTCAACTATGACAGCTGCTCCCGGTACATTTAATGATGATAGAGGTGCAGCAGTGAAAGATGGGTACATCTACTATCCCCGAGGTAATGCAACTGCAGATTTCTATAGATACAATATCACCGGTAACAGCTGGGATACACTGACTAGCACGCCGATTGTTAATCGCTATGTTGGTGCAGTTTATAATGATGCAGACGATCAAATTTATGTCTTCAGAGGTAACGGCACAAACGATTTCTGGAAATATGATGATGCAGGAAATGAGTTTGTCGGACCTACAAACGCTTCTGCAGCCTTCAGCGTCGGTGCCGATTTAGTTCATTATAGTGGTTATTTATATGCACCGCGTGGCGCTAATACAACTACTTTTTCGAGATATAACATTGCCGGCAATAGTTGGGAATCCAGAGCAGCTGCACCAGCTTCGTTTAATGATGATACAAAAGGCGTAGCCGCGGGTAGTTATTTATATTTTTTTAGAGGAAGTAATGTGGTCACTTTTTATAGGTACGATCCCGCTGGAGATTCGTGGTCAACCATGGCAGACGCGCCGGCTACTGTTAGATACGGCGGTGCACTAGTCTACCCCGGCAGTGGAGACTACATCTATGCAACCCGCGGAAACTACACTAGAACTTTTTGGCGTTATTCAATTTCAGGTAATAGCTGGGATGACATATCTGTTGCTGATCTACCTGATAACACCGAAGCATCATATGGTGCACGGCTTGCATATGATGGCACTGACATATACTACATTTCGGGCTCTAGAACAGGACAAATATTGAAATATGTGATTGGTACGGACACGTGGTCATCACTTGATTCACTGCCGTACGGTCCTTTTTATGGCACAGATATGACATATTATGATGGAAATTTGTATATTCAGGCGGGTTATTATAAAAAGGACTTCTGGAGATATAACATCGCCTCAGGCGAATGGACATATATGGATCCGCTTTCGCAACAAACCGGATATGATTACGGTCCGTACGACGGCGGTTCGTTGGAAAGCGACGGTTCCGGTCAAATTTATTCGATTGAAGGAAGAGCTCAAACTAACATGAACGTTTTTACCGTAGGGACGGACGACTTCCCTGTCAGCGGAACATGGACAAGTGACACAATTGATTTAACCTATGTCAGCGGGTGGAATTCATTAGCCAGCTCTGTAACAACTCCCGGCGACTCGGCAGTCACACTCGAAACAAGAACTTCTGCAGATTTGGATGCATGGTCTACTTGGGAAGCAGTTCCCGGAGGGTCTATTGCATCACCAGAAGAAAGATACATACAAATTAGAGCTACTCTAAGTGCATCCTCGGACCAAACTCAGGCACCAACTTTGCACAGCCTGACACTTGATTACGATGGAGATACAACTGATCCGACAAATCCGGATACATTCGATGGCTCAAGCCAGGAAGTTGGCGGCGTTGAACTCACCGATGGCGAAGCCTACAAATATGCTAACCCCTACTTTACTTGGTCTGGGGCTAGTGATACCGAAAGCGAAATAGAGGGGTATTATGTTTATTTCGGTACAAGCTCAGGAGCTGATCCACAAACGTTAGGTAATTTTCAGACAGCCTCAAGTTACCTGGCTACCGAACCCATGTCTTCTGGTAATTACTACCTAAGACTACAGACAAAGGATACTGCAGGAAATATCAGTTCTGCCATCACGGGTTTCACGTACGAATATTCCGGAATTTCGGCAACCTCATTGACATTAACCGACACGGGTGATTTTGACGCAGGTTCTCTCTCATCTGTATCAACGGCAGGTGACGAACTAAAATTGGAAAGTAAGGAAGGGTTTTGGAAACAAACTAGACTGACACTAGTTCCCGCGAACGTATACCACGGCAGCAGTATTGCCTACGTGGCATCTTCAAATAAACTTTATGTCTTTAGAGGAGGTACAACTAATGTGTTTTATGAATATGATATTGCTACGGATGTCTGGACCACGCTTACTGCCGCACCTACCACACTTACATATGGTGCACAAATTATTGAAGGCCCAAGCGGATACTTGTACGCCTTTGCGGGAAACAACACCACCACATTTTGGAGGTATGACATTTCAGGAAACAGCTGGGATGACGGTGCTGCAACAGATGCTCCCCAAACGATTAATTTTGGCTCTTCCCTAATTTATGACGGGTCACAATATATTTATGCCTTAAGAGGTAATACTGACGATTCTTTCTTTAGATACGATACAACCGGTAATTCGTGGGAAACATTAGCAAATATAGATTTTGATGCTCCAACATATCAAGCGGATAATTTGGTTAGGTATGGAGGTGATCTTGCTTACGACGGAAATGACACAATTTATGCCATGCAAGGTACTGCCCGTACTGGTTTCGCATCTTACAGCATTTCAGGCAACGAGTGGACACGCTTACCTAATTTACCTGCTTTTACATATGATGGCAGTAAAATCTCGTATGACGAAACGCAAAATGTAATATATCTGCTTGCCGGCAACTCAAAGCCATTCTTGTTTAAATATGACATAGAATCGGCTACATGGACTAAGCTTGCCGACGGACCGCTACCTTTTTATATAGGCTCTGCAATGCGCAATATAAATGGGAAATTATATGTCATAAGAGGAAATAATACGCGATCTTATTACACATATGATACTGCCAAAGATTTGTGGGAACTTCCAACTCGCGGCATGTTAGGTGGCTTCTTCCAAGGTCAGGGTAGTAGAGCATTTAATTCCGGAGCGGAAATTGTAAAGGGAGACGGAAATTATTTTTATTTTACACAAGGTAATTATGAAAGCAGATTATTTAGATTCGACCCCACAACCGGAGAAACTGTCGAACTAGCACCCGCACCATTAGGTTTTTTTATTGGAGGTACTATTGCGTATGAAAGCACCAATAACCAAATTTATGCCGCAGGCTCTCAATATGACAACCGCTTAATGATTTATGATATTGACACAGATACTTGGTCTGAAGAAACCAGTGATCCTTTTCCTTTAGACCCCGGCGCGGGTACAACAATGGTTTACGATGGAAGTCAATATATGTACTGGGCACGTGGAGGTGCTACAACAAGCTTTTATAGATTTGACACGCAAGGAAGCAGTGGTACCAAATGGGCTGCTATGACGGGGTTGCCTGCGACAGTAGCAGACGGGGCGCAGTTAGTTTACAGAGATGGTTATGTATATACGTTACGAGGTAACAATATTGCGAGCAACCCCTTTTACAGATATACACCGGGTAGCAATTCATGGACTACACTAACAGGCATGTCTATCAACGTTTATAATGATGGTTTTCTGGTTGACGCAGGTGGCGATCATTTGTATGCATGTCGCGCCACTAATACAGCATCTTGTTATAAATATGAGATTGCAGGAGGAACATGGAGTTCGATTACAAACGCACCGGCTCAAATATTTACCGGTGGTTCCGCTGCCAGTGATGGTAGCGGTATAGTTCATGTTATTGCAGGTCCTGGAACAGATACGTACAGCGACGGGCTGTATACGTATGTAGCACAAACTGACTCAACTTCTTTTGAAGCCTCCGGGTCGTATACTTCTGAAGCCATCGACCTTGGGTCAATATACAGATTTGGCAATTTAGAAATCACATATACTTCAGCAACAAACGCGGATATAGAAATTACAACAAGATCATCTGCCAACGGTAGTGACTGGACAGCCTGGTCGGCAGTCTCACAGGAAAAACAAATTGGCAGTACATATAAATACAAAATTAACTCAACAGTGAATCAGTACATTCAAGTTAAATTTGATTTTTCAAGTTCTGATAGCGTGTATTCCGGAATAGTAAGTGACTACACTATTAATTATTATCAGGATACGGACGCACCGACAAACCCATCAAGTTTATCGGCTTATGATTCCGGTGCACAAGCAGTGCCGCTAACCACAGACACTTGGTACACCTACGGCACGCCTAATTTTGACTGGCCTGATGCAGAAGCAGTTGGCGGTGCGTCCGACACCGCAACTGGTTCGGGAGTCGCAGGCTACTATGTATATTTAGGCACAAATAGTAGTGCGGATCCCTCAACTAGCGGAACTTTTGTAACGGATAGTGAATACGATGGTTCGGGACTTGTATCAGGCAGTACATATTACTTGCGCATAGAAACAATTGATGAGGCCGGAAATACAAGTGCCGCAATCTGGGCGCCTTTTATATATAAATACGATGCTACAGGTCCAACTGTTCCCGGTAGTGTTTCTGCGGATCCCGCCGGCTATTCATCTACAGACAGCTTTGACTTCACATGGACGGCATCAACTGATGCAGGTTCTGGTGTGGATGAATATTGTTACAAAACAGGTGCCGGTAGTGGTTTGTGGGCAAGTGATCAATGTAGTGCAGATTTGTTTGTAACAGGTGTCCCATCATATCAGTCAGCGCAAAACATTTTTTATGTGAGAGCAAAAGACACCGCCGGCAATTATAGTTCTTATGCTACAACCTCTTACTACTTTAGCTCAGACGCACCTTCCCCACCCCAAAATTTAGAGGTTACACCCAACACCAACACAGAAAACTCATTCGCATTTGAATGGGATGCGCCCGCAACATATTTTGGTAGTACTGAAAATCTTCGCTATTATTACAGTGTAAATTCTCATCCTACTATGGTGAGTGTTACTGAGACAGCTAATACATTTTTATCGGCTGGACCGTTTGCTACGCTCCCGGGAGAAAATATTTTTTATATTGTGGCAAAGGACGAGGCCGGCAATATAGATTACGACCTGTACGAATCTATAACCTTTACAGCCAACACTTCTGCTCCGGGTATACCTATCAGTATGGATATTGCCGACGTATCCGTAAAAGCAACCTCCAGTTGGAAAATAGCAATCTCATGGGAAGAACCGGAAGATGTAGGTGCCGGAGTGGATACGTACAAAATATTTAGATCTGAAGATAACTCAAGCTTTGAGGAAATTGCGTCTAGTAGAGGTATTTCATATGTTGACACAGGTCTAGAACAATTAACATATTATTACAAGGTAAAGGCGTGCGACAATACTAATAATTGCGGATCTTTTTCAACAACCGTCTCGATGTATCCGGATGGTAAATTTGTTGAAGCCGCGCCTTTAGTTGGTGAACCCCTTGTAACAGATATAACCACAAAAACAGCAACTATTTCATGGGCAACCTCACGAACATCTGATTCAAAGGTAGCTTTTGGAGAGTCATCAGGAGATTACAACACCGAAGAAGTAGGAAGCTCAGAACAAGTAACCGGACACGAGCTACTCTTAACAAATTTGTCTGCAGGTACCACCTATTATTTTGTAGCAAAATGGACTGACGAAGACGGAAATACCGGTATTTCAGACGAGTATTCCTTCACTACCCTACCGGCACCAACTATTAAGGATGTGGTAATGAGCTCTATTGGAATTACTTCCGCCCAAATTAAATTCACAATTACCGGCGGTAGTAAGGCGAGAGTTTATTATGGAGAATCAACAGCATTTGGGGGCGTAACTGAAATCTCAACATCTACATCTGAGGCTACTTACATTGTTACACTAGACGGCTTATTGGACGGCACGAAATATTTCTATAAAATTAACGGATTTGACTCAGACGATGAGGAATACGAAGGCACTATTTTGGATTTCACTACCCTGCCAAGTCCGCGAATATCAGATGTGCAAATTCAACAAGTTAAAGGAACTGCACAATCAACGGTTTTAGTACTTTGGAACACCAACACCGAAGTATCAAGTATTGTAACTTACTACCCTGTTGATAATCCCGGAGCTACAAGAGATGAGGTAAATGTAAAACTTGAAGTTGGAGAGCATAAAGTTTTGCTTCGAGGACTTTTGCCACAAACTACATATAATTTGATTGTGAGTGGACGTGATATTGCAGGCAACGAAGCGCGATCAGAAGTACAAACACTTACAACATCGACAGATACCAGACCCGCAGCAGTGCTTAATTTAAAAGTTGAAGGCACAATTATTAAAGCTTCCGCTGAAGCTGAATCGCTGGCTCAACTGGTAGTAACGTGGGATACAGATGAACCAACAACTGCGCAGGTAGAATATGGGGAAGGTACGGGAACTACCTACTCCCAAAAGACACAGGAAGACACAAACTTAACTACTAACCATATGGTTATTATCTCCGGTCTTACGCCGTCCAAGGTCTACCATCTACGCGCCTTGTCTACCGATAGTGCAGGTAATAGAACAGAGTCTATTGATACAGTAACAATTACGCCTAAAGTAACTGAAAACGCGCTTGACCTGGTAATAGCAAATCTCCAAGAAGCGTTTGGGTTTATTGGGAGTATTAACTAACGCTTTAAATTATTTTGGTAAGAAAGAAATGGCAGAAGTACAAACAACACAAACAACAACACTAAGTCAGGCGAAAAGCGAGCAAAGCAATATTATCGAGATTAACCAAATACACAAATCGTTTAGAGTTGGTGTGCAGGATGTAACTGTATTAAAAAATATCAACTTTAACATCAGATATGGTGATTTTATAATTATTTTTGGGCCTTCCGGATGTGGTAAATCTACCTTGCTTCACATTATTTTGGGACTGGAACCACCAACAACTGGTGAGATTAAGTTTTTAGGACAAGATATTTATAAAAATTCTGATGAGGATGCACGGTCTGAGTTTAGAAAACAGCACGTCGGAATGGTCTTTCAACAAGCGAACTGGATTAAGTCTTTGCAAGTACGCGAAAATGTTGCATTTCCATTGCTTTTACTTGGATCCGAAAAACCAAGGGCATTTATTAAAGCCACAGAAATGCTTAGAAAACTTGAGTTGGAGGCGTGGGCTGATTATATGCCAACTGAACTATCAGGAGGGCAGCAACAACGAATTTCACTTGCACGCGCACTAATAAATAACCCCGAAATTATTATAGCTGACGAACCTACCGGGAATTTAGACTTTAAAGCCGGACAGGACATTATGCGGTTACTAAAAGAAATGAATACGAATGAAAACAAAACCGTAATTATGGTAACTCACGATTTGGAGTACCTGACATATGCAAACACTGCTGTGCGTATGCTTGATGGTGAAGTTATTGGCGTGTATCAGGAGGGAGATAAGGAAAAACTGATTGGTGAGCTGCAAATGAAGAGAATTGGCAGTATAAAAGGGAGTGAGAATTTTGTAGGTGATGGTAAACCTGATGAACCGAAGGGCGAGATACAAAAAGAAGATGTGCAAAAAACGGAAATTCAACAATCGGAAGCGGTATCGACACAAGCACAACAACAAAACGAATCGCAGCAACCGGAACAACAAATTGAACCACCAAAGCTTCAAGAACAACAAGAGGTACAACAGATTGAACCACCAAAGCTTCAAGAACAGCAAAACCTCTCTGCAGTAGAAGAGCCTGTTGTAAAAGAAAATCCTGATAATAAACGACCTAAGATACGACCTAAACGGGAAGTAAGAAAATTTAAAAGGAACGGATAGTGCGAAAGTTATTTAACTTACTAAAAAAATTGCCCGGAGTCATATATAGAGGGTTAAAATATGACCTAAAACCGGCAACTATTAAACACGGTGTACTCGCAGTTTTAAGGTGGTTTAAAAGCACGGTCTCGTTTTTGATTTTGTTAATTTCATACCTAGCGGCGCAAATATTAGTAAAGTTTGCAAGGTCGCGGCTTTGCCCGAAAATATTACCAAATAAACTCGCTCCCCCAATGTCTCGTATTTATGCCAAAATATTAGCTGCCAACAGACATCGTGAAGGTTCGATAAACAGAATTAACTTAATAGAGTTGTCGCTACACAATATGCGTTTTAAATTTACTCGTACCGCAATCACAATTGGCGGTATGACTGTAGGTATTGCCTCAATTGTCTTTTTGGTCTCAATTGGGTTCGGACTACAGGAACTGGTCATTTCGCGGGTTGCGAGACTTGAGGAAATGAAGCAGGCTGACATTCATACACAACCCGGAAGTAACCAAAAATTGACGGACGAAACTTTAGCAGATTTTAAACAAATTACCAATGTGAAACACGCACTGCCTTTGATTGCGCTGGTCGGGAAAGTTAATTATAAAAATTCGGTTTCTGACATGGCGGTATACGGTGTAACAACAGAGTATCTAAAGCAATCAGCTATTCAACCGATTAGAGGTGCTATTTTCGATAGTAATTCATTAAGCTCAATAGTCAGCGGAGGACTTGGAGGTAATAATCAAGGACAAAACATGAATAATAGTGAAAATAATGGTGAAGTTGCCGGACTTACAACTGTGGGCGACACAACAACCGGTTTTTACACTGAAGGTGATCCTATTGGGGATGTAGAACTAACACTTTTTCCAAATGAGTGGATTAGAGTACGGGAACGCCCTAGTCTAAACGCACCTGTTATTGGCTATACAAAAAGGGTGGAAGGTACTCACACAGGCCGCGAGGTATGGGGTGCTGCATACCCAGATAGCCCAAACGGTAAAGCAGGGACAACAGCAGACGGGGAACCTCTGGGTAAATGGGTTGAATCAAAGGTATATTTATGGGAGGAAGCTGGGCAGGAATATGCAAAACTGCTAAATGATTTAGGCCAACAAGAACAAAAATTGGGCTATATGGCTAAAATCAGTATAAGCACAAAACCAACACAACTAGTGAAAATAAGTGACTTAGATCCAAATAGCTTTAACTCGGAATTGGGACAGGTTCTTGGGTTAGAAGACACCTTGGAAACTACTGAAACAACCCAATCTACAAGCGCGTTCGAAGGTCTGTCATTTACCGGCACGGAATGGGTTTTACTTGAGGACTCGGCACTGAGTAAAGCGCAAGCTAAGAAGGTAGATCTTGCTGAAACAGCAGTTAAACAAGCTGTGGTTAACCGCGCAATGTTAAATATACTAGGCGTGGAAGAAAAGGACGCAATCAACCAAACATTCGAGGTATCATTTATTGTAACTACTTCTCTATTACAGGACGGTGAGACTAATGTCGAATCCAATCCGGCAACCTACACTATTGTTGGAGTAATCCCGCAAGATGATGTCCCCTATTTTTATGTTCCTTTTATAGATTTACGAGGCCTTGGCGTAGCTAATTATTCACAAGTAAAAATTGTTACTGAAGATAAAAATGATTTGGCAGGTATACGACAACAGATTGAAGCTAAAGGCTATGTGACCAATTCTGTCACTGATACTGTTGAACAGATAAATAGGCTGTTTGCGACGCTTAGAACTGTATTAGCATTAATAGGAACTGTGGCTCTAGGTGTAGCCGCACTAGGCATGTTTAACACAATGACCGTATCACTGCTAGAACGAACGCGTGAGATAGGTTTGATGAAAGCGATGGGTATGAAATCCTTTGAAGTAAAAGAGTTGTTTCTGACCGAATCTATGATTATGGGATTTTTTGGTGGTTTACTTGGACTATTTCTTGGCGCCCTAGCCGGAGAGCTATTAGGGTTAATTATTTCGATCTTCGCGATCGCTAAGGGTGTGGGCTATATTGACATCGCGCACATCCCTCCGGCATTTATAATTTTAATTATCGCTTTGTCGTTAATTGTAGGTATAGTAACGGGTATTTATCCCGCACGCCGTGCAACAAAAACTTCTGCATTGAATGCGTTAAGATACGAGTAAAGGCTTATACCCCAAATATACGGCTTGCTTAAAAATAGACAGCTGCAAAAATTGGTATAATATGTGCATGAAAAAATTCAAACAGTTACTTAATAAACCGTGGAAAATTGGACTTATTCAAGCATTAGGAGTGTTCGGATACTCTGTCCTATTTTTCAATTTAGGCTTTAATTTAGAAAAATTATTTAGACCCGGCACACAACCGGTACTGCCTATGTTGTTGTTTTTTGGGACTTCCCTGTTGATATTTGCTCTTATTATTTTCGCGTATCCGGTCATGTTAATCTTTGATAAAAATGTAAAAGACGGCATACTTATAGTTGTTTATACAACAATTTTCTTAGGCGTTTCAGTTGCGTGCTGGCTTGCATTTCTATACGGTACTGTATTATTTGACGATGATAAAAATGGCAATAGTTATTATCAAGAATTATCGCGACAAGAATCCGCTATGAAGGCCGAAGAAGCAAAACAGCGTGCTGAAGCAGAAAACCAAAAATATCAGTTAAATCAGCCGGAAACTGTAGTATCAGACCCGGAATTTGACAACCTAGCTCAAGTAACACCAACCGATCAACTAACCCCGCCTGAACCGCAAATTAAAGAGGTTGAGATCCAAATGCCATTAATAATCAACCCTAACAAGATTGATCTTGAAACCGGAGAAATTATAGAGGAATAATATAGAGCTGATTAATCTTATTTGATAGGCAAAGTTCCGGCGATGACCATTAGTCGGAACGATAGTGACGACGAGGTCGAGCCGTCTGATAGGCAAAGTTCCGGCGATGACCTATTTTCCCAAACACCTGGTTTAGTATCTTCGGCGCTGGTAGACTTAACTTCTCTGTTCGGAATGGGAAGAGGTGTTTCCCTACCGCTAGCATCACCAGAACACTACCTATCAAATTACCAATAAAGGGTGATACACAAGTATGCGATTTGAGAAAACATTCACGCAGCGAAGCGAGTACGTTTTCGATAACGCATACTTGTGTACTAAACACCCTAAAAACTGAACAAGAAACGACATTTGTATATAAAGTTGCGCACACATTAGTACTGCTTGGCTAAATACATTGCTGTACTTACACCTGCAGCCTATCGACCTGGTCATCTCCCAGGAGTTGCGTCTAATAAATTAGAAGAGATCTAATCTTAAGATGGGCTTCGTGCTTAGATGCTTTCAGCGCTTATCCCAACCGAACGTAGCTACCCAGCGATGCCACTGGCGTGACAACTGGAACACTAGAGGTTTAT
>CAZBWW010000018.1:11141-19974 GCA_964496005.1 uncultured Candidatus Saccharibacteria bacterium | reverse complement strand
GAAAATATATGTGGCTCCACCAGGCTTCATAAACTTTGTTTTGAGCAGAGAGTGGTTAAGTTTTGTACCCCAGGATATAGCAAACAAGTCTGATAGCTATGGGTCGAGCAATTTAGGTGCGGGTAAAACGGTATTAGTTGAGTACTCTGCCCCAAACGCAAATAAACCTTTACATGTCGGTCACTCACGCAACAACTTTTTGGGATCAGCCCTCGCAAACATTTTAAGTACCGTAGGTTATTCAGTTATCAAATCCAATTACGTTGGTGATATAGGAATACACATTTGCAAAAGTATGTTGATGTATATGAAGTATGGCAAAGATAAAACTCCACAGGCAGAGGGTATCAAAGCAGATCACTTTGTAGGTAACTATTATATTCTGTTCGAAAAAGAGTCAAAGAAGAATCCGCAGTTGTTGGACGAGGCTCAGGAACTTCTTCGTAAATGGGAAAGCAAAGATCCTGAAGTTATAGCTTTGTGGAAAAAAATGAATAGTTGGGTATATGCAGGCTGGGAGGAAACATACAAGAACGAAAATGTAGCTTTTGATGTTTGGGATTACGAAAGTGAAAACGTTGAGGTCGGTAAGGAAATTGTGAACATTGCAGTTGAAAAGGGAATTGCCGAAAAGCAACCTGATGGGTCAGTAATTGCAAGGCTTGAAAAGTATGGCATGCCGGATAAGATTTTGCTCCGCTCAGATGGAACATCCGTTTATGTTACCAAAGATCTGCAGTTAGCGTTGGACGGCTACACTAAATATAAATATGACAAACGATTATATGTTGTGGACTTTAGGCAAGGTGATTATTTTAAACAGTTGTTTACAATTCTTAAAGTGTTAGGATTCGAGTGGGCGGATAATTTACATCACATATCATATGGTTTTATAACATTACCTGAAGGAAATATGTCATCAAGAACCGGCCTTATCGTAAATGCTGATGATGTACACACAAAAATTATAGAGTTGGAGAGCCTGGAAGTAAGTAAAGATGTACAAAATAGGGAAAAAGTGATAAAAGACGTAGCATTAGCGGCTTACAGATTTGCCATGCTAAGATATGATGTGGCAAGTGACATAGTTTTTGACTATTCTTCAGTAACCAGATTCGACGGGGAAACCGGACCCTATATTCAATACACACATGCACGAGCTTCTTCCATTTTGCATAAAGAAAATACAACTAAGTTTGACTTACCGTCTTTCTTTACTGTGTCTGAACATTTGCCTAAAGAACTGGCAGTTTTAAAACAATTATATAAGTATCAAGAAACAGTGGAACGGGCTGCAGAAAATTATGCACCAAATTATGTGTGTAACTATTTATTTGAGTTAGCACAGCGATATAATTCTTTTTATAATGATGTGCCTATATTAAAGGCAGATACTAGTGAGCAGAAAATGACCCGGTTATATATTACTTTAGCGGTAAAACAGGTGTTAAAAAATGGGTTAGCACTATTAGGTATTTCGGCTCCCGATCAGATGTAATTCCGTTCCCTACTATTCCCTGCTAACAATGTAAATTGCGTTAACGCCGGAGAATTGGTTGTTTATTTTAGGTATGCGCTAATTCTGACATGCGTTATAATCTAAGCATATGATGAAAAAGAGAAAACGAAATAAACATACCGCATTCAGACGAACAATGCGCGCAATGTTTGCGATTGTGATTTTGACAGCATTCGTTATGGGTGTGTCCTATTTTGTGAAAGAAGTCTCAGCCCTAAATACTAACAGATTTGCGAGTCTGCTTGAACCTGTGTCTGCAAAATTTGGCTTTGATGTAGAACAAACCGGAGAGGTGGCAGGAGAGTTCATAGAAAGATTTTCACAAACCGGGATAAATAAGGCTAGTGATACCGAAACAGACGAAACCTCAGCCATCACTGATAACAGTACTGGCTTAGAGGATAAGACTGCAAATAAAGTGCCTGTCGCAACTATTGCACTACTTGCAGATTCCGGTGATGATTTTGATAGTCTGGAAAAAGCAGTTAACGCAGTAAATGAGCTCGCAGTTGATTATGTATTCCATCTTGGTGACTTAACAAATTGGGGTGATGTAGAGAGTTTAACTGCTGCAAAAGAAACTATATCCAAAAGTGCCGCCCCGTGGTATGTACTACCGGGTGATCATGATTTAGCACAGTCGGTAGGTTTAGAGAATTTCACACAAGTTTTTGGTGCAAACTATCACAAATTGCAGGTAGGTAATGTGACAATTATGATGCTGGACAATAGCGCAAACTACACGCCTATGGATGAGGAGCGCTACACTTGGTTTTTAAATAATATAGAATCAACAGATATAGTGCTGCTATCACAACCTCTTTATAGCGTTGGCGGGTTGCCATCAATGGGGTATGTTAAAGGTGAAGAACTAACAGATGTGCTTAATCAAGCCAAGATCTTACTGGCTAAAATTAGAAGCTCTGGGGTAAAAGCAATTATTGCTGCAGATCACCACATACCTAGCACAATCACCGATCCGGAAGAACCGGGATTACAACATATTGTAGTTGGTGCACTAGCAGATGAGGATAATGAAAACATTATACTACCTCCACGATTTACGTTATTGCATATTTATGCTGATAACACTTATGCTGTTGAAGAAGTTAAATTGTAGTGGTAAACTGATTTATCTATGACAATGGAACGATCGTTAGTTTTAATAAAACCCGAGGCTGTTCAAAGAGGCGTTGTTGGTGAAATTTTACATCGGTTTGAGCGTGCGGGCCTAAAAATAATAGCCGTAAAATTAGTATTAGCAGATGACGAAACTGCCAGAAAACATTATCCATCAACCGACAAGTGGTTTACAAAAGTAGGGCAAAATACAATAAGCGACTGTGAGAAATACGATATTGATTTGATGGAGAGTATGGGAACTACTGACGCGATTGAAATTGGCAAGTTAGTTAAAAAATGGAACGAAGATTATTTAAAATCCGGACCTGTGTTGGCACTTATATTTACAGGAGCACATGCTATTGAAAGAATCAGGGCGATTACCGGACCGACAGTACCGGTGTTGGCTCCTGCGGGTACAATTCGTGGCGACTTTTCGCTAGATTCCGCATATGCCGCTAATGCGGCGGGACGTGCAATATATAACTTAGTCCATGCTTCAGGTTCTGTAGAAGAAGCAGAGGAAGAAATTGCGTTGTGGTTTAATAAAGATGAAATTATGGATTATAAAAGAGTCGAGGAAGTACTTTATTCGTATTAAGCTAATTTTACTAGGTTAATTTTCAAGTTTGACTTTTTTATATTTCTGTTTTAGCCATTTTGTTTTAGTAGTTATGTTTACCGAATATTTTTAAGTGCTTTCTTTGGCGGAGGGGGAGGGATTCGAACCCTCGTGTGCTTGCGCACGCATGGTTTTCAAGACCAGCCAGTTAAGCCGCTCCTGCACCCCTCCAAAATTATCAACTCACAACACAAATAGTGACAAAATCACAGTATCAAACGCTATTCTAACATGCCCCACTGCCGATGTAATGCTATAATGGCAAAGTAAATCGGTCCTCGTAGTTCAAAGGACAGAACATACCCCTCCTAAGGGTAAAATGCAGGTTCGATTCCCGCCGGGGACACCAGTAGTTTTAACTTGCTATAATAAATCTAGTAGTAAATCCCAACCACGATATTAAGCTCCCATACGAGCTCTCGTGGTTGGGTCGCCGGCTTCGGTCGGTGGGCAAGTCCGTAAGGCTGCCGCTCGTGGGGAGCTTTGTGTATTTAACACTACATTTCCTCCACAGTTTTTAGGCTATTTGGCACATCAGCACTTACATAGTTTGTCGGACTATTGGAACCTTCAAAAAGTAAGTTATACTTAATTTGTGAGTAAAGTTAAGACCTACAAATACAGAAATCCGCTAACTCCTAAGCAATATATTTTCATAAAAACAGTATCAAATATTTTTATAATGCTAGGTATCGCTTTTTTGTTGTTAGCATTTGGCCCTATCATTAAAGATGAAGTGTGGTACAAGTATAAACAAGCCAAATCACAAGAATTTGTGTTAGATGGAGAGGGGCAGGCAGATAGCGTGTTCGCGCGTTTTATTTCCACGAAGCCAATTTTGATTGAGCCTGTAAATAAAGACTTTTCGCTTGTAATTGAGAAGTTAGGCATTAATGCGCCGGTAAAGGCAGATGTGTCTGTTTCAGATGAACAAGCATATCTCGCGGCACTTAAAGATGGAATAGCGCACGCATCTGTGTCGAATTACCCGTCCACCGAACCCGGCAACGTTTATTTATTTGCACATGCATCTATAAATTTTTGGGAATTAGGCAGATATGCAATGGTATTTAATCTACTTAGGAAACTTGAACAAGGCGATAAGGTGCATGTATTTTACAAAGGAAAAGATTACGTGTACGAAGTAATAGACAAGGAAGTAATGGATGGTTGGAATACATATCCCATAACCAGACCGGTGCTCGAACCAATTCTTACATTGCAAACATGCGATCCGCCCGGAACTACATTAAATCGCTTGGTTGTGACGGCAAAGCTAGTCGAAGTTAAGTAATTATATTAGGTGATTTATCTGATACCAATTGTGTAAAGGTCTGTTTGCTCACTCGATTTAAAAGATGTCAGAAAGATTAATTTCTCACCGCCCGGCGCACTAAATACTTTAGGTGAATACATCGTGTTACTGTACACCTCAGTCTTGTTCGAACCGTCAATTCTAATTAAGCTTACGATTCCTTTTTTCTCAGTTTCTATATCGCCCTCAACTAAAATCAAGTGAAAACTATCCGCATACCAAGTAACATGCGGTTGTGGGTCATTTTTAGTGGTCGTAAAGACTAGATTTTCAACTTTTTCTCCTACCGGGAGTGGTTTTTCCATGTTATATACTCTGTACTCGATAGTATCTCCGTTTTCCACCTTGTATAAAAATTTCTTTTCGTCAGGTGCCCACATAGCATCTTTTGAAGTTGCAATTTCTACCATTTCTTCCGGTAAGTCAATTCGCTGTAAAAAATCTACTCTTTTCTCAAGTAACTCGTCGTCCCATCTCTGCCTAACAATATCTGGCGCGGCAGTAGATTGTGCAGTTTCGGTGTCCAGGTCCACCAGGTAGTACACGTTCTCTACAGTTTGGACAAGTAGCTCTTGTTCATCGGGAGACCATTCAATAGACAGCCCGTCTGAAAAAATGGTAGTTGGCGTATCCTGTATTGCTTTATACGCGTCAGACCTAAATAAACTGACACCACTATTTGTTAATGGAATTACCCAGATTCCTGGTTCTTTTGTATCCTTTGAAAAATATGCCAGCTTACCCAACGATTGCGAAATTTCAGGTCCTCGTGCCCCGGTATTTGTAAGAGGTTCCAGCCGTGGGCTTTGCGAAACTAATACCGCTGTTATATCCGTGACCAATTCTGCGAACACTTCAACCTGTTTTTCCCATGTCACAAAACCATTTCTCGCAATTCGCAGAGTGTAGGTTCCGGGATCCAGACCTGCAATAGTGTCATCAGTTGCAGTTCTTAGTACGTCATTAATGTACACGTTTGCCCCGTCCGGAATTGATTTTGCCCCGATCATACCTGTTTGTCTGAAATCAATATCGGCATCTTTATCGCGTCCAAGTCTGTATCCGGATGTATAAAGGTATAAGACAGTGGTTAATCCAAGTAGGATTACGCCGGTTAAAAATGTTTGAAACCAATGTCTTTTCATATCTATGCTATTTTAGCTTTATTTAGTATACGTAGCAACTAGCGACTAGTGTATTTATGTTATCCAGAAATGAGTTTGTGGGCAATATGTGCTGTGACCGCAAACGTAGTAAAATACGGATATGAAAATTGCAATTGACGCCCAAAATCTTTACCCTTATAGTTCTGAAGGGACACGCGTGTATCTTTTTAACTTAATTAGAAGCCTATCACGGTTAGATGAAGACAATTCTTATACAGTTTATTTTAGGGCTGAACCGGGGGACTTTTGGCATACTCTTGTAAGTACTAATTCGAGATTTTCCTTTAAGTACATTAAAAAAACCAGTTCGTGGACACAGGTAGATTTAGCTCGTTCCCTGTGGGCTGACCCTCCAGACATCTATTTTACATCATGGCAAACTATGCCAATATTACGCAAAGGCAAAATCCGCACCGTTGCTGTGATTCATGGACTGGAATATGTGTGGTGGAGATCATATCCGCTAATATATACAGCGCATGCTGCTGATAAACTGCTGGCTGTTTCAGAGTTCACAAAAAATGAGCTAATGAGTAAGTATAAAGTGCGAGAAAGTAAAATTAATGTGGTGTATGAAGGTATTGATTTGGATACATATTATAAAAGATCGCATGAGGCCGTAGTAAAAGTTAAGAATAAATATGCACTAAGGGGGAAGTACATCTTTTTTTTAGGTACACTAGGTCCGCGGAAAAATTTAGAAAGAATGATCGCGGCTTTTTCAAAACTAGGATCTATATTGGACGAGCATAATCTTACTTTTGTACTCGGAGGTGCGGAACTACCGTCGTATAAAGAAGTGTATGCTTTTCCCAAAAAATATGGTGTTGAGTCACGTGTAAAATTTATTGGCAAAGTGCCACAGGAAGAAGTACCTATATTACTTAGTGGTGCAGAATTTTTTGCATTTGTATCTGTGTCGGAAGGATTTGGTTTACCTGTGTTAGAGGCTATGGCTTGTGGAACCCCCGTACTTACAGCTAATACAGGTGCACTCCCGGAAGTAGCGGGAGAAAGCGCGCTCAGCGTTGATCCATCAGACGGCGGTGAAATATTTGAAGGTATGCGCAAATTACTAATTGATCAGCCTTATGTTAAGTCGCTTATCTCGTCCGGGTATGAGCACATAAAGAAGTTCAGTTGGGAAAACACTGCCCGTGGAGTTATGGAGTCTTATGAGTAAAGCTGACATTCAAAGTAGGTACATACTTGGTGTGCGTATAGATTTTGGGCTGAACATGCAGAGTGCTGTTGAAAAAATTGCAGACCTGCTCCGAACTACTGATTCTCATATTGTGTGCACGACTAACCCGGAGTTTGTTGTTTCTGCTCAACACGACAGTGTTTTTAAAAAAATTATAAATGAGTCAGCACTTTCTGTGCCGGACGGTTTCGGAATAGTACTTGCAGATGAGTATATAGCATCTATAAAAAAACTAAAGAAAACACGACTGTTTCCGGCTAAGGCCTTTATTTATGGTCTGAAGTTAGGTTTGAGCTCGGTTTTTACCCATAACCCGAAACAAGAAACTATAAACGGAATAGAGTTAGTACCTAAGTTATGTGAGTTGGCTGTGTCAAATGGCTATACCGTATTTCTATTAGGTGGTTGGCCAAAAGACCGATTTGGGCGAATGAAGGCTGTTAACTATGATCTTGCCGAAAAAACCGCGGAAAAACTAAAAACGCTATATCCGGGCATAAAAATTATCGGTGCGACGTCGCATTATAGTTGTCAGGAAGAAAATGATTCTAAAGTATTAGCATATATTCACATGCAAATGAAAAAATCAGGTGTAAATAACATTGACATTGTGTTTCTCGCATATCCGCATGGAGCTCAGGAAAAGTGGATTAAGCGAAATAACACACGGATACCTGCCAAAATTACAATCGGTGTGGGTGGTGCTTTTGATTTTATTTCAGGTGAGGTACAAAGAGCGCCAGAAATTGTCAAAAAGATGCATTTGGAATGGATATATAGGCTAATTTCCCAGCCTTGGCGCATTCGGAGAATATATATGGCATTTCCTACTTTTCCATTTAGAGTATATAAAAGTATATTAAGAGAGTAGATTGTCCTAGAGATTTGTCCGAAGAAAGTACGAAAAAAATTGACAAGTAATAAACCGTATGCAAGTATTGAGTCATGCAATTAGAGGACAGATTTTACACTTCCACAGAAGTAGCAGAAATATTAGGAGTAAGTTTGAGATCAGTGTATCGCTATCTGGAGGAAGATAAATTACATGCTGATGTGAAGACTGCTACTGGCAGACATAGATTTACAAAACAGAACATTTTAGACTTTTTGTATCCTTCCGGAAAACCACCTGTAAATGTAGAGTTAGAAACACCTTATGTTGCACCTGGTGTCGAAGAGAGACAACCTCAAGAAGTAATAAAAGCTGTTGAGGTTACTGAGGAAGCTACTATGGGTGATGCTGTTATGCAAGAAGAACCCCAAGTACCGCAAGAACCTGTTGCCGAGCCTGAGGAGGAGGTAGATTGGCTTTCCAAGTTTAAAGAAGCAGCGGAAAAACATAGAGTTAGAATGGCTCAAGAGGAGCAAATGGCTGCAACTATGCAGGACACTGCTCCCGTACAACCTGTTGTAAGTGCGTTCGAACCGGTGTCGCCTGTACAACAACCTATGCAAGCAACGCAAGCAACGGTCACGCACCCAACGAGTTCTCTTAGCTCGTTAACCACAGATGATTTACAGGCTGAAACGATGCCTGAACGAGGTGCAACAACTTATTATTATAAAAGCAACGTAGGTGGACTAAAAGAGCTCGCCCAGTACATTAATAAAACTGCACGGAAATCAAATGTGCCGTACGCTTTTACAATGAATGCAGGTATGTCACTTCATAAATTAATTAGGCCATTCTCAATATTACATGTATATGTACGTAATGATGATCGAGATTTCTTTGAGAAGGCGCTGGAATTAACACCGTCAGATCAGAATACAGCTCAACTATGCTTGTATATTGGTGATCAAAAGGTTATGAACGAAAGCAAAGAAATTCATGGCTTATATGTAGTGTCTGATGCGCAACTCAGAAAAGACCTTCTAGACGGTG
>CAZBWW010000018.1:0-11131 GCA_964496005.1 uncultured Candidatus Saccharibacteria bacterium | reverse complement strand
AAGAGGTCTTAAACCTTTAGTAACAACAAGCTCAGTAATATAAATTTCCAAAGTGAGCTGATTTAGCACTCTTTCCCTATTATTTTTCCGGATTTTTTGATAAAATGCTTTCATGACTTCACAAAAGCGTGGTTTTATAAAAACTTTTGAAGAGTTGATTACAGATACGGATTCTTCAACAAAGCACCTAAAAATTTTAATTGTTGGTACAGAGGCAGCACCATATGCAAGTGCTGGTGGGTTTGCGTCTGTTCTAGGTTATCTAACCAGGGCGCTTGCTGATCTTGGGCATGATGTTAGGTTATTTATTCCTAAGTACGGGCACATAGACGAAGATAAGTATAAAATTCAGTTAATCCACAAGGGTTTACGTGTACCTACCGATGATGAGGAAAATAAGTATTTAATTTGCAATGTTAAAGAAGCTGGAAAACCCGTCGGCGTACCTATATATTTTTTAGAAAACCAGGAATATTACGAAAAAAGAGCAAATATATATGGATACAGTGACGATTCCACTAGGTGGGCATTACTCTCACGAGGTGTCTTGGAGTTTATTAGAACAGAAAAGTGGGTTCCGGACTTATTACATAGTAATGATTGGCATACGGGACTAGTATCAAACTATCTCGAAACAACCTATCATAAGGATCCTATTTTAAGTGAAGTATCAACACTGTTTACAATTCATAACATAAATTTTCAGGGACAGTTTGACCATAAGAATGTGCAGGAGCTTGACCTAGACGACGGTAGGTCAGCTGTTGCTACCTTTTTTTCTAATCGGCTTAACAATCAGAACTTTATGAGGAGGGGCATTTTATATTCGGATGTTGTAAACACGGTATCAAAAACCTATGCGAAGGAGGTACTGACTAGTGAGTATGGTGAGGGCCTGGACAAATTATTACTTGAAGTAAAAGGGAAATTCTTTGGCATAGTAAATGGGCTTGACTACGATGAGTTTAATCCAAAAACGGATAAACTAATTGAAAAAAATTATGACATAAACTCTATTGACCTTAGAGTAGTAAATAAAAAAGCATTGCAAAAAGAGTTCGATTTACCTATTAATCCCGAAATACCCGTGATGGGTTATGTAGGTAGGCTAGATCATCAAAAAGGACTTGATTTGCTTCTTGATACTCTGAGCCATGTTTTGACCGAATACGAGACGCAATTTGTTATGGTAGGTAGTGGCGACTCCTCTCTTACACAGCGTTTTCACGACTTAAAATGTGCTTTTCCAAAACAAGTAGGTGTTCACTCTTATTTTAATGCAACATTGCCCAGACTAATATACGCCGGGAGTGATATTACATTTAACCCTTCCCGATTTGAGCCGTGTGGGCTAACTCAGTTAGAAGCAATGCGGTATGGTGCGATCCCAATTGTCAGATCTGTAGGTGGGTTGGCAGACACAGTAGAAAATTTTGATTCAGTGGCACAGTCAGGTACGGGATTTGTTTTTAAAGACTTTAACGAATTTGCATTATATGGGCAAATTGCGCGCGCGTTGGAACTCTATTGCCACAAGAAGGCATGGAAACAGCTACAGAAGAATGCTATGAAAGAAGACTATAGTTGGAAGACTAGTGCGAAGGAATATGTCAGATTGTATGAATTGGCTGCTTCGTTTAACACAAAGTATTCAAAAGACAATGTTTCAGCTTAACTAGCTTTATTTTACGTCACAAATACACGCTAATTGACAGACCTATAATAATGTGATAATATTTAGCATATATTGAAACAACCCGATCTGGGAGGGATTATCTTTTCATTCTGTGGGCAGGAGAATGAAAAACTTTCCTTCCCAGTTCGGGTTGCTTCATTTTTATAACCGCTGTACAATTACAGCCGTGAAGATTGCATTTTTATTACATCTGTATCAACCTTCATATCAGGAAGAGGCAACGGTTAAAAAAATTGCTGAGGAATGTTACGTTCCTTTACTTAAATTTTTTCAAACAAAAAAAGACTTTAAGGTTACACTTAATACCCCGCTAAGTTTATTGGAGCTGATGGCAAAGTCTGGTTATTCTGCTTGGCTAGAAGGGCTTAGAGAGTTGGTTGAGCAGGGACGTGTTGAACTGGTTGGGAGTGCCGCATACCATCCATTACTTACAAAAATTCCACTTGAATATGCAGAGAAGCAGATAATCTTAAATGAGTATGGTTTAGGTTACTATTTTGGAAAGCATCGCGGGTTTGACGGAGAAGACGCAATTTTGGTTAAGGATCTGGCAGGGTTTTTTCCACCGGAGTTAGCTATTTCAAACGCTGTAGTCAACTTACTAGATGAGCTTTCGTATAAATGGGTTCTTGTTAATAACTGCACGTCGTTGGATAATAAGCACACTCCGGACACATGTGTTTATCAGCTAACAGAAACACAGCTAAAATTAGTAACAAGAAATATTACTATTAGCGATGCAATTGCATTTAATTACACATCCAACATTAATAATTTATTTGGAAACATTACTAAACATACCGTATTGGCACTGGACGGCGAAACGTTTGGTCATCATAATAAACAAGGTATTTTATTACTTAATAATATATATTCACAACTTAAAGAAAAAAATCATGAAATAACCACTGTTACTGCTCTTATTAATGATTTTACACCCATTACTATTTCAAATATACAGGAAAGCACATGGGCTGATAGTAATCCAAGTGCATCTTTAGAACAATATTACAAATATTGGCTTAATTATAATAATAATATTCAAAATAAACTGTCTTTATTATTAAATACTACGTTAAACCATGCTATAAAGCATAAGACATATGATAAACAAGATAATACTTCTAATAAAGCACTTATTAACAATATAAAAACATATAACGTTTTAAATAATGTTAAATATTCATATACTATAGATAATAGCCCTTTATTATATAAATTAATGAATAGTGATATATTATGGTCTGCATCACATGAAAAGGTAGCAAATGACAAGTATCTTTACAATAGTACAATGATAAGAAAAGGCTTGTTATTGTATAAAGAATATATAAAAGAGTGTGAAGATCAAGAATTAAATAATGAACTAACTCCACTTATTCAAGAAATTGAAGCGCTGTTATAATAGTAAGTATTATTAATTCTTCCAGTATTTTAACATAGTAATATATGAAATTTATAGTTAAACGGTGAATGTTATGTGTATTAATGTTTTTTTTAGAATTAAGATTTTAGTCGGTTGTAGTATAAAATTTTTTTTGCTTTTCGTGTTTGCTTTACTTATTTAATTTTTATATAAAATTTTTTAACTTATCGTAAATCACAGAAATGTTTGGTATCATTTTTGTATGAAAATTTTATTTGTTACTTCTGAGGTTGCACCATTTAGAAAATTTGGAGGGTTAGGTGATTTTTCGGCATCATTACCAAAAGCACTTGAAAAAATTGGCGTTAACGTTGATATAATTTTGCCATATTATTCTGACATTAAACTACAAAACTTAAAATCATATAAAAGTTTGGAGTTGCTTGTTTCTTATAATAATAAGTCTTATCCGGTTGAAATATACAAAACCAAGTTGCCTGAGTCCAATGTAGACGTTCTCTTACTTAAATCAGACTTTGAGTTTTCTGGGGATCTGCTCGCAGAAACAGAATACTTTGCGTTTTATGATAAGTGTGTGGTTTCTTACGTTGAATCACAGTACAACACATACGATATTATTCACTGCAATGATTGGCATACAGGTTTTATCACACATTTACTGCAGGATTCTGTAGGGCATGAAAGACCAAAGACCTTAGTCAGCATACACAATATTGGGTATCAGGGCTTGGGCAGTGTAGAGATTGTCAAGGAGATGGGTATCAGACCCGGACAACATCCATTAATTGATTGGGATATCTCAAACGGCGATTTAAGCATGCTATTTCAGGCTATTACATCTAGTGATTATATAAATACTGTATCTCCTACGTATGCCAAAGAGCTACTTACTGTAGAATATGGCGGTGAGTTAGCATATGTTATACAAGCAAGGGAGGGTAGGTTCGAAGGAATACTAAACGGTATTGATTATTCAGCATTGCCCAGAGACTATGATGTTAGTAATTGGAAAGCGCAAAAACTTAAGAAAAAACAAAATCTCCAAAAGATATTAAAATTAGAACAAAGTTCAGTACCTCTGTTTGCGTTTATTTCTAGACTTGATCCAAACCAAAAAGGGCTTGAAATTTTACTGCCAATGATAGAAAAAATTGTAAATCTCGGCGGGCAGTTTGTATTGTTGGGATCCGGAGACCCGGCGTGGGAGCAAAAATTTGCACAATTAGTTGATACAACAAGTGAAGAAAATATAAGAAATAATGTGTCAATAAACATTCAATTTGATGCAACTTTAGCGCTTGATATATACAGCGGCAGTGATTTTTTCCTTGTGCCTTCAAAATATGAGCCGTGCGGGTTAACTCAAATGATTTCAATGTGGTATGGCTCTTTACCTATTGTAAGAAACACCGGCGGGCTAAAAGATAGTGTTAAACAAGATGAGAACGGGATTATTTTTGACAACTATTCAACAGAAGATTTTGACAAAGCCATTGAGAAGGCTTTTAATTTATATACTGATGAATCAAAATATAAGGCGATGGTTGAAAATGCACTAACAGCTGATTTTGGGTGGGCACAAAGCGCGATGGCATATAAAAAGTTATATGAAAAAATGCTAAATGAATAATTTTATTTTCGATCCATTAACAAAAGAACCGACTATACTTGCCACAAATCGGGCGAAAAGACCTGATAAGACAGGTGCTGTAGACGGAAAAGTAAGTACCGAAAAAGAAAAAAAGCTCGAGTCAAGTTGCCTTTTTTGCAAAGGCAGTGAATCTCAGACTCCGCCAACATTGTATCAGGACGATGATGACTGGAACGTTAGAGTGTTTGCCAACAAATTTCCATTACTCCCTGATCATGAAATTGTTGTACACTCTCCGGATCATACTACAGATATTGAGGATTTTTCTCCTGAACAAACAACAAGGATTATTCGTGCTTTTCTAAATAGAGTGGATCATTTTGGGACACAAGGTAAAGAGGTAATTATTTTTAACAATCGTGGGGGTAAAGCCGGTGCGTCGCTATTACACCCACATTCACAAATTGTCGCAGCAAAAGGTTTTCCGGGTGTGCTTGAAATGGAGAAGGAGTCGGCTTTGCATTACTATAATGAACATTCCTCGTGCTTTTGGTGCGATGAGATGGAAAGCGAAATAAAAGGTGGCGGGCGTGTTATATTGGAATCCGCACATTTTTTGTTGTATGTACCGTCGGTGTGCCGATGGAGTTACGAGATGCGGCTTGCACCTAAATACCACAAACCAAACTTTGGTTATATAGATGAAACAGAGATTAACGACCTTGCAAAGATTTTAAAGAAAGCGCTGGTAGCCTACAATGTATTGTTTGACAAACCGGATAGAAACTTCTGGATTCATACAACCAGATACGAGCCCTACCACTGGCATATCGGATTTATAGCTCATATTAAGGTTTTTGGCGGTCTTGAGTTGGGAGCAGGGATTTGGGTTAACGATAAGGCGACGCCCGAAGACGCCGCCAAACAGTTAAAAGAAGCTATTATATCGACTGAGGGTACAGCTACTACTCTTACTTAAGTTCAACTTTTGCACCTGCTTCTTCAAGTTTCTTTTTAGCTTCTTGTGCAGCTTCTTTTTTAGCACCTTCTAAAACTGCTTTAGGTGCTGATTCCACTAAGTTCTTTGCTTCAACTAATCCCAGATTCTGATCAAGTTCACGTACTGCTTTAATAACTGCAATTTTATTCGCACCAGCATCAGCCAATACGACGTCAAACTCTGTTTGTTCATCTACAGCTTCTGCGCCGGCACCTCCAGCTCCGCCTGCTACAACTGCGCCCATCATCATAGGTGCTGCTGCGGATACACCAAATTTAGTTTCTAAAGCTTTGACCAGATCGTTTAATTCTAATACTGTCATGCCTTCTACAAGCTCCATGACTTTTTCAGCATTTTTACTTAATTTAGCTGCTTTTTCTTCTTTTTCTTCTTCTTGTACGTCTGTTGTATCTGTCATAATTAGTTACACCTCCTTATGCATTTTTTTTCTGCTCAGCGATTGCTGAGAGAGCATAAACAAAATTTCTTTGTACACCGCCCAGGGTTCTAACAAAACCGGTAATTGGCGATTTCATTGAAATAACAACCTTAGTTAATAACTCTTCTTTTCCGGGTAGGGTACTTAGTACTTCAAGTTGTGTAAAGCTAGTGTATTCTCCCTCAAATAAACCCGATTTAATCTCAAATGCGTCGTTTTCCTTAGCAAATTCAAAAGCTGTTTTAATTGTGGAAACGGCATCTTCAAATGAGAAGAGTACCATTGTTGGTCCTTTGAGTGTTTTTTCCAGCTCTGTTGAAGAAACTTTTTTATTTGTAAGTGCAATCTTAAGTAATGTATTTTTAAGTACGCTTGCTTTTGCCCCTTTTTCTCTTAATCTAGTTCTTAAGTTAGTAATATCATTTGCAGAAAGTCCTTGGTAATTTGTAAATACTACAGCTTCAGCTTTGGTTAGCTGGTTTTCTATAGAATCAACTGCGTTTTGCCTTTGAGCGCGACCTTTAGTAGTTACCGTCTCGTTGGTAACATCTGTAGTCGTAAATTCTGTATCTTTTTTAGCTTTTTTTTGTATCATATTGTTTTTTGTGCCGGATTAATCAAATAAAAAGTCAATAAGTTAACAGTTTTTGATCAACCTCGGCAAGATAATTAAGCATTTTTTAACAAAGATGCCCTTGCTGTCTTTGGTCGAAGTCCAGTTTCACACTTTTGTAGCCTATTGTCAAGTACGTTATCTTGCTTTAGCGCTTAAGTTTTGTCCCAGCTCACAAGCACAGACACATGTGTGTCTGTGCTTACCTGTTATATAATGCCTATACTTTCTAGTTAAGGATTAGCTTCAGGCTCCTCGTTTTGCTGGTTTACAGCATCCTGTACTTCTTCAAGTATGTTTTCTTCCACAACTACCTCCTCGTTTATTGTCTCTATTTCGTCCGGTGAGGTTAGTGGTTCCTGTTCTTGAGGTTGAGCATTTTCAGTATTTTGAGTAGTTTCCAGTTGCTGTACTGTAGGTCGTGCGGCAGCCTGAGTTTCAGCTAGCTCTGTAATTTGTGCTAATTCCTGGTTAACTTTGTCATAGTCCGGTGTGCCTTCTTGCACCAAGGTAAGTGTTGCTTGTAGTTCTCTTTGAGCCAATCCATATTGCTCCAATTTTATAAGAGCTTGTGCAAGGTTGTAGTGCGCATTAGCATAATCCGGCTTTAGGTTAGCTGCTTGCCTAAATAGATTCGCGGCAGATAAATAATCTTCAGCTGCGTAGTAAATACCTCCTGCTTCCAACCTTAATCTAGGATTTGTCGGATCCAGTTGAATCGCAGTGTTGTAGGACCTTAAAGCCCATTGGTTAGCATCCTGCGCTACACCCATTAAAGCTCTGTAAACCTGTGCACGTATTTCCCATGACGCGGCAGACAGTGGATTTAATACCTCTGTAGATATTCTGGTTGTACCGATTGCTTCCGAAATTAAACTCCTTACCAGATTTAACTGCTCTTCGGATAAATCCTCTCCGGCAGCAGCTATATTTGTTGCCAAAGCGATGTTTGTCTGTGCAAGCGTGTTGTGATACTGCTCCCTGCGCGCATCTTTTCTGACTGCATTTTTAAGGTTTGTATATGTCTCGTTGCCCTGGTTATTTTGCGCCGCAACAATAGCTCTTCTTACATAAACTTCGGAGGAGTATTGTTTGTACATAAACCAGCCCCAAAATATGATGTAGGCTGCAATAGGTACCAATGCGACAAATTGCAGAATTTCCCTACTGGTTTTTGAGTCGGATAAACTAGACACTGTGGACACAGAGTTTAATGCCGAGAGACTAAGTGTCGCGTGCTCCCCGGTTTGTGACACTAGGAGTGCTAGTAATAGGAAAAATACAAAAGCACCAAGCACTGTTGTATAAGTGAACAAAGCAGCACCAAGCAACGCTATCACTAATATGCCGACTAGACTTCTTGTGGCTTTTAATTCAACATTTGACTCACTTTTAATTTTTGGCGAAAGTGCCAACTTTAATGCAACTACAACAAAATATATAGCTGCAGCAATACCTACAAGCCCCATGGTTCCTATAACCTCAAACAGCTGATTATGCGGCTTATCAAATCTCACATTCCACAAATTGGTAGAGTTTAGAGCAAGAGGACGGTATCTGGTAAAATTTAAGTCAAATGTGGAGGGTCCAGATCCAAGTAGGGGGTAATCAGTTACGCTGTTTGCTGATACTTTCCATGAATTTGCTACACCAAGACTTAATTCGTTACCAAAAGCTTCGTTGTTAATAAATGATTTAGTCTGTGGCAGTGCTGTGATTAACAGGATTACTACTGATATAGCAGTAATCACAATTACGAATGGGCTATTTTTCTTTACTGTTTTTTGATCAAGTGCAATGAAGGACAAAACTAAACCGACAATCAATACTGCAAAGCTTGCCGGAATAGCAAATAACGCAACAGCGATAAAGTTCAATACGATCGTTAACAAGTACAGTATTTTTGTGGGTAGTAGCTTAGATTGAAATAAATAATTTAGTGAAATGATTATTGCGACTGACGCGAGAATTGCAGTTGTAGCGGTAGATCCCGTTGGTGTGAAATTCGCTCTTTGCAGGTAAATTGATTGTCCAAGGTATATTCCGGCGTAGCTAAAAAGCCCAATAAGAGAAGAAAGTGTTGCTCCGGCTGCCAGCGAGTTGAGCACTGCCTTAACCGCAGTATCTTTTTTGAGATTAACCGCAATAACGTAGTAAAAGAATACTAATGTAACCATTGCGAACACGCTTGGAAACCACCTTCCGTATTTACCATATATGCTTATTGTTGGATTTAATGAAAACACTGCGGATAAAACAAATACAATAAGGAAAATAACTAATGGTAGAGTCATTTTTGACCTTACTATATTTACTTTTTTGGCGGTAATCATTTTAGCCGACCAGATTAGCAATAACACGAATGTTGCAAGTGTTAGCAGTGTAAGTTTATTAAATTCGAAAAACTCACTGGTGGTGGGTAAAAAGAAAAGCGGCATAAAAAATGCCAATCCTGCGGTTATTACAAGCATAACTTTGTCTAAAGTTTGCTCTAGTTTGTTAGTTTGTTCCATTATAGACTCCTTTACAAATATAAGTACTAAATAAAGCATTTAAAGCATAGAGCATAGTAAATTAGTTTGTCAATAACCTATATAAGTGCGTTTCTCGTGATGGGAAAGTAACATTATTTGTTTGTTTAACAAGGAAAAATTTTATGGACCGGAATCCGGACCAAAAAACACGGCACCTTGATTGTAATCCAACTCTACCTGCTGCTGTGTTAGGGGATAGCTAAACACTTTAACTTCGTCAATTTGACCCAAAGTATAGTTACTTGCGGTGTCACGCTCAATATAACCGATTGTGACATTGTCACGCTGTGAAGTATCAGAAAACCAGTCTCCTGTGTTGCTTCCTTGCCCCACTGTCAGAGTATCGAGTTTTCCGTCAATATACAAAGAATAGGCCGATCCATCGGATACAACAGCGATATGATGCCATTCGTTATCATTTATTTGAATGGCGCCCGAAAGTTCATCAGCAGTATCGTTTTCACGTTGCTGAATAGTAACTGTGCCTGACGTGGTTTCGGCCACAAGTATGTAATAAAGAGCAGTAGCTGTATCGGCTGATGCAAAAAAAGCGTAGGGTGTGCTCGGAGGCGTACCTACTTTAACCCACATGGTGAAGCTACCACTGCTATCCAGGCCTCTGTAGCCTGAAAAGACTCTGTAAGCACGATCGTTCGTACCGTCAAAATGCAGGCTGCTGTTTCTTTTGCCAACAGTACCGTTGTCCCACATCTCGTCCCCGTTACCCGAATTACATGTGCCAACACTATCGTTACTACCGGAAGCATCGCCGGGATCTATGGTCATGTCAAATCCAAAAACACCGGCTTCGTATGCCGTTGTTCCGGAACATCCGTCAAATTTAAACCAGGTTCTCGGTTTGCCTCGATTGAAGTCCCACGAGATTTGCGCTGGAGAAAGTGCATAGTCAAAAATTTTAGGATTATCAATTTGTCCAACCCAGTCAAGCGAGGCTGCGTCAGAGTCAATACCAATGTACAAAGGGTCTGAGTTTTCAAGTGTGCTGTTTGATATGGCATTGTCGCGTGCGACTAATACACCGTCAATATACAGTTGAAGCGAACTGCTAGCATTTTTCACACATGCAATGTGATGCCAGTCATTATCGTCAAGCGAAGCCCCAGATGAAGTTGCACCGTCAGTTGGGGTCCAGGTGTTGTCATAATCTAGCATACACGAAATATCACCATCTGATGCCATGGAAAGTTTGTAACCGGCCTCGGCATATTTGGCTAAAATTATCTCTTGCGCACTAGCCGTGTCGTGTTTAATCCAGACCGACAAAGTAAAGCTTTCGCCGGCGGCAAAATCAAAATCGTCGTCATCTCCGGCACTGCGTACTAGATGAGCGTTACTGCCGGCAAAGCTGATTGCGGATCCGTGGTAGCCCGCAACATATGTGGGTGAGTTTGTTAGCGTTAAAGTATTCTCGTTTCCGCTTACATCAAATGCACTTGTACCGGTATTTTCGTCCAGTTTCCAGTCACCGACCGGCCTACAGGTTGCAGTTGTGTCACCCGGCGGGCAGTAAGCTCTATCTGCGGATGATGTGGCTATCCCTGCAGCGGTTGTGCCGGTTGCACCTATAGCCTGAGCTTTACCTTGGTTATATAGGACTTTGACTTGGCTAGCAGTAAGAGCGGATCTATAAATTGCAACCTGGTCAATGTCGCCAAAAAACTCATCGCCATCGTCGCTTGCGTCTTGATCACCAATTGTAAAGGTGTCGGCGTTGGCAAGTGTGGCAGTTGTACCTATTGATGAGTCAGTATTTTTTAAGTCTCCGTCGACATACAGTTCAATTTTAGTTGTCCCGGTGCGAATAGCTACGACATGGTGCCATGCGTTATCGTAAATATCTGTTGAGTAGG
>CAZBWW010000017.1:0-21201 GCA_964496005.1 uncultured Candidatus Saccharibacteria bacterium | reverse complement strand
GTTTTGATTTAGATGGTGTCTATTTTTTAAACGGTAAATCTAACTTTATTAAAGCTCTTGTTGGACTTGGTGTTTCTGAGGAAGAAGCCAAAAGAGTATTTCTAAAATCGGACCAAATGAACAAACAGTATAAGCTTGGGAAAATGAGTGACGATGAATTTTGGTCTTGGACAGTAAAGGAATGGAACTTGAATCTTACCACAAAAGAAATAATTGATTTACTTATTAAAGGTTATGAAACAAATGAACCCGCAGTAGAATACGTAAAAAACGTAAGAAAAGCAGGGTACAAAACAGTAATTTGCTCCAATAACTTTCCCGCAAGGATCAACGGCTTACAAGAAAGGTTTGGGTTTTTAAATGACTTTGATGTTGTTGTTTTATCTTATGAAGTAGGTGTAGATAAACCTAATAAAAAAATATTCCAAGAATTAATAAATAAATCTGGAGTTGAAGCTAATGAACTATTTTATTCAGATGATGACGAAACAAAGATGGAGGGTGCTAAAGAACTTGGTATAAACACGTTCTTGTATACCGATTTTGATGCTTTTGTGAAGCATTTGGAAGGTTTAGGAGTTAAGTTATGAACGGTATTCAAAACAAACTGAGAAAATTTTTACTAAAAACAAAGAAGTTTACTTAGCTCATTGATGAGCAACCAGAATATGAACGAAGAAGATCAAATTACAGCAAAAAAAAGAGATGTTGCTGTTGTAATTTTCTATGATAACAACGGTAATATAGATGTTCAGAAACTAGGTTCCTATTCAAAAGTAGGTGAAAAATATGGTTTATGGGGAGGTAAAAAAGAAGATGGAGAGTCTCCTCAACAAGCAATGGAAAGGGAATTAACTGAAGAATTAGGGATTGTACCTGAGAAACTAGTTTATTGGAAAGATTTCACCTATGTTGTCGACATAAAAGGAGATTACAAAGATTGGGTTATAAATCATAATGTTTTTCTTTCCCCATTATCTTCTGATGTGATAAATGCAAATGTTAGCGAAGGCGAGGCTATGGAAGTAATGAGTTTTGACCAAGCTTTAAAAGAACTTGATTTTAGACTTATTAAACCACTATTATTAGATTTACAAAATTATTTAAGCGAAAGCTTTATCGACAAATAAGATGACTGAGCCACGACTAATTCTTTTTGATATAGGTGGGGTTTTGATAGAGTATGGAAACGTATTTAAAACAGCATCCCAAGAATTAGATATCCCACATAACCTACTTGATAGTACATTTGATAAATATGACACTGAAATCACAACAGGTTTAATTACACCACAAGAGCTGTATCTCAACTGTCTAAAAAACAATGAGATAACAACAGATACAAACTACAACTTTATGATTAGTTGGATTAAGGATTATTCCAGCATTAGACCCACACACGATCTACTAACTAAACTAACTCAAAAGTATAAAGTGGGCTTGTTCTCAAACATTTACAAAGGAATGGTTCCTGAGTTAATAAAGCAGGATTTGTTGCCAAATATTAATTATGCTTGTCAATTTATCTCTTGCGATATGGGTTTACAAAAGCCTGATGAAAAAGCCTATCAACACATTGTTAATCAAGTGAAAGAGCAGACGAACGAAATCCTGTTTGTTGATGATAAACAAGAAAACTTGGATGTAGCTAGTAAGTTTGGTTGGCAAACTTTCCTTTTCTTAAGAAATAACCCGATGGTAAGCGTTACTAATTTAGAAAAATTGTTATTAAATGACTAAAGATTTTCAAATTAGAGGAGATAGCGCTAATCCGTTTCATCTATCAGTAGGGACTGTATGTACGCATGAAAATAAAATTGCTTTAGTAAGAAAGGCTAATGGAACATATACACTTCCAAGAGAAACTATGTATTCTGAAGAAAGTCTAAAAGAAACTTTGTTAAGGGGTGTTGAGGAGGAACTAGGTATTAAAGCCAAGGTTATTAGATATATTGGCTGTCTCATAACACATTTTAATAGACCGGGTGGCACTGATATCGAAAAAACCACTGTCTATTTCTTAAGTGAAAAAACAGCAGATGGCAATAAGTTACAAGAAGAAGACGAGAAATCAGATATTATAGAATGGTTAGAAAAAGATACTTGTATAACGTTGTTGAAGGAGCAAAGCAACGAAGAGTTTAGGATTGTTAGCAGAATAAATTAGCTATTACTAAAGTTCGAGCTTCTACGCCAATGAATAGCTTAAACTATAATTCTCTTACCGCAACAACCTGAAATACCGAACTTTCCGCATATCCCCAGGTCTGATGCCCGTGAACTCCAACCATAGTATCAACAAAATTTTCAAAATTGTAGAAATCACTGCTTTCCGGCTGTAAAATCTGAATCTTCTCAATATAAAAAGGTACCCCCGCAGAATTGTCCATTAATAAATACGGCTCATCAAAGTATAGCCAATACCAATAATCTCCTAATTCCAATTCTGTTGGTATTGCTTCTTTTTTTAATTCACCTTCCAGATAAATTGGGTTATTTTCATCTGTTATTTGTATTACTTTATTTTGGTTTTCTTTACAGTCATTCTGGCAGATATTAGAATTGGAATCTTTCTCACTAAGGTTTGTGGTGCTGCTGTTTATCATTATTTTATACAGTAGAAATACGTTCGCGAAAATAGATACTGTAAATAGAATAGTTAGTAGTTTTTTGTTCATGCTTATATTTTACTCTTTTAAGTGGCTTCTGAACACTGCGTAAAAAATATATAGCACTAGATATGGTGGTTGCTAGTTATGACAACCCAAATTTCTTTGAGTTTACTCAAAAGTTACAGTATTAGAAATGTATTCAAATATTTCTAAATTATATAGTGACTCCTGACTCAATCCATGTTTTTCTAAAATGTAACTTTTAATATTATCCCCCATTTTTTCTTGTTCAGCTAAGAGTTTTTCATTACCTTCTAAACCGCACTCCGTTGGTACAATTATTACATCTCCTGCAGTTCCTACCTGCTGTGTCTGTATATTAAATGTATCTAAAATTTTTTTGTAATCATCTTTTGTAAGAATTGGCATTTAAAGTCTAACACCGGAAATTTCCTTTCCAGGAAGATTAAAATCTACAGTGGCTAGAAAAGAATTACTCAGTAGAAAACAGCCTGGAGCTGTTATATCTAAATAAGCGTAAGCGCCGGTGTCCTTGTCATCGTAACCTGAAAAGTCTCCCCACGTAGAACCCCTGCCCGCTGAAAATTCAGTACTTCGACCTGAACCTTGTACATCAGCATTTTCGCTAAAAACGAGAGAATAAAGCTTGCCCGAATCGCCTTGGTTGGTCTCAGTAGCAATAGTAATCTTTTCTTGCGGAGTTCCCCAGTGACTAGGATATTGAAAACTAAAACCCAGTTGACTATTAAATGTAGTCCACTCTATCGAATCCAAAAGACTTGCAACCTTTTGCTGATTTGTCTGGTAGTTAAATGTGTCTAAGTCTTTTTCTGATTGGTTTAGATCATTACTTTTCGAGTTGCGGTAGTAAAAAATAAAAATTGTCGAGAAAATAACCAAACCGAGTAAAAGTATAACAAGCAAAAGTGAAGAACCTTTCGTATCGCGCATATATAAAGTGTATCATAAAAATAATTTTAACTAATAGTATAATCAAAATATGAAAATTGCAGTAGTTACAGGTGCATCTACCGGTATAGGTAGAGAGATAGCAATACAATTAGCTCAAAATGCCGTTTTTGTTTATCTTTTAGCATGAAATAAAGAAAAATTAAATGAGACCCTAAAACAAGTTGAAGAAGTTGATGGCAAAGGCAAAGTTAGTGAAGGCTTACATACTAGGTTGGGAAAGCATAAAGGTAAGAAAGGTGCCTAAGGAAGCAATTCCTGCTATTGTATAATCCCGAATATGGTAATAGTTTTAAACCGTAAAATAACCAGTGAAGAGTTTGAAAAAGCGAGAGAGGTCTATAATGATTATATTAAAACTGTTGTGGATGTTGAAAAAAATATTATGGCTGTAGGAGGAGATTGCGAGGAAGTCCTAATCGAACAGGGAAGCAAACTAGACAATTTATATGGCGGAGGTTATAGAATTAGTACAAAAGAGGTGGAATATATGGCAATGAGTAATTTTAAACCGGCCCTAAACAGAAATACCTACGAGGTTGTGGACCCTGTCATAAGAGAAATAATTTATTCAATTACTAAGGAATATTTAGAACCATGAGAGACAGAGGCTTTTATATAAACTCCATCAAAATGGATTTATACAGAGTTGTAACTGCAACCGGAGATGTGTCTAAACCACCTGCAATTGATTCCGCAAGAGAATTTCTAGAGCACTCCGTAAAAGATTTTGAAAAATTTCCAAACAATAAACATGATCTAATTATTAAGAAGGATCTGGAACGCTACCTAAGTGAAATGTTTAAACTGCAGGAACCAAGTCACAGATTAAGGTGGGTCGAGAATGTGTTAACTGCAAGGTGTAGATTGTATTAGTGATTGGTACTTTCTAAATAAAATCAATATATATATATAATTTTAACTTATATTATAGTTAGGTAATGATTGGATTGATCATATCTATTGTGTCTGAGCCTTCTGTAATAGTCGTTATATCTTTAATCTCAGTTTAGTAATAACCTATAATATTTGACTGTTTGTATTTTTTAGTTATAATTAGCAGATTATCAACAGAAAACTGGAGGATCAGAAATGCGAATCGGCGGAAAATGGATCGGACTGCGTGAGTTTCAAATAAAAGCTGAAAGAAAGAGCAGGGGATTGCTTGCTTTCGTTGCTGAAGCAAACCTGGTAGCAAGAGGGTTGTACCCACAGCACTCAGTTTCGTTAAATTTCGATCCGGGGCTTTTCTCTCTAGGCGCACGCAAACCTTTGAGAGTAAGGATTCAAGTCAAGGATTTTCGTGGCGCTGATATTGTAGATTGCATTGTGGTGGCACCGAGAAATGAAAAAAGAAGCGTGGTGCGACAACAAATTGCCACCGCGATGCACCGAGGTCTTGTAAGTCAAAGAAAGGGTAGCGAATTAAAAAAGCGACACATAGCTTTCTAATTCTTGTCCTTGAGTACTAATTCCAACAGGGTTCAACGGCAAAATATCATTCAAAGATAGCTGTTGAGCCCTGTTCACGTTTTGATGGTTAATTTTTAGTTGTTGTGTTAACTTATTATTTATATGACCGACTTTATACAGTTATTATCTTTAACATTAATAGGCAGCGTATTAGGTCTAATTGGTGGTGTATTATTTATTTTTAACAAGCGGTTTGCCGGCGTGTTAGAAAAAAACGCTATTCCATTCGCGGCAGGTGTGTTGTTGACATTTGTATTTCTTGGCTTATTGCCTGAATCAGTAGAATTACTAAATGAAACGACTTTTTTGATCGTATTGACAGCTTTTTTTGGCGCCTATCTCTTTGAACTATTGTCTGTCGGTATTTATCACCACCATTCCGAAGAAGACACCAGCGCGCACTCCGAACTTTACTCTCCGGCCATCTTAGTAACTGTCGGTGATACTATACACAATTTTATCGACGGTGTTGCTATTGGTGCAGCATTTATGGTAAGTCCGCCACTGGGGCTTGTTGCTGCTATTTCCACATTTTTTCATGAAATACCTCATGAGATAGGCGACTTTGGTATTTTGCTTAAAGCCGGTTGGAGTAGAAAAAAAATTCTTGTGGTTAATATATTTTCAGCTTTATCGACAATCCTGGGGGCATTGTTTGTGGCTTACTTTGCTATTAATGAACAATTACTTGGTGTCATGTTAGGTATCTCCGCAGGGTTTTTTCTTTATTTAGGTGCGGTAGATTTTCTTCCACATACAAGCGCAGGGTTCAAAAACAATTCCAGAATTTTAATACCTCTTATATTAGGAATTTTGCTGATGGCGGTTATATTTTGGCTATTGCCGTAAAAATATTACAACGTAATTGAGTATAAAGTTGGTGTATCAGCTTTACAGTTATAATGCTAAAATTTTTACAATGCATCATACGTTGACTGATACAGAATATATATCTTCAGATATAGACAAACTTAAACAGGTAGTTGTTCACCCAATAGGCAACGAAAGAAGGCATATTTTGCCTAAATTCGAATTTTTGACAGATTTGGGCTTTTCCTCGGTATTTCTTGACAGTACTGCAGAAAATCAACACAAAAATTTTGTAAATATACTTGAAAATAACAGTGTTGAGGTTTTAACTACGCACGATTTACTAACAAACGCGCTTTCTAATCTAGAAAAGGCAGGTGAGCTAACAAAGTGGCTTGCGAAAAACTTTCCTCAAACCGAAAAGTTAGCAAATGATTCACAAAAAATAACAGTATTTGATTTGCTTGGAGCATCAGACCGCGCATATTATAATTTTGACCAATCCGGTAGGCATAATCCACTTTCAAGACCACTTAACGCTATGTTTTTTACGAGAGATCAGGCAGTTGTTTTGCCGGAAGGTGTGCTTTTAACAGCGTTTAATAATAAAAGATCAGTTGAAACAAAACTTGTGAGATTAATGTTCGAGCAGTCGGATCAATTAAAACATATTCCGATTGTATTTGACGCAGAAAAAGAAGGGGTTTTGGTACAGGGAGGGGATGTAATAGTACTTGACAAAAATACATTATTAATAGGCTATGGCAATTTGACTGAGAAAAGGGCTGCTAAAAGGATTGCACAGAAATTAAATAAAACTGTGATTGGTGTTAGGTTGAGTGCTCACAATAGCTTTCTTACTCGGTCGGGCGATTCTTTAGGATCACTTTTTTTACATTTGGATACAGTTTTTAACTTAGTTAGAGAAAACAAATTTTTGGTAGTGCCATATTTCTTTGAAAACAAAGTTGACACTAAAAATCCAATTTTATCAATACTGTCTGGTGCCGAACCTAAAAATAAAAGTAGCTTAAAAATGCGTTCGATTTATAAAAAACTGTATTACAAGATTAATTTAAAAATAATTAAAACAGAGTTGGCAAATTTGGGTAAAATAACTCTTTTTGCTCCAGGAACAGGCGAGCAAACCAAAACAAATAGTAAACTTGTAGATTATTTGATAAAAAACTACGACTACAGCCCTATTTATGTTGGCGGTGAGCCTCCAAATTCATTTGAGGAGCGCGTAAAACATCTTGTTGAAAAAGTTATACCCGAAACAAGCAGTCAGGCAGCAAATATAGTTGCGCTTGAACCAGGAAAAGTTGTTATGTACAACGAAAACACCGATTTTACTCAAAATGCATTGAGAAAGGCTGGGATAGAAGTAGTGCGGACTGACGGTAGTTCTCTTGCAACTTGGCGAGGCGGTCCGCATTGTATGACTTTGCCTATTGGTAGAACTCCAAATTAAACAATATCATCAGTTAAAAATTCACTTACCGTTTGCACAAATTCAGCTTCTTTGTCCTGATATACTTGATGCCCAGCACCCCATACAATTCGTACTTTGCTATTTGGCATTTTCTTAGTTAGTAATTTTGTTGTTTTTACATCAAGGACTTTATCCTCACTGCCCCAAACAATCAAAGTTACAACCCGAATTTTGGCCAATAAATATGTAAGGTCCTCATTTACAACTTTCTTGAAAATTTCCAACATATCTCCGGCTTCCAAATAATCTTTACTGCCAAGTTTGCGTTTCACTATTTGCACTAGTTTTTTTGGCACAATTTTAGCAAGCGGCTTTGCGACAGATAGAAAAAGTTTGTAATAATGTGGCGTAGTTTCTGTACCCGCACTATCAACTAAAATTAGTTTATTAATTGAGGGTGCGTTTGCACCAAGAATAATCCCAATTCGGCCACCAAAAGAATGGCCAAGTACACTAAACCTTGAAATACCAATTTTCTGCATAAAAGCTGTAACGAAATCTGCATAGTCGTATATGCTAAATGTAGTTTTAGGGTGCGCAGAAGTACCAAAACCAGGTAAATCAACTGAAATGACATGCTGAGAGACCGCAAGCTTTTTTGCAACACTATCCCACTTAGTTAAATTACCTGACCATCCATGCAAGATAAGTAAACATTTGGCATTTTTCTCACCATATTCGCTGTAATTTGTTAGTAATTCGTTAACGACAACTTGCATATAGTGTATTTTCTCATGCTCTCCCTAAAATAGAAAATGCGAATAGGAGTATGATATGAACAGTACACCTTATTTAATTATAGAAAGGAATGTAACATATGTTCTCTAAAAATATAATTAATATAGCGAAAGAAAATACAAACTTTCGAACTGTATTGGAAACAGGGGAGTATTGTCAACTAGTTGTAATGAGTATTCCCGTTGGCGAAGAGATCGGCGAGGAAGTGCATGAGGCTACTGACCAGGTGCTTTTTTTTGTGGCAGGTGAGTGTGAAGCAAAAATTAATGCTGAGTCTAAACAAGTGACCGAAAATGACGTGGTGTTTGTACCAGCCGGTTCTAAACATAATTTTATAAATACAGGTGACACTGAGCTTAAGCTTATTTCACTATACGCGCCGGCAGAGCATCCTGATGGTACAGTTCATAAAACTAAAGCAGATGCCGAGACAGATGAGGGGCATTAGCACTAAAGCACTAAGACCACTCGCATTCAGTTTTTTGTGAGCGGAAATTTTTTATCTGACCATGGGACTGCCAGCTTCATCGATACATTCCGGTATAAGGTATGTAGAGAAATCAGGATATTCCTCGAACTGAGCGCATGATATTATGCCATTACCATCGGCAATGATTGTGATACCCTCATCGGTTTTTACTGCATATACATACCCGCCACCGCCTAAGCCGTTAACTGGGGTGACTGAGCCGCTAATATCCCGCCCTAAATGGGTATAGATTACAATTTTCATTTGGGATAAATCTAAGCCTTTTGCGATAAGTACTTGCTTTATTGCTTCAGCGTCCTTTTCTATATCACAGTCGCCGTTATAATATGCCCATTCTTCGCAGGCATAGTCAGAAAATTTACATAAGCCTAATTGGCTTCCATCACTCTCGGTAATAATTTCCAGTTCTCCACCGCTCTCTTCACAATATTGGGATGCTGGGTTGGCTATTCCGGTTTGCGCACCGCCATTTTGCTCATTTGCGGCTGGAAGTGTTGTAATATCCTCAGTATTATCAGTAACCGTGGTATTACTGGTATCCGTAACTTTTTCTAGTTGTTCTATAGGTTTTTGACTTTGTGCAAAAAAGTAAATTAAGGTAAAAATTATGAAGATGATACCTAGAATTACAAGAATGTGCTTCACGTGTAAATTATACACCTAAGTTAAAGTGCGCAATATCCTTTACTTTTGTGCAAATAATTGTAATCTTATAGTATGGCGATTGAATATAATCCTGATGAGTGGACAGCTGAAAATAGAACCCCAAGTGATAGTACAACAAAATGGCAAGCAGCCTTCACAAGTTCTCTAGAAAAATATCCGAGTGATACAGTTTTTCATGAAACAGCAAGAACAGCTCAAAACGAAAGTTATTCGTGTGGACCAGCTGTTCTGACTAGTGTTGCCAATACTTTTGTATCTGCCAAAGAACAACTTACAGAAGAGCAAAGTATTGGCTTAGCAAGAAGATTAATTGAAAAACAAGGTGGCGATATAGAGGAATGGGGAACACCACCGGATATAATGGAAGCTGTATTAACTGAATTAAATATCCCCTTTGAGGTTAGACCGTCAGATACCAATTTCACTGAACAAAAAACTTTGGAAGCAGCAGCAACTTGGTTAGACAACCAATTACTTACGGGGCATGTATGCATAACACCTATTCAAACTACTCCTGAATATTGGGTAGTGAATGAAGAAACTGAAGAAATCATGCGTGCACCAGATTTGGAGGAATCGGAAGATGGGAAAATACCAGCACATCATGTTGTCCGGACAACCAGAGAATTATGGCTCGATCCATCCCAACCGCCACAAAATGTATCTGAAGGCAACATTGCTGCATCAACAAAAGAAGAGGTTGATTATAATGGCCATTACGTGCTAGTAGTTGGAAGAATGCACTCTCCTCAGGGGAAGGCGTTCTATATTACCGTAGACCCCACATATCACTGGATGCAGGAGGAGGCAATTGAGCGAGGTGAGGGTATTGAACCAAGATACGCTGGCGTGAGGTTTATCGAAGCTAGCTACTTTATTAAAAACTGGCACGATGTATCCGGCACTGGAGAACCATTTAACCAATATGCTATTTCAATACCTGTATCAAATTGATATTAAAAAGTATGAATATAGAAAATGAAACTATTTTAGAAACAACTAGTTTGGAGGCACCGTGGAAAAGTTCCTTATCGGAACCATACGGTATAAGAAGATTTAATCCCAATAATTCTGAAGATTCGCAAATACTATCTGATATAAACCGCCACCCCGAAGTGGGAAAATGGATGGTTGGTGAAAGTACTGATGAGGGGATGAAGGCAGAAGTTGATTGGATGATAAGAGGTACCGAAGGTGAAAAAACCGATCCGATATTGTTATTTGCAGTTGTAAATGAACAAAATAAGCCTGTGGGCTGGGTAATGTTTTATTTAGACACTTACCTTTCAGAAGAATTGAAAAGACAAAATGCAATTTCAGATAATTCTCTAGTACTTGAGGTTAGTTACGCGAAATCATTAATTGAGTGGCCAACTGAAACTGACTTTATAACTGAAAGGGATAATTTGCAGACTGAACAAAGTACACACGTTGCTGTTAATGGTTTAAAGCAGGCAGCACTGTTTTTAAAGTTAAAGGAAGAAACAATCTCAGAAGAAATGGCAACTAAACCACGCTCACTTGTTATTACAGCCTATACCGATCCTACAAACATCCCATCGGAAAGAGTTTTAGAAAGCAATAATTTTATGCGGATAGGAGAGGTGGATTATGATGGTGAGCAAAATACTGTTTGGCTAAAAAAACTTTAGCAAATTGGTAAAGAAGTAGTTCTGATCTTTTTTAATTCACAATAATTGTAACGTCACCAGAAAGACCTTGTTTTATAACAGTCAGGTCCTGCTCGGAGTAATTATTACCAGAAAGATTTAACACTTTAAGATTGTTCAACTGCCCCAATTCATTTGGTAAACCGGTTAGTTGATTATTTGACAGATCTAAAACTTCTAATTTTGGTAGGTGGCCAATTTCCGCAGGCACACCAGTCATAGAATTATTTGAGGCATTTAGTACTTTGAGTTTCGTTAACTTTCCAATTTCTGAAGGGAGTGCACCGGTTAAGCTGTTGTTTGATATATCTAACTCTTCTAAGTCAGTTCTTGCTAATACGTATTCTGGCAGTTTTTGTAAGCCTTGGCCACTTAAATCTAATGCTTTGCCATTTGCTATTTCAGTAATTTCTGTATCATCAGAATTAGTTGAACCGTTAGTATTATTGTTTTCTTCTTCTTTGGTGGAATTATCGGTATTTTTTTCTTCAACTGCTGTATCTCGCTTTGTTAGTGCGCCATATCCCCAAAAAACAAAAATTCCCAACAGAAAAGCGCCAAGAAGTAAAAATAAGGTAGATTTGTTGTTTTCCATTTGTATTACTGATTATACGCTAAAAAAAGGCTAAATGCTTAACATACGGCAACGGATACTCTACTATTTCACCACCAAATTTAAGTTTAAACTCTGTATAGCCGTGCCAGTTTTTTGTTTGTTTAGGCAATCGAGTGTCTTCCAACCCCTCCAGGTCTAGTACTTCATACCCGTTTCTTTTAAAATACAAAATCGACTCCCATAATAACTTGTATCCACCTTTACTTTTTTGGCCTAAGTCAGTTGTCCCACCGGCAAAATACCAAATATTATTGCCAACGCCCAAATACATTTTTGTGCCTAAAATAGCGTTATTTTTATCGTACGCGTTAACTATATACGCCTGATCACCAAATACTTTAACTTTGTGGTTTTGGTCACGCAAACTTTGAACGTAATATTTCTTTGTTTTACCACGTCTTGCAATAAGAGTATGAAACTTTTCTATTTCTTCAGGTAATGGCTTCTGAAGTATTTCTACCTTTACCCCATATCTATTTGCTCTATTGATAGAATATCTACAAGTGGAAGATAACTGTTCCCACAACTCCTTTTGGCTTTTGCGCAAGTGAATCAGCATAGTTTTTGGTGGGGAATCGGTACTTGTATCGGGTTTATAACCGTGTTTTTTTAATAACACTGTGTCCTGCCCAAGCCCAGGAAAGATTTTAAGCGAAAATGCTCTGTTTTTTTTACATATTGCACTAATTTCAGTTAAATCTGCTTCTGTTAATGGTAAAGGTCTTTGCAACTTACCAAAACTTAACCCTAAAAATGGAATAAATCTAATTATAGAACCATTTGTAAGTTTTTCCGATTTCCAATTGTAAAACTCTAAATATTTAGACCACTCATCAGATTGTCGGATGTCAATAATTGCCATTAACTTGTATTATACAGTTATGTTAGGTTTACCTAGTTTAAAACCGCAAATTGTGTACTCCGGCAATTCGGAATATAACAAAGAGATTAAAGTAATTAAAGTCGGTACAACATATAAACTTGTAGTAAACGGAATTGCGCAATCCTATAGCCGAAATTCCGGGTTTGCAAAAAGTAAGGTGTGGGGGCAAGTAGTTAATATAATTATTAAAAATAAACCACAGGCTAAAAATGTATTGTTGCTTGGTATGGGTGGGGGCACAATGGTACACATGCTTATAAAAAAATTTCCAAATATATCAATAGTAAGCGTAGAGATTGATAAGGTTATTGTTGAGTTAGCTAATAAATACTTTGGTACGACACAAATAAAAAATAACAGAACTATTGTGGCTGATGCAGCTGATGTTGTAGAAAACCCGGAAAAATATAACATTAGTGAAAAATTTGATTGTATTATTATTGATACTTATTTTGGAGGACAATACACACAGACGAACTCGAGCTTAGAGTTTTTGCAAAAAATGTGTGATTTAGCTGAAGACAACGCACTTATAGTACTTAACAAAATTTTACACAAAACCGAGAACCGGGCCGAAATAAGCGATTCAGTCGAAAACGAACTCAATTCAATTTTAAATACATTAAAGCTTAAAAAAATAAAATTCCCAACTATTGCCGATAATTATATTTTTTATGGTTTTAAGAAGGAGCACACAATTTCTTAATGCAAATTCAAAAGTACCTATTATTGGTATTGTAAACTAATCTGTATGTAACGACTCCAAAACGGCTTCAACATACCTGCCATAAGGCGACTCCAGAAAAACACGTTTTTCTTCTTCGGTAATTTTGCCGTCTAATACACCGGATCTGATTAGCAACACGACCGCAGTAACTTGCGCAAAATACTCTTCCTCGTGCATGTTAAAAGTTAAGATAAAATCACGTCTCATAGCAGAAGGGATATTAATGGAAGGATTCACAGTAATAAGGTAATTGCGATTTGCTAGTTGTTGGTAGCTCCATCTGCGAGCTTCCTCGGAATTATCTTCACCTGATATGACCGAATTATCAATCACTACCGGTCCTAATTCTTCCTCGGTTAGGCTGGCTGATTTTCTATATAAATCTTTACTTATCTCATCCGTCAAAACACCAAGTTCTGAGTGGTTGCGATACAAATCGAATAGATCACCACGTAGGCTGGTTAATGGGTAAGTCACACTTTTCTTCAGACCTTCAAAAGTAATGTTCTGGGAATACGCTAAATACTCATCCATATTATTATGCGTAAAATCACTTACTCTTAACATTTCCGTTGATTCTAAAAGTGCTTCTAGTCTTAGTGCGTAAAGTCGAGCTAATGTTTCATTATCAAAGTGATTAATAAAATCCAGATTATTTAAAACATCGTAATAATGCATAAGCTCATGTGCAGCAGTGACAGAGTTTGCGATGGCAAATACCTCCTGACTACTCCCAAATTGCTCTGCAATTTTGGGTAATCCTAGGGAAAGAGTATCTCTTACCCCGTGACCTGACGAAGATCTATCTGAAAAATGCGAGTTTTGCCCTGCATCTGCTATTTCTACATCTAAATCATGCGGGTAGTTATTTAGTATTTGATCAGCATTCGTACCAGTATGTACAGCGTTTCTGCTTTTTAAAAGTGTTTTAGGTGCTTCAGCTCTATCTGCCCAGGTTACAAGAACCTTCCAGGGCATGCTTCCGCCCCAAATAGTTGTTAAAGCTAAGTTATCTTCGTCAGTCCCAACCACACCCGCGAGCTTTTCAAACCAAATTGTGCTTAATGAAAGATCTACTTCTCCCCATGTTGTTGGCTCTTTTATTGAGCCGTCAGCCAAACCGGTAAAATAAGCATCCAAACTAGTCATAATTGCCTCGGAATGCAACATAGGCGGGTCAAATATCAGATTGGTTGTGTTATCAGCTGTTGGAAATTGTGCAGGTACGTAACCTGATGAAGCGTAGAAACTTGTAATGTTTCTTAAAGCTTCCCTTGATTTGTCTACAAGTTCTTTTTTCCAATCAGCCGGCAGTTGCTCTAAAGTACGTGTTTGTACAGCAAATTCATCATCATTAGGTGTTAAATCGGGCTCGCACCCTACTAGAATAAGCGCCGCTCCAGCTGCCAGTGCCTTCAAAAGTTCTCGCCGTGTTATGCCGCCGCCTGCTAAATCGTTTTCCTGCTCACCGTTGTTGGCCGCTGCACCATCTTTTTCACTACTTGTTAGATTCATTTAAATATTTTAAATTAACAATTAATGCGTTATTATACGAGCATCGCAAACCTAATTCCCTTCATTTTAATTTTAGCATTTATAATCGCTTGTGTATTTTATGTTAGTAAAAACAAACCTGATCCGCCTCTTGAAACAAAATTTTACCAAAACACAAATATTACAGAATTTGAAGATGAAATCTCTGAAGATGGTTTATTACCAAAAGATAAATTACCTGCAGAAACAACGGTAGTAATTAAACAGCCCGGCACAAGCGCATTAATAGATAACCCTAATCATGTTTACCAAACATTTAATAATTGTGGGCCCGCTACTTTAACAATGATTCTAAATTGGCATGGTTCAGCTGTTAATCAAACAGAATTAGGCAATAGCATGAGGCCATATCAGGTTGCGTCGGGTGATAACGATGACAAAACTATATTTACATATGAGTTTGTAGAATGGGCAAAAAAGTATGGCTACGATGCAGTGGGCAGAATTAACGGTGATATAGACTTACTTAAAGCTTTTACCGCAAACGGTATACCTGTTGTAGTTAAAACCTGGCTAAATGTAAACGATGATGTGGGCCATTTTAGGTTAATAAGGGGTTATGATGACCAAGCACAGGTAATTATACAGGATGATTCTTATCACGGACCTAACAAAAAAATTTCGTATTATGACTTTTTGTCCATGTGGCAACCTTTTAATTATGATTACATTATTGTTTATACTTCAGAGCAAAAAGAACTTGTTGAGACAATTATTGGTGATGAGTTAAACGAGAACACTGCGTGGGAAAACGCACTAACTCGTGCAAAAGCAGAAAATGAATTAGCTCCTGAAAATATTTATCCTGTTTTTAACATGTCTACCTCTTATTATCATTTAGGCAATTACGAAAATTCAATACGTGAATTTGAAAAAGTACAAAATAGGCTGCCGAGAAGAATGCTGTGGTATCAAATTGAGCCTATTCTTGCGTATAAAGAATTGGGAAAGTACGATAAAGTGTTTGAAATTAGCCAAAGTATATTAGACAACGGAAATCGTGCGTTTTCGGAGCTTTACCAATTAAGAGGTGAGGTTTACTTAGACCGGGGAAACATAACAGAAGCTAAAAAGCAATTTGAGTTGGCAATTTTATACAATAAAAACTATGAACCGGCTAAAAAAGCACTTGAGGAGTTGGAGTAATGATATAAAAGGGGCTTGCGTTTGGTCAGTTGCTTATTCTTTTGGTTTCAAAATGTAGCCATCAAGTTCAAAGCCATTTTTTTCATAAAATCCCTTTGCTGATGTGTTCCAGTCAAAAATTTCAACTTTAATAGGGAGTTCATATTTTTTCCCAAGCTCCAGGGCTTTGTTTAGTAATTCTTTTCCAATGCCTAATCCTCGAACTGATTTTTTAACAAAAAGCTCTTCAATAATAAATGTGTAGCAGGTTTCACACTTTCTTACCAACACGAAACCGACGGGCTTACCGGCTATTTCGGCAATTACAAATGTTGAATTGGGATCACGCAGACTGATTCTTGTTTCGGCCATAAAATATTTTTCCCACTCGCCAGCAAAATGTTCGTGCGGCCGGGTTGAAATACCTTGATTATATTTTTCAAGTTCGACACTCAAATTAAACAAAATTTCCTCATCAGTTTTATTGTTTTCTGCGTTCCTATATGTTACTTTTTTCATATAATGAAATTATACTCTAAAAACCTGTTAAATAAAAAAATTTTACTGCTGTCTGATTATGTTGATCCAAAGGAATACTATCCACAAGAACTTGAGGATGAAACTAACATTATTAACTCGATTGCGGATGATATGCAAAAATACAATATAGACTATACATATGCAGAAGTTAAAAATGTAACTGAAGCAAAAAAATTAATTGCATCATTTGCAAAAGAAGGCTCAGTCATTTTTAATTGGTATGAAGGTGGGGGAGATTTTGACGCTACATTAGCTGTAGCTAAATACTTAGAAGATGAGAACTATGTTTTTACAGGGTCAAATTTTGAGTGTCTACGAACTAACCAAAACAAATTGCTGACTAAAAAGATTCTTGATAACAATAAAGTTTCAACACCTAAAACATACACTGTCGAGAATGTTGTGTATCCTGCAATAGTCAAATTTGTAGACACCCATTCTTCCATCGGTATTACTAAAAATAACGTTGCAAATAATAAGCAAGACCTGGAGAAGATAATCACATTAATGGGGGCGCCTATGTCAAAGATAATGATTGAAGAATTTATTTCGGGTGAAGAGATAACCGTTCATGTATGGGGAAATGGTATAAACACTGAAATAATAGCAATCATAAATGTTGAATACATTGATTCAACCATAAACAACATTCAATCGGAAAATGCGAAATTTAATTGTGACTCGGATGAATACAAAAATACTAAAAATACTTACGATAAAGAGCGTGAAAAAGAATTACTTCCTGTAATTTCTGACAGTATATTAACCGCTTATGATAAACTAGGATTTACGGATTACGCAAGATTTGAGTTGCGAATATCCGAAACGGGAGCGCATTATGTAATAGATTCGAATGCTAATCCCATGTTGGAAATAACACTTTTACTTGCACTTGATAAGATAGGTTATGGTGTGGGTGAATTTGTACTACAGACATGCGAATTTGCACTAATTAGACATGATAAATAAACTTGCAATTATTTATAGCTACGTTGAAAGAGAATTTTTTCCGACGGAAGAACAATACATAACAGAAAAAGATGCCGAAAGAGATGCGAATATAATTGCTGATGAAATTAGAAAACTTGGTGTAGAGACTATCTTGATTCCCGGAAACGACAAGCTAACAGAGGAGCTGCTGACACATAAACCGGAAATGGTTTTAAATCTGGTGGACTCAATTAAAGGTAAAGAGTATTTAGCAGCGACTATCCCTGGTATATTGGATATGTTAAATATAACTTTTACCGGAGCTGGATTGCTTGGTCTTGCGTTAACTTACAATAAGTTTCTCACAAGTCAGTTATTACAAAGTGCGCGAATACCTGTACCTAATTTTCAAATATTTTATACACCGGGAGATATACTTGAACCATATTTGAGATTTCCATTAATTTCTAAATTGAATGAAATTCACGGGGCAGTAGAAATAAACGAAACAGCAATTGCCGAAAATGAAAAGCAATTGCGCGAAAGACTGGCTTTTTTAATTAACACATATGATCAACCAATAATAGTAGAGGAATACATTAGCGGACGTGAGATTACCGCATTCGTATTACAAGGCAACGTTACAAAAATATATTTGGCAGAAAAAATCTTTAACAAGCCTGATCAAAAATACATTTTTTCAACATTTCAGGATCAATGGGGGGAAGAAAAGCCAGGAGAAGAACCTTTTCACTACGAAAAGTACGAGGATACCTTACTAAAAGAGTACGTAAAAAAGGCATTTGATACAACCGACATGGAAGATTATGCGAAATTTGATATCAGACTGGATTCATCAGGTAGATATTTTTTTATTGATTCCAATGCAAATCCTGCGTTTGGCCCTCAAGAGTTAATGACAGCCATGGGCTATATAGTACAAAAACTATATGGCGTACCATTTGCTGAGATTTTGAAAAGGCTTATTAACAATACCATAGGAAATGGAACAAATGGCGACGAACAATTGCAAAATAACGGATAGGCTTACTAGATTATTTTATTAGAAATGTAAAAAACGGGTGTGGTGTTACACTAACCTGGATTTTAGAATTTGTTATAACGCTCGCTTCGCACCGCCTGCATACGAACCAATATCAAAAAATACAGAAATTCCAATAAATAACCATTCGATCCCGTTCACACCGCCCGGTACTACTATTAAATACATCAATGTAGTCCATGGAACGAACAACAACCCAAAAATAGCTAGTAAAGTTGAAGAAAAAGCTAAATATATCCGCGCGGGATTAAGAAGCCACCAAATAACAACAGCAATTCTCGGACCGAAAAATAACAATGAAAGAAATACACACATATTAATTAGGATAGTACTCGGATCACAGCTTTTTGTAAAGTAACCGCATACTATTTTATAGCAAGTGATAAAATCAACAAATGAAATTATTTAGAGTAAGGAAAAAGAGAAAAAAAGCTACTGTAAATAAGCAGTTTGTTACTGATAAAGAAAGTGCACATAAATTTGTGGTATCCAGACTTGAACTATATAACAAACACTACAACTTTACCTATAACAAAGTTCGCATTAAAAACAGTAAATCGCGATGGGGAAGTTGTTCAAGCAAAAAAAATCTGAACTTTAATTACAAAATATTATATTTGCCGGAACAACTTGCTGACTACGTAGTTGTGCACGAGTTATGCCACCTCAAAGAACTAAATCACTCTAATAAGTATTGGGCTTTGGTAGAGCAAACCATGCCAAATTATAAAATTTTAAGAAAAGCACTTAGGGAAATTTCAAAAACTATTTCATTTAGCTAGCAATTTGTATATAATTTGTTTACGTAGTAATTTTGGGGACAACAATGAAATTAAAAACTCTACTCTTGTTATTTTCGCTCACTCTTATTTTAACCGGATGTAATCTATTTAGTTCGTTAACGGGAACCGATGATACGCAAGAACAAGGAACAGAACCCACGTCAACGACCGGCACAAATGATACGGATGGAGGCAGTGAGTCGCTTGTTGGTTCTATAACAGATTTGCTTCAACGAGGCATACCAATGCATTGTACGGTTACCTATACTGAAGAAGATTCCACAGGCACAGTAAATACTTATGTCGCAAATAACAAATTTTATACAGAGATAGCTGCAGTACTTAATGACGGAACAGAACAAACATATTATGCGTTATCTGATGGTGAGTGGTCTTACATGTGGTCTCCGGAACAAGGACAGGGGATTAAAATGCAGTTTGATGCAACACAGTTTGAGGAGGGGTTTGACTTACCTGACACTCCCGGATTAGAAACCGAAGTAGACCAACCGGACTATTCTCAAGATTACAATTACAACTGTACGCCATGGATTCCGGATAATTCCAAGTTTACACCTCCAACTGACATAACATTTATGGATATGGATTCGTTATTGAACGCAATACCTGGAATGGCGGGTGAAGGAACTGAGGGAACAGAAGGTTTACCTGGAGATGCGTGTGCAGTATGTAGCATGATCGAAGATGCTACAGCAAAGGCCAGTTGCATGGAAAGCCTCGGCTGTTAATTCGTCTTGTATACATCATAAACACACAGCTTAAGCATAAATTGTTGTTTTTGTAGTAGTAACTTCCGAAAACAAAGGGTTTATGTTTTAGTATAATAAATTAATGAAATGGCTTAATTTTCTTCACCTGTATCAGCCGGCGAATCAACAACCCGATATTTTAGAGGCAGTTGTAAAGCAATCATACCTCCCAATATTTAAAGAACTAGATAGGCTTGAAAATGTAAACATAACGTTAAACATTTCCGGGTCGCTGTTTGAATTATTTGAGCGTGACGGGCATACTGAGCTGCTGGACCATATCAGCAACTGTGTTCGCCAAAAAAAAGTAGAGCTAACAGGCTCGTGTAAATATCATACATTTATTCCATTAGTAGACGAAGACTTAATTAGAAGACAAATTGAACAAAATAAGGAAACTTTGGAAAAGTTTTTAGGTTTTGCATATCGTCCACGAGGGTTTTTTCCACCCGAGATGGGCTATCACCCTAAACTACTTAAAATTTTACAGGAGTTTGGGTATGAATGGTTAATAATTGACGAGATTGCGGGTTTTGATGGTGCTAATTACCCTAAACCGGCCAGTCTATATAAGATAGCAAATACGGAACTAGCTGTCTTTTTTAGAAATAGAAGGGCAAGCAACCTAATTATGAGCGCGGCAGCACGCGATACTACTACTCTTAAAACGGCTTTCCATGATGATTTTACTCTCCCATATTTAGTTACCGGGATGGACGGAGAGACTTTTGGCCATCATCGAATTGGCTTGGAACTTTTTTTATTTGAAATTCTTAAAGATTCAGAATTAAGCGTTACAGGTATAAGCTCCTTCCTGGACTCGCCTCACGGACTTAAAACACAGACTATAGAACCAAAATCAAGTACCTGGGCCAGTAGTTTAAGCGACATAGAGCGGGGGGTGCAGTTTCTATCTTGGCAGGATCCTGCAAATGCATTACATAAAATACAGTGGGAATTTGTAAATTTTACGCTTACACTCGTAAGGAACTATCCAAAAAACGCGGCAAATTATGCCGAAATTTGGCATAAACTTGATATTGCGATGGCAAGCGATCATTTTTGGTGGGCATCAGCTAAACCATGGTGGAGTTTAGAAATGATAGAGAACGGCGCGTACAATCTGCTTGATGTGCTTCAAAGCATGGAGGCCGTTTCACAAGACATTATGTTTACTGCATACAAATACTACCAAGATATAGTGTCTACCGCATCTGCGTGGCAAAGACAGGGGATTGTAAGAAAAATGGCAAGTGAACAAAATAAA
>CAZBWW010000016.1:0-21744 GCA_964496005.1 uncultured Candidatus Saccharibacteria bacterium | reverse complement strand
TACCTTGTTGTGTTGTTGTATTCCTATAAAAAAGCCGATAGACCCGTTTCATATACAGACATTCAGGTGTACGAAAAATTGAAAAAATATTTTAAAGACTACAAAATTAGTTTCTACGAATATGCACCACCCGTACGCGGGCTTTCTCCCTATACCGTTATTACCTTAAAGCCAAAAACTGAACAAGGAAAAAAAGAACTGGCTGCGGCTGATAGGAAGAACTTTAAGTTTGAATATGTGCATGGAGGGCATGCACTTGCGTTTAGTTATTTTGAGGCTGATGACATAAAAATGAAAAAGTTAAAAACCATTTTAGATGGGTTTGCGAAGTACTTGGAGCTAGGACCGCACCCGATTCAAAGTTAAATTTTAGAAGCAAGTAATTCAGTTAGCGGTTTTAGTGTTATAGTTATCATTATGTCAAAGTTTTTACTTATCTTTGCATTTGTAGCAATCTTAGTCTTTGGCGCGCTTTTCATTTTTAAAAGCAATTTTCCCAATTCTGATGAATTATCTGGGGAGTCTTCAGAGCTAGTCATTGATCCATACTTATCACCAATTACCTCAGTACCAGAATGTATGACAGGTGTTGCTGTGCCGAGGGAAGAAATCACACCTATAAATTCAAGCAAAATAGCACAAGGTATTTCGGAGATTAAAGAGACTTTAGGTATAAATATTATATTTCAGTCATTTGATACCAACAGCACTCAAGAAAACTGGGCCGCATTTTTTAAGGAAGTACAAAAAGAAAATGTTAAAGTGTTAGTTGCGCTTACGGACGCAAATTATGTGCCATCTTGCCAGAGCGACACCGTATGCGATTTAGGTTTGGTAAAAGACTTTCTCACTTTTTATAACGAAAACCCGGAAGTGTTTGGCGATAGTTTGTATGGTGTGTTGCTAATTGACGAACCGTTAGAGGACATTAATGCTGTACAGTTAAAATCTTTATATTCTCAAGCTAAAGAAATTTCACCGCAAGTGCCTTTAGTAGTTGGGTGGAGCAGAGAGTTATGGAAAGCGTCGCAGAACAAGAAAAATAAATTTGAATTTACTGATGGGATGTGTGATGTCTGTTTAATAAGTGCGCTTGAGTTTAGGGATAATGGTACCGGACCCATTTTTGACAAGGAAACTCTTATTGCTAATCAGACAGTATCGCGGAGAGTTATAAAAGAAGCTGATCCGGATGCGAAAATCATAACATCTCTGCAGGTTTTTGGGTCGCCTGACGGCAGTTATTATTTTCCGACACTCGAAGAATTAACGGAATTGACAAAAATAGTTATGTCAGAAGAATTACAGGCAGACGGTCAACTGGATGCGGTTATGTGGCAAAGCTGGGCGGCGCCAACAAGCAATAAATCACAGAGGCAATTAAATTTATCTGATCCGACAAAGAGCGAACTGCAAGAATTTGTGAAACGGCTTTGTTCGCAAGTAACTACTTAATCTTAATTTAAAAACTTGCTTTTACTAAGATTTCCCATTTTATTATCCTAACAATCGTTGGTATGATATAATCCCATTAAGTTACTAATTGACCACAGAAAATCATGACAAAAAAACAGCGCTTATTCGAAATTGTAGAAGGTACTAAAAAGGGCGGTAAGCAGGCAGAAAAATATGAGTACTATATAACACTTTTGGTATTAATAAGTATTGCAACGCTTTTTCTTGAAACCTACGAAACATTTGTTGCGAACCACATGGTATTGTTTGGGATTATTAACTTAGTTATTACCATTGTTTTTACTTTTGACTATGTCGCGCGAGTATGGACAGCAGATCTAAAATTTCCTAATTTGGAACCAAAACAGGCAAGGCGGAAATATATTTTTAGCGCGTATGGCATAATAGACGCGTTAGCTACGTTTCCACCGTACATTTCCTTCTTCACCAGTTTGAATTTGGCGATCTTTAGGCTATTAAGATTAGTACGGCTCTTTAGACTTTCTAAGCTAGAACGAATAAACAATGCTATGTCTTTACTAGCAGGTGTATTTAACCGGAAAAAAACAGAATTGGCTATGACTTTTGGATTTGTACTCGTACTTGTGTTTGTTGCCGGGTTATTAATGTATTATGCCGAACACAACGCTCAACCTGATAAATTTGCAAACGCGGGCAATGGTATGTGGTGGGCGGTCATAACATTAACTACCATTGGATACGGTGATTTGTACCCGATTACAGCTGTTGGCAGGGTGTTGGGTTCGGTAATTGCATTGTTAGGTATTGGTGTAATCGCATTACCCACCGGTATTTTAAGCGGCGGGTTGATGGAAGAACTTAATGCGCGGAAAGAACTGAAAGCACAGAAGGACGGTAAGAGTAACAATACTAAATCGTAAAGTTTCGAGAAGCTTTTTTTGACTTGTACATTTGATTATTTTTCAATTTGAATCTGATAGCCCGGACACGCTGAGTTGTGTATTGTAATAACTCTATTTATATCAGCGCCCATTGTGTCCCTTCCAGTGAGTTTTAAAAGGGGGATAATAAAAAACTCAAAAGGTACCACACTTTCTTTCTCAGCTTCGCTGTAGCATGATTGTAGCTCAAGGACTAAATCTTTGCCGTTTCTGCAGGCAAGCTCTTTGCTCCACTGCTGCTGTTTTTCCAAAGAGCCGTTGTTATTTATCCCTTCAAGGTACCGATCCATACATGCTGAAAGTGAATTGGCAGTCGGTGTACTAAGTATAGCTAAAGCTATTATAGTACCTACCATTAAACAAAAGACCACAAGTATTAACTTCACAAATAAATTTTTACATATTTGCAAAAGAATTGCGAGTGGTGGTGTGTCTTTTTTTTAGCATTTGAATTAAACTAACAAACAAGATGGTAGACTTCATTAACAAAGTTCTTCTCGTTTTTATCATTTTTGCTCCCACAGCATATCTAGTTTTTATTATTTATAGATTCAAACTGAATATAAGGAAACTCTTTTTACCATTAATATTTTTATTCTTGTTATTAATTATTTTTTTTAACAAAAACCTTTTTTATGATCAAACATTTGCTGCACAAGACTTCAACAACATTCAGATACCACTTATGCATTTTTTTAGAGAGTCCATTTTTGAATACGGACAGCCGCCAATTTGGAATAGTAGGTTTGGTGGCGGATTCGATGCATTTGCAAACCCCATGTCCACTTATTTTTCACCTTTTAATTTTCTATTACTTTTGTCATCCGACGTTTATTTAGTAGCGAATATATTTATTTTTTTCCAATTGTTCTTAATTTCACTATTTTCTTTGCTCCTTTTTAAAGAACTGAAATTTAGTACTATAACTTCTTTGTTTGGTGCAATCGTATTTACTTTTAATGGTTTTGTTACTATGCGTCTGTCGCCCGGTGTTGGTATTGAATACCTTTATGTGTATAAATGGATTCCATTAATTCTATTGTTTACAATTTTGTACTTCAGAGAACGGAGAATTTCTGATCTAGTATTCTTAGGACTTGTTTTTGGGCTTTCTTTCGAAGGAAATTTAAATATGGTTATTGCGTTGTGGTTTTTCTGGGGACTTTTTTGGTTTGTGTTGTCTGGGAAACAATTTTTTAAAAATTTTAAGTGCATGCTGTTAGTTCCAGCTTTAGCCTTTACTGTTTATGCAATCAAACTCATACCTTTTATAGATTTAATGCAACATAGTACTGGCAGGATTTCTGAAGTAGTTACAGATTGGAGGGTCGATAAGATTCCAATTATGGATTTTTTATCATATTTCCCACCATTTAGACATTTATTTGGGGCTGCGCTGTTTACTCCCGGGAGTATTGCAACTATTTTTTTTCTGGTGTGTTTGGTCTGCTTGACATATAGTGTCTTGAAAAAAAAGCGAATTGATATGATTTTGAGATTTTGTGCTCTATCTATTTTTATCGGTTTTATTCTAGTTACAAATAATCGATTATCAAATTCATTTTTTCTGTTGTTTCCGTTTAATAGGGTAACTATTATTCCCGCTTTTATGATTTTTGTTTTTGTTCCAATGTACATAATGGTAGTATACGGATTTCATTTTGTTTCTGAATTTTTTTTAAAATTTGCAAGTGATGTAAAAAGAAAATTCATAATATCGGCAATATTAATTGGTATTTGTTGCAGTGTCTATGCTGAGATACTCTTGGGACCATCAATTTTTGGGAATAATACTTACAGCTTTAATTTCGCAAAGATGCACAAAAAAGAAATTTTTGAAGTTCCTCCTTATAATGCGTTAAGTAAATTAGAACCGGGAATTTTTATCTTTAAGGATAATCCAAATGTCTTTTTATACCCATATCAAATTCCTATTTCCAATCTTTACACCTTAAATTCTTTTAAATATTTTTATAGTCCCTCGGACGATGGTAAATTATTAGCCAATGGAAATACTGCAGATATCGGGAAGTATGTAGATTATATTTTAAGTACAAAAAAAATTGACAGCGAAGGATTAAAATTTTTGAGTACCATATCGATGGAGAGTTTGCTAAGTGATTTTGAGTCGTTTTCAATACAAGATAAGTTTTTCAATTACCGTAACTTGCGAACAAATTTAAATTGGGATGAAAAACTTTATTTATACAAAGTTAACAATAAAGTTGAAGAAACGGTTTTTATTAAACGAACAGATAATAATCCGGTTTTTGTGCCTTTTACTTCGAAGAATCGAAATATATCTGGCAATGTTATCTCAACAGCTGTTAAGTACTCCAAATGGTGGAGATCAGATAAAAATCGCCAACTGATTACTAGTGATGATTATGGGTATTTGCAAGTTGCAAATGTAATCGTTGGTGAAAAAGTAATTTTATATTACTTTAATCCTTATATTTATGTTGGGTTAGTTATCTCTATGATAGGTTTTGCAGCTGTTGTGTATGGTGGATTGTTAAGAAAATTACCCAGAAACCAGCCGTTGTGTGTTTTTGAAAGTGTGTTGAGGTTTTACTTTTGGTGTAAAATAAACATATGGAAGTACATATAGACGAAAAAACCTTTAAGAAAATGGGTTATATTGGTCTTTTATTCATTATTTTGATGTTTATAGCACTTTTTTCACTTGATGCATTTATTTCAGACACAGTACTTCTAGTTGCAGTTAAATTTTTTATGGGTGGGGTTGTTTTCGGTTATACAGTTTTAATGGTGTGGTTGAAAGACAAATCGAGGAAGCAAAAGATGGAGAAGGACAAAGACGAAGCGTATAAGGGACTTGTAAATGGGATTCAAACGAGATAAAAAAAGTACCCACAAAATGTCCGACAAAGAATACATAAAAAGATGCATCGAACTGTCTGAACATGCGTATGCCGTAGGCGATATGCCCTTTGGGTGTGTAATTGTGAGGGGTGAAGAAATTGTGTGTGAAGCAAAGAACAACGCACATACGACAGGGTTGGTTTCAGATCACGCGGAAATGCTAGCAATGATGGAGGCTCAAAAGCTTTTAGGCACAAAAAACTTAACTGATTGTACTTTTTATTCTAATTTTGAGCCTTGTCCGATGTGTGCTTTTATGATGCGAGAGCTAAGATTTGGTAGGGTTGTGTTTTCTTTACTGTCAAAAGACATGGGAGGATATTCACGATGGCAGATTCTTCAAGACGAATTACTGTCCGAAAAGTTTCCACTACATTTTGGTCCTGTACCCGAAATTGTTACGGGAGTGTTAGCGGATGAAGCAGAGAAGGTGTGGTTGCGTAGAAAGGCTGAGAAGGCAGTTCTTTAGATATTTTTACATTCGTCTAAATGAAACAGTACGAGAATATCCATACCTGCCGGGGCTGTCAGACATTCCTATTTGTAAGTTGCTTATAGAGTCTAAGTCTTCTCGATGGAAACCATCACGTTCATACGGAATTTCCGGCTGTTCTTGGTTCTCATCATATAGATGACCCCAAGTTTGCCACGCATTGCCACAGACATCCGAGTCCGAGTGTCCTATTAAAATATATTCTTGCACAGATGGGCATTCTCTAAAGCTTGTAGTAAAATCTGTAAATTGTGGCATCCACGAACAAATAACAATTTGTGGCATAAACCTGTCTAGTGCCTCTCGATAGTCAAGGCGGTTCACATAAAAATCGGGTTTAAGTTCCCATTCTCCTGAGTCGGTAGGTATAATTACTATGTTGTGTGCATTTCTCTCCATCAACCGCTTACCCAAAAAATGCGTCATCCTGCCGTTTCCTGCTGCAACCTCCATTATCACTATTTGTTGTCCAGGAGTTTGTCTAATTTCTTCGACCCTTTCAATCAAATAGTCTCCCAATGCATTTATAAACTCTCTGGTTAAAAACTCATAAGTTGGTCTTTTTTTATCGTGGCAAAAATTTATCCATCTTATACGCGATACGCTTACGTAACCTGTAAGTGGGTCGTATTTACCTGATTTATTATAGAGATCGCTTTCTCTTACAAATGCAAATTCTATGTCAGCCATTGTCGGTAAATAATTTGGATCACGCAATCTTTCGAGCATATCGTCTGGGGTTAATAGTGTTTCGATTTCACCAGACTGTGCAGCCGGTTGTGTTGAAGGTTGTGCGGCAGCACTTTCCGTTTGTTGTTTTGCCTGCAACCCTGCGGATTCGCCATTACTATTTTCAGCATTTTCGCCTTGTGCGATTTGTAATTCTGTGAGCATATTGTTTGATCTAATTTTATCTTATTTTATTATTATTTTTATAACTTTTTCTAAATTTAGAATTGACACATCGAAAATTCTCGATATAATCTAAACACATCGGAAAAACCTGATATGAATAGGACTGAAACCATAAATCAAGTTAACAGAACGTTTGAATTGCTTGGTAACCCTTTGCGCTTAAACATCTTCCTAAAAATTTTAACTGAAGGCTGCGATTGCGATATTAGCAACCAAAGCGGTTATACGGGAAATTGTGTAAGTGCTATTGTAAAAGACCTTAATTTACCTCAATCAACAGTTTCCACATATATCAAAGAATTAGCCGACGCAGGTGTTATAGAGTGTAAAAAGAACGGCAAGTATTTATACTGCAGACCAAGTAAAAATGCGCTAACTAACGCAAAAAGCTTCATAGACAGTTGTGTATCGCAGTTAAGGTATGACTGAAATTTCAACTACAGAATTAAAAACTTTAATAAATACCGGTGAAAAATTTGTGTTGTTAGATTGCCGCGGTGTCGATTATTACAACTGGGAACACCTACCGGGAGCCGTTAATTTAAGGTGGAAATATGTTTCTGAAAAGGCGGAGGGTTTGTTGGAGGATAAAAGTGCATTAATAATTACGTCATGTGACGGATTTACATGCAATGCCAGCGTAAGGTGCTATGAAAACCTTAAAAAACTCGGATACACAAATTTGCTTGAATATTCTGGTGGCATTTCGGATTGGGTTGCTCATGGCTATAAGACAGAGGTAAATCAGCAGTTGAAGTTGGCGGCAAATGTGTACAGATTTCCGCAACAGCAGTTTTATGGTGAAGCTGTAGGGAGTTATTTAATTGAAGAACCGGATTTCATTGTACTGGTTGATGGTCCGCAGACTCTTACCGAAGAACATGAAGATTTTATTTCTCATTTTGGAAAACCACTAAAGCTTTTTCTGAGCCACGGACCAACCGGGGGTGAGGGTAAAGTGTTGCAGAAAAAGTATAAGGCGAAAATATATCTGCACAAAGCCGACAAACATGATGAATGGCTTACAGTTAAACCGGATGTGTTTTTTGATACTGATTTTCACTTTAGCGATAATTTGATTGTAATTCATACGCCCGGGCATACTCCCGGTAGTTCTGTGATATTCGACCGTAAAAACAAAATTTTGTTTACCGGCGATCATATTGAAGGGGCTGCTACTGGTGAAATATATGACTTTATGACGCACAATGACGGTTTTGCCGGAAATGTGCATGAACGGCTGGAAAGTGCAAAAAAGCTATTAACGTATGATTTTGAAAAAATTTTGCCATTTCATTACGAAATGCTGCTTTCTGACGCACACGCGGTTTTAAAGCAATTTACAAAAAAATATGAAAATAACAATAATTAACGGCACAAATAGACTAAATAACCAATCGATGGTGGTTTCCAGTGCGGTGGTGGAACACGCGGAGCAGTTGGGACATAGTGTGTCGCTTATAACACTTGAAAATTTTACCGCGCTTTTTCATGGTACATATATTACGCTTGAAAATGCAAATCCGCAGCAGGTAGCTGATATCCAAAAAATGGTCGCTGCTGAATTACTGGTATTTGTTGTACCTACTTACCATAGTGGGATTCCCTCACCGCTTAAGAATTTTTTTGATTCACTAAAGTGCAAAGAAGCGTATGCGCACAAAATTATTGGCGTTATTTCAAGCAATGAAAGCAACCGTGATTTCGGAGCACGCCAGACTGCTCAGGTACTTAATGGAATTTTAGCCTACAATAAGTTGATTTCTTTTGTAGTACCAATAGTTCCGATTATTGATTTTAATGATATTGATCACGAACGGATACGGAGTTTTGTTGAATACTGTTGTGCTTTTTAAGTAAATTGTTTAGTACTAAAACTTAGTTATAAGTATGATATCGGGTTTAAGAAAAACACACCTTGGGTCTCTGGGAGGGGAAACCCAAGGCGGTATATTGTGGTCAGTAGGTTATCAACAACCAGTGGAGTGATAAGTTACCACCAGTGTATAAACCATATCCAACCCATAGCACCTTCCATCTCTGCAAGAGTTTTCGAGGTCTGATCTGGGTCTATTGCAGAACAGGCCTTAAGAAAACCCCACAACCCCTCATCTCTGGAATCGGCTTGCCCAAGCATCCTGGCAAATTCGTTGATACCTATGTGTTTCATGTGTCAAACTCCTTAGTCTGATTTTGGCATCTGTCAGCTTTTCTTATATCTTCACCTCCAACGACTCCTCCAGCATGTCAACCGTAAATTTAACCCATCAACCTGGTTTTTGCAAACCGGATTTTAATCCGCGCTAATTTACCTTTGATACAGCAAGCTTAATCCCAAACGCAATCAAAATTCCGCCCATAATCTTTTCGAGATAGTACTGAATGCCTGTAAACCGCTCCTTTATTAACCTAAACGAGCATATTGTTGCAACAATCGTAAACCATAAAAAAGTAACAAATGCCATTTCAAAGCCATATACAACCTGCCATGAAATTGGTGTTTCCGGATTAATAACTTGAGTAAATAAGCTTAAAAAGAACAAAGTTACTTTAGGGTTTGTTACATTTGTAATAAAACCCATTTTAACGGCTTCTAAGCGGGAAAGACTTTGCTCAACTTGTGTTACTGCTGTCGACTCGACAGGCTTTTTTGCAGTTAAAGTTTTATACCCAATGTAAAACAGATAACCCGCCCCCAAAAACTTTAGAACAGAAAATAACAGCATTGACCTTGATACTATATAGCCTATTCCTATTATTGAGTACACAACATGCACCAAAATACCCATTGACAGCCCAAGTGCAGTGTAAATACCTGTTTTTCTCGAATAAATTAAACTGTTCCGGCTAATTAATACAAAGTCAGGTCCCGGACTCATTACGGCAAGTAGGTGTATTGTGGCTATAGTTAATAGTTGGGTTATAAATAGTGTATCCATTTGTCAATGATAACATGAGTTGGTATGCTCGTGTTTAGCGGTGCAGTTTAGTCGACACGTACATCCAAATAACCTCCATCACTAACAACATGAAAGTGTAAATGAGGTGTGTCCTGAAATTTACCCACATTTGTAATTACTCTTGTCCCATCAACATCTACAGCCATTTGCTTTACTATTTTTTGCCCAACAGCAAGTATTTCAGCCAAAATGGCAGCGTCTGCAAACCTTAGATCGTGTATATGTTCTTTTGGGATTATTACTATATGTGTGTTGTATGAAGGCTGTGTGTGATAAAAGGCTAATACTTTGGGTGACTCATATACCTTTTTGATTGGTGTTTTGCCTGTAAGCGCTTTTTCGCAGTAAAAATCAAAATCACCTGGTTTTGCCATTGGTATAGTTTACCATTTTGACAATTATAGTGCGTTATATATTACAACAATAGAAAGTACCTAAAAAAAACTATGCCCATTATTATCAAAAGTATTCCTGTAGCAATCGCAGATAGGGACTGATTAACAAATATATTGGGCCAAAATAATAGAAAACCAGGCACACCGCTTTTTTTGGATTCTTTTTTTACCTCGTTCCTATAATGAGAGAAGTAGTGGGAACTACGGACGATTAAGACCGGAGCGGCAACAAACATTGTCACGGACAATAATAATGTTGCAGTCTTAATAACAGCAGAATTGTCCCGAAAAAGAAGAATAATGCACCCGAAGAGCAGGAAAAGTGCAATAAATGCTAAGGTAGTTTTACTAATAAGCCCCCTCATCCCAAATAGAATAGAGTTTTTTGCAATTAAAAGCAATATTTTACTTTTTTCTTGAAGTAAGCAGAAAATCTATAAAACCAACAGCAGTTATAAATCCGATAATCTGTACACCCTCAAGGATCCATTGTGTGGGCGTATTACCAAGTCTGCCAGTAAGCCCATACATTACGATAATTAGTACACAAACAAGGGGATAAATAGGCAGTTCAGCCACAAACACCCTCATTTTTCTTGAAAAAAGGTACTTTGGAAAGTCTGATATATTGGGCATGTAAGTATTATAATCAGTTTTTCAAATTTGTAAAAGTACTATAGTCTTACCACTTGTTTGTTTACAGTACCAACCCAACTCTAACTATTTTTCTGTATAATACAGCCAATGATTCCCGCAGAAATCGAAAAATTCACCAAAGATACCATATTCTCCGACCTGTCCAAGGGTAACCCAACATGGGATGTACCTCACACGACAGCAGTTGTGCATTATGTAAAAGAAATTATTAAGGCAAACCCTAATCTTAACCTGGATCCTGTAGTGCTTGTACTTGCAGCATACGCGCACGATTGGGGCTATTCCCAGTATTACAGACCTGGGGAAGCTTTGCCCTTTGATGAGTATATGGAAGCCAAGAAAACCCACGCTGCTATTAGTGCGCAGAGGATGGCGGAATTGCTTAAAAACCAAGTTTACGATACAGTAACCGTAGCTCAAAAAGCGAGAATACTGCATTTAGTAACGGTGCATGACAAAAAGAGTGATCTAAAGGATGCAGATGAATTAGTTTTGATGGAGGCAGACACGCTTGGCGGACTTGATGTTGATTTTGCAATCCCAAGTTTTGATGAGGTGGGGAACAGTAAGTATATGAAGGGAACTAGAGAAACAAGATTACCGTTATTCATCACTGACTACTCAAAAAAGCGGTTTGAGGTGCTTTTTAAGAAGCGAGAGGAGTATTATATTAATTTAGAAAAGGAGCTTAAATGAAGGTTAAACTTACAGAGCTTGAAAGACTGTCCAAAAAAGCGTTAAATAGCGGTGAAGAAAGCTAAAAAGATGGGTATCGCTTTTGTAGGAGTGCGCTGTATCTAAAAAATCTGTACTGGAAGGTAAAAAGCGAACGATATTATTAAATACCACTCGCTTTTCAGAAACGCTAGTCGTAGCGCAATCAGTTCTTTGCAAACCATCGTCCGATGATGTGCTTGGCAATGTAAATTCTTTCCCAAATTAACCCCAGCAGGATGGGGAAAAAGAATATCAGAATTACCGCTATCCACACCAAAATCTTCTCTACTGACATGATTTCTCTGTCTCCTTATAGCCTTTTACACGTAGTCCGTGTATTTATGGTAATTATAGTACATTCATATAAATATCGGCTATTTTTGTTAAAATCAACATATGAAAATCTTTATCATCCATGGCGCATATGGTAGTCCAGATGAGAACTGGTTTCCGGCTTTCATCAACTGCTTAACCATCCGGTTGATGAGATAAATAAAACTTTTGTAGATAAAGCATTTGACTGGGACAAGATAAAGAAAAATGGTCAAAATATTTATATGCTTAATGGTGATAACGACAAGTATATAGACCTAGCAATTTCAGATGATTTGGCAAAAAAACTGAATGCTAACTATACAATTGTGAAAGCCGGTGGGCATTTAAACGCAACCGCAGGATATACAGAGTTTGAGCTTTTACTTGAGAAGATTAGGGAAGTGTTGTAAACTCTTTAAATTTTTGTAGGCGGGTAGCTTTGTCAAAACTAAGCGCCCACTCCCACGCCTTTTTATAAAACCATTGTCGACCGCTTTCGACCTCAACCTGTTTACGCGCAAATTCCTCACCAAAAACTGTTGTCCAGACATCAAACAGCACTAAATCTAGTAATTTGTGATTTTCAAGAGCATAGGCCATCTCATCTATTTCGATTGTTTCCGGTGTTTTGGCTTTTTGGGCCGTAAACCCTTTTGGGTAAGTTAAGTTATCATAAAGCAAAATATGGCCGAGTTCATGAGTTAAAGTTCCCATTTTGTTTTCCGGTGTGTAACTTGCTCGTAGCCTTAAACCACGCCAGTCGCTTGGTCGATTCGAATTTGGGTGAAATACCCTACTGAATGTTTCGCGTACATATGCTTTAAGAGGAGTGGTGTCAAATTTAAGTTCGGTTTGTTGTTCCCACGCCTGAATTATTGCAGAGCCGTGTTTGTGCCAAATAGCTTTATATTCTTCAACTGCAATTGGAAATACTTTTTGTGCTCTAGTGAGAATTTCTTCTTGGGTAGGTTCTCTTTTTAGCTCAGTTCTTAGTGGGTCTAGTAGAGCCTTCATTTGACCGGGTGCTTTATCTAGAAAGTCGTAGCTGGGTTCAAAGGTAAGTTGCATGGTGTTGAGTATAGCATGCGATTAAGTGAAGAAGCTTTGTCAAGAGGAGAAACTTGTTAAAAGTGGAAAAGCTCCACCTTGGGTCTCTGTTGGGGAAACCCAAGGTGGGGTGTGGTAAAAGAACCGAAGGGCAATTTCATAGTGGAGCGGTGGGCATGCTGCCGTCCTGCATATACATTACTTGAGCCGGTTCCAGTCCGGCATCCCGACATGCATCTTGCGCCGCCCTCAACTCCCGCCTTGCGGCTGCAAGAGCATCTGGTGTGCTATTATGATCAGCTTGAAGCTGACCAGCAACAGCCTTTGCTTTAATGAGACGTCGTATTGGGTTTGACATTATTCAACTCTCCTTACTATGGGTTCCAGTGGGACTATTTACATACTACCATACGCACGCAAGGTTTTGAATTCTCCGAGCCAATCCATTGGAAAACTGTTATTTAGTGTACAACCAAAAGCACAACAACTTATCTAAATGTGGTAACTTTTTATGAGCGATCTTGAATCAAAGTTTGATAGAAAGTCTTTAAAACAAAGATCACAATCCATAAAAAAGCTGTAAACAAGATTGTCATGGCAACAAACCCATCAGTTAAAATAGCTTCCCAAGAGCCAAACATATAAAAAGTGTAAAGAGCAAACAAAAGTCCAACTATAATAAGTGAGATTAAGAAATATAATATAACTTGTTTCAGACTTGATTTTGACCAGCCACTTGCCGGCTTGAAACCCACGTTAAATGAAAAGCTAATTGGTTTTGAAAACAAGCCAAACCAAGTTATTAGTAACATAATAATAGCGATGGTTAAAATAAGGGTGCTTTCGAACAGTCCAAAGAACCACATCGTATATATGATCACAGCTGTTAGTGGGTAGAAAATAAGTGCTTTTTTGCTCACTTAGTAATTATGACACTCAGAATTTAGCTCTTATTATAGAACTTTAGCAACCCCTTTAGTATAATACTCGTATGAATCAAGTGCCTCACGAACTACAAGTGCTATTTCCAAGCTCTGATATCCAAAAACTTAATGTTGACGAGGATAAAAATTATATTATTCAAACTCTTTTGAAGAATTCTACGCTTGCGGGGTGGAAGTGGATGACACATACATATTCGAATGAAGATATCGCATTTGTCCTTAGAACGTCGAAAATTCTAACGCCCAGAGAAACGTATTTTTGGAGTTACTATCTAGCCGTTCCACAAGACGAAATTTTATGTTTAAACAAAGACTTACAGAAAACGCAAAGAACATCTTGGGTATATTAAATAAAATCGTACCTTCCGGAAGTTATCTTGCAGGCGGTACAGCACTGGCATTGTGGCTAGATCATAGAAATTCTTACGATTTGGATATTTATTCTCCGCTAGAATTTGATATTGAAGAGCTGAAGCAGAAATTTACTAAAGAAATAAGTGATTTCCAACCTATATCAACGGCCTGGCAAACTGTGCATGGAAAATCAGCCGACACCGAGATAAGTCTATTTTATTATCAGTATCCGCTTTTGAAAGAGCTAACTCCATTTTTGAACTTTACTATCGCATCTGTAGAAGACATCGCAGCCATGAAAGTGGAAGCGATTGCCGGAAGAGGCTTAAAAAGAGATTTTTTTGATATCTATAAGATTCTGAAAAGCAAAGGCTGGTCTTTGGATTACTTATTAAAGTTAAATGAACAGAAATATAATCGCCAAGGTAGTTTTACCCCACATATTTTAAGATCATTAGTATATTTTGATGATGCAGAGTTACTGCCGGAAAGGGCTCAAGAAGTGGATAGTGAGTGGGAAAGTGTGAAATCGTTTTTTGTACAAGAGGTTTCTCAGTTGTCTAAAAAAGAGTTTGGTGGTGTGTAAAGCGCGTTGACCCGTACACAGTTTTTCCTTCATGGAATTTACAAAACTGGCAGTTTTTATTTACTTTTTACTGTTTTTTCCTGTATTTCATCCAAATGCTCTTCCCAATGTAAAATATCCTCATCCAAGAATTTGTGAGCTGTTTGCTCTTTTTTGTTTTTCCAAATTGGTTTATTCCACAGGTTATTCGGGAGGGTTTCGTAAATGGACACCAAATTGTTTCCTAAAGTAACAAATTCAGTGTAGATTTGCTGCCAGCTTTGGGCTTTTCTTTTCACAATACCTTGTGCATTAAATGTGTCAACATCCGGTTCCCAATACGGCTCTCTACCTTCCTTTAGTGCGGTTAAACAGTCGATGTCATGAACCAACCAGTTATTTAGATGAGCCACAATATCCTTAAGACTCCATTTGTCGACTAATATATCGGCCGTTTGGTTTTCGGGAAACTGGTCAATTAGAGCTTTAATATTTTGGTTTATTTGTTTGAATTGTGTTAGCTTTTTCATAAGGAATTACACATTTACTTGACTTACTGCTTCCTGATAGCTTCCACTTCTTGCATTCGCATACTCATGTAGTTCAGCCTCGGTTATGCCTGAAATAATATCAGACCCAATCTCATTATCTATCTCAGCGGCAATGCTAAATGCCACTTCCCAACATTCCCGTTCCTCATTTATTACAAGATTCGCTTGTTCACTCGTAAATCCTCCTTTTCTTATTGCCGCATAGGCATTTTCCAGTTGTGTTAGCTGTTCTTCTGAGTACGTTATCTTTTTTTGTGTATGGGCAATTTCGTGAAATAAGGACAATATTCTACCACGTGTTGTGGGTTTGGGTGCTGTGATCTCCTCTCTTGTGGTGTTTCCAAATGGATAATACGTTAGTTCGACGCTGAATGCCGCCGGCACATATTTCCTACGCACATCCACACTTCCTCTTTCCGATGAAAATACGATTGAATCAACAGGTCCACTTAACACTGATCTTAACGTAGTTATTCTAAAGGTATCGAATACATAGTTTTCCCCGTATTTGCCGTTCTCTGCCATAAATGGTGATTGTCTAACTTGCATATACAGTTTACCTGGCTTTTGTTTTTCTGCTCTTGTTAATGCCAAAAGGGCATCTCGTTGTTCGTCTAATGTAACCACCTCAATATTGTAGCATTTAGAATGGTGGAGTTAGCTATTTAGGAAGTTAAGTAGAGAAAAGTAATACTAGCCACTAAATTATGCGGTTTTAGAACTTTCTAAGTCCACAGCAATCGAGTCAGTTATAGCTTTTGAATATTCCATTAAACTAATTTCCAGTTCATCTACCGTAATCTCAAAACCCTCGTTCCTAGCTGCTTCACAAATTTGTGATAAAGCAGGTATATAAAAGATATCATAATAATAATTCATATCTTCGCCATATTCATTAGTTCTTTCTTCCGTTTTAATTTCCTTTGCCCAAAAGTACCCTGCTTCTTCAGCACCGCGGACCAGCCTGACAATGTCTATTTCCTCACTACTTTTACCGGTAATTTGTTTAATGACTGCAGCAGCACTATTACTGTTTTCTAAAGCGTCTCCCACGCCATCCACATAAGTTTCTAAAGTTTGAAGTGCTGTTTTAATTGAGTCGTAAGCATTTCTGGTCGTAACCGGAAACCTACCAAACATGTTTTCATAAAATTCTGCTCTAGCAGCTGTTTCACCCATTTCAGCCGCTAGTTTTGAGATTCCATTACTCATCTTGTTAATCATAGTATCATGTAGTTAACCTAACTAAAAATTTGACCTAAACAAGCAAAAAACAAAAATGACCAACATAGAAAAACTCAAACCATACAAAAAAGACTCCGACTATACCTATGCGCTAGGAGCATTTCCAACCTTAGAATTACTTACACACAAATCAAACACTGTTCTAAAGGTCCTAATTAGTTCCAAAGCCACAACCAATGAGGGCGTTCAAAAAATAAAAGCGCTCTGCCAAAGGCTAAATATTAAGATCGAAGTAGCCGATGCGATAATAACCAAGTTGGCAGGCAAGGAAAATTGCTATGCTGTGGGTGTATTTAGGAAATACGAAAGCAAGGTACTTCATGATAAAAATCACCTCGTTTTGGTAGGTATAAAGGACATGGGCAATTTAGGCACGATATGCAGGACACTGTTGGGTTTTAACATGGATAACCTAGTCATAATTAGACCAGCAGCAGACATATTTGACCCAAAAACCGTTCGAGCATCCATGGGTGCGGTTTTTCAGGTAAATTTTCAGTATTTTAGCAGTTACGACGAGTATAAAAAGATGTTCACACACAATATGTACTCATTTATGACTACCGGAAAAATAAGCCTGAACACGGTTACTTTTGCAGAGCCTTTTGCACTTATATTCGGCAGTGAAGCAGATGGCTTAGATGAGAGTTTTCATAGCAACTGTACTAGCGTAGTAATTCCGCAAAGCAGTAAGATTGATAGCTTGAATTTGTCGGTTGCGGTGGGGATAGTTTTATATAAAGTGAATGCCTGAGCTGCCGAAAGGTAAGTGAGATGTTGAAGTTGGAATATTTCCAAAGTAGCAACCACAGTCTACCCATTGTAAAACCCTAGTTTTGACTATAAACGGGGGTTATATTCATATTTCCACCCGGCTCAACGCTAAATCTGCAACTAGTCAGTTTGTATTTTTCAGGAAGTTCATTTATTGAGGCAGATAGTAAGTTAATCTTTTCCACAAGGTCTGCGGTTGGCATTTTGGGCAAGCCGTCGACCGTTAAGTTATCAAATTTACTTACGCGGTGTGTCTCATCAAAAATAATATTAACTGAAAGGGATGTCGACATGTCCTCATTACCAAAACTTGAATACATCTCCTTTAAAATATCAGTTAAAATTTCGTTTAAGGTTATGTTATGCTCGTTGTCCATATTATTGATTATAACACAAATTTTACCTTGAAATCAGAAAACTACAAATCCCAAGCTTTCTCGACTCTTTTTGGCAATTCAACACCGGCCAACCTAAACATCACCACTAATTGACCGTGGTGTAAGTATTCATGATCAGTTAATCTGTACATGTTTTCAATTTTATTCTCTAGCTCAACCCCAGATAGTGGTTGCAGAAATGACGCAGTAACTTCTCTTTGCTTCCCACCCGCAACATGAGTACAATAGCCTAATGAAAAACATAGTACAGATTTTGCGCATTGCCAAACCGTACCACAAATTTATATATATTCTATCCGTTCTTATAATTGTAACCACGGCTCTAAGTCTTGTCTCTCCATACATTATAAAACTAATGGTCGATGAAATTGATTTGCAGCTCACTCAGGGTACTGGAAATATGCAGACATTGTACGTACTAATCGCCGCACTGTTTATGATAAGCATTTTCACAGTAATTTTGGAAGAAGTGAGTCAACGCTTAAGTGATTATACAAAGGCGCGCATGGGCAAATATCTCATAGAAACATTTTACCGAAAAGTTTTTACACTACCGCAGGCTTATTTCGATACCCAAATTTCAGGTAAGATCGCAAACCAACTTGGTCGCGGTATTTCTTCGCTGCGGGAATTTTTTGGGGACTTGTCTAATTTTATTGTCCCCGCGCTTATTAGAAGTATTTTGCTTATTGTGGTTTTGGCATTTTACAGCATCCCTATTGCGCTAATGGTCTTTTTTATTTTCCCGTTTTACATTTACATCAGCCACTATTCGACTAAAAAATGGGGTACGCGTGAAGTCAGTAAAAACCAAATTGATGATGTGTCGCGTGGCCGTATTCAGGAGGTAATTAACAACATCCGTTTGGTTAAAAGCTATAACACACAACAAAAAGAGTGGCAGTTTGTGTCCGATAACTCTGCTAAAAGTATTGAAATTTATGACAAGCAATCGGTCGAATATCACATTTTAAGTTTTTTTCGAAATTTTGGGCTTGAGATTGTTATTGTCATCATTAGTTTAATAGTTTTTCGCAATGCTTTTTTAGGTGTTTTTACTATTGGGGAAGTGGTGTTGATCTTGCAGTATCTTTTTCAAGTTCGCTGGCCATTGTTTGGGATGAGCTATATTTTAGAGCAGATTCAAGTGGCGGAGGCAGGTTCCAAAGAATATGTTGAAATACTGGGACTTGAGTCTGTCGAGGAATTTGTTACAGAAGGGCCACAACGCCGGTTTGAAGAACCCTCAATTAGCTTTGAAAATGTTTCGTTTCATTATGAAAACAGCGCAGATGTGTTAGCTAATCTAACTGTGGAATTTTCCAAAAAAGAAACAGTCGCACTGGTTGGGCATAGTGGGGCAGGAAAAACAACACTGATTAATCTTATTTTAAAGCTGTACGACCCTACTTCCGGGAAAATTAGCATGAATAATGTTGACTTTAAGGATTTGACGCATACTGATGTAAGATCTCACATTTCTTTAGTGTTTCAGGAAAGTGAACTTTTCTCGTCTACTGTTTTTGAAAACGTAGCTTATGGAAAAGCCGATGCTAATGAAGAACAGGTTATAGACGCGCTAAAAAAAGCAAATGCGTACGACTTTGTGATGAAATTTGAGAGAGGTATTTATGGTGAGATTGGAGAGCGGGGTGTACGGTTGTCCGGTGGGCAAAAGCAACGTATACAAATAGCGCGGGCAATTCTTGCTGATTCACCGATTTTGATACTTGATGAAGCCACAAGTTCTCTTGACGCCAAAAGTGAGAGGCTAGTTCAGGATGCGCTGGAGGAATTAATGAAAGACCGGTTGGTAATTGTTATCGCTCACCGGTTCTCGACAATTCAAAATGCTGATAGGATTGTTGTACTGGAAGGCGGCAAAATTGTTGATTCAGGTTCACCCGGCAAACTAGCTGAAAAGGAAGGAGTTTATTCGGAATTATTGAGATATCAGATTGAGGGTAATCAAAAATTGCTTGAGAAGTATGAATTACAATAAGACAAAGTCAACCCGTCGCTAATAAACTTTATGTGGTATTTAATCTAAAATTATTTTCCACTCTTAGGCAAAATTTAAACCAAAAAAGAGAGCAGTCCAACCACTTTTCTTTTTCCGAAAGTTGGCCGCTCCCTTTTTCTCTTTTCTAGTAGGCACCGTAACCTGTTGGTATTCCGTGTGCAAACCACATGTGTTCATGACCGGTTACACCTTGATCCATAATCACTGCAAACTGACCCCAAATACCGTATCCGCCGTCAGGAATTAAGTCAGGATCTGAAACATAATCTCCTATCCAAACTATTTTGTAATGCCACGTTTCACCTGAACCGTCTGGGTATGAGCCATTGTACTCATTGCTTAGCCAAGCTTTGTATCCTTCTGGATCGGTCCACCCCTCGTCATTACCTCTATTCCATTCATTATTCCACTTCATTATAAGTTTGTCGTTGCCCCAGTACCCATAATAGGTATTGCAATAGGTTTGGTCACCTATTTTGTCCATACACCAGCCCATTACAGTGCCATTAAATAGATTGGCATTGTTATTGTAACCAGCGTCATCAAATCCAACGTCAGATGGTTTGTCAGCAAAAGCCGAGGGTGTGACGGCTAAAACTGCCATAGAAACAAGGATAAATGTTAGTACTTTTAAAGTTCTCATTTAAATCACCTCCTCACAACATAAAATAGGAACAAAAAAAGCCCGCGATCATGCGGACTTAAGACAAGTTTTACTGTTCGTTTCGTTTGTCATTTCTATTACCATGGTATGCCTAATTAATACAAGAAGCAAGAATTTCAAACTTGCTAATGCTCAGCGTTTCTGTTGATCTTCATTCATTGTTAAGCCCGGAGGAGTTGGCAGAAATCTTTCACTTTAAAATTAAATAGGTCGTTATGGTAATTTTTACACTAAACATAAGAACATAAACATTTGATATAATTTCGTATTTAGAATTCAAACTTTTTAAGCAAATTTGTGTCTACTCCACACCCCAACTCACTATTGTTTGGTAATATTTACTAAACTATATGAAGAAGAGATTTGGGAAAAGCAATTCAAACCCCGTTTTGTTGTCAGCATTGGTTATCTCTGCATTATTGTTTTTGTTGGTAGGTGCTTACGTTACACTTACTGACTATAAACCCACCGATGTTTTTGCTATTCAACTTATCTTTTTTGTTATGTTGGGATTTCTGATTACTGGTATTTTGTTCATATTTTTATACTTTCTGGGTAATAAAAGGAAGGACCGCCGTTTTTCCGATACTATTTATCTTAAGGCTGGTTTGGGGTTAATTTTGTTGATATTGGCAATAAGATTCGAAATATTTGAAAAGTTGCTAAGCTATATTTTCTAGCTATATATGTTGTTTGAACAGTGAAACTGCGGCTCCCCATAGTGGACATGTTTCTTAACCGCGAGCTTTATTTGAATAATATAAATGTTAGTTTAGTTAAAAGTCTGATTAGTTTATAAAAAGACAAAAGACGACCGACGCTGGGTTGTGTACTGCTACACTCCATACGTGGTCGCCTCTTGGGTAGCGACTACGGCTGTGAGCCTCTTGTGCCGGTGTGGGTGTGTTGCTTTGAATTTTCTCCAGCCCTCTCCTCTCCTCGGCCTTGTTTAGTGTATCAAGAGTCTTGTCTGGGTTTCCCGTGACAAGTCTCTTCGACGGCACCAAAGACATCTTATAAATCTCCCGTAAGTAATCGACGACATTCATCTTTCATCCCTTTGTGAGTATTTACTCACCTATGACTGTGTGTTTGATTGAAATTTAAGTTATTATAAGTTAAATGTAGCTGTATGTAAAATATGGGGTTATATGGCTCCCAGTTCAGAACTTTATTCGAATCTTATATACTAATGTAAGTAAATTCAATAAATAAAAAAACACTAAAGCGTATATAGTATTATCAAATATATGTTAGAATAAGGAGTACAAATGAAACGAAGTACATCTCAAATCTATAATGACTTAATACTCAGTTATGTCATTTTCAATTTCAACAAACTCGGTTTATTTTCAAGAATTAAGAACGATCCAGGCTTAGAATCTATTTTGGAAGGATTTGATAAAAGTCGTGCTACTGAACTCATAAGAGTCGCCGAAATTATGAACCTAATAAGTATAAAG